>CALRCK010000011.1 GCA_943354605.1 Candidatus Uhrbacteria bacterium | reverse complement strand
ATTGCGATGATTACGTACGTTGGAAAAATTATTGTTGTCATGATTGAAAGCCCGGCGCTCGCCGAAACGATGCGCGCACTGTTCAAGGCAGCCTGGAAAACCGCAGAACCGTCCTAAACGCAAACGGCGCGCTCCATCCCCTTGCAGGGACGAAGCGACGCCGATCGTTAGACACTTCCCATCTAGCACCTCCGGTTAGGGTTCGCTCGCGTCAGGATGGCGGGAGCGGATGATCTTGAGAACGTCGTGGGTGTCCACGATGTTGTTGGGCTGATTGATCACGCTCTTCTCCATGATGCGACCTGGTGGTCGCGTTGACGCAAACGGACTCCTTCCGGAAGAGTTGAGGATATTGTTAGATCCCTCCCATCTTCGTTTGACTCCGTTGCAGTGGATGCCGTACCAACGAACCGTGAGGCTCGAAGCCGACCGGGGATGGTAGCAGAACGGAGGGTGGTTGTCAATCTTCATCCAAAATATTTCCGAAAGAATCCGGCACCTTCCTGGTACGTTTTTTGTTTACTATTAGCCACTTTATATCAAATACTCGCTTTTCATTCCATCACATGCTTGACAGATATTTCTCGCTATGATAGAGTGTTCGGTCCGGTAATCAACGGATGCAAATCCTTCAAAAACCCGCCGAACATCCGGACGATCACGGCCGTGCCACCGCAAAGGAGTACAGGCAACGGCGTCCGACCAGGGATGACTGCGGGCTAGACGTGAACGTGGAGGTAACCAGATGCCATTCCATATTCACGGCGGACACGAGAAGTCCGTTTGGGTCCCCAGACCCGCTCCAAACAGGAGCTGCCGCGCAGCCAATGCACTGAACAGGTGTTTATTGGAAGCGCATCCACTGTGTAGGCAGATGGGAAGGCACACGAACGGCGACAACGCCGGGGATGAATATGGAAGGCGATTGAAGGAGTCGCAATGGGGAACAGCTCACGCTGGCCCTCACTGAACCCGTGGGCGGTGCCTACACGCCGCCCACACACTACTGGAGAGTATCGAAAGATGCATACTGATGCGTCTGCTCACCGTCTCCCTTTCACCGATCACTGCTGTGGTCGATGGCGCGCGCCAACGTAAGTCGGCGTGTGAGCCAAACGCAAAACGACGACTCCTGGAAGCGCAAGTTTCCAGGGACTTCCAGAGCACACGAATCTCGCGTGTTGTGGAAGCGAAAACGAACAGTACGCCATGCTTGTACTGCTCAACAATTCGCCTTGGTGATGGTGGTGACGCGATCTTTGTCGAAGAAGATCGCGTCTTTTGGTTTATGAAACTGCCGAGAATCGAATCAATGCAGTTCCAACGGTCGCCGCAGTCTCGGCACGCATCACCAAGTCACCAATTTGGACAACCGTCGATCCTGCCGATTGCAACTCCTCAATTTCTGCATCAGAAAAACCGCCCTCGGGGCCAACAAAAAGTGCAATATGGTCCATCATGCGAACCTTGGGCATTGATGCAGCCTTCCCCACCGATTCGTGGAGGACGATCCGATCACACTTCCCGGTCTGTTCAAGAGCAGATTTCAACGAGGACGGGTCATGAATCACCGGAAGCATTGTGCGGCCAGACTGTTCACTTGCCTCACGCAGAATGTCCATCCACCGCGCTGGAACATCTTTCGTTTTCTTGATCACGCGATCGGTAATCATTGGAATAAACGCTGTCGCACCAATTTCCGTACACTTTTGCAGCGTCCATTCAAATGTGTCGCGCTTCGTGATTGCGGCACAAACCGTGATTGATGGACGAAGCGGCTCCCCCATTCGCGATCTCACAATGGCGCCAAGAATTGCCGCCTTCGTGATTTCCGTAATTTCACAATCAATTTCCGTTCCATCGTTTGGGCAGAGGCTGATATGGTCTCCGGCCCTCATCCGAAGCACTGAAACGATCTGTTTATGCATCGGTCCCGCCGGAATCGAAAACGCCTGCGCACTTTGTGCGATCCAATCCGAGGGAACAAAAAATCTTGCGGTGCGCATATCGACGACGATATTCAGCGAGTATAACACTACCCTATCACACTCCCTCTTCGATCGTGATTGTCCGAGAATGCTCATCTTTGTGGGAAATCGTTACGGTATACGTCGGCTCCCATGCCACCATCGGCAAAGCATCGGGCCATTCGGCAACAATCACCGTATCGAGCCGTCGATACTCGTCGAGCTCAAGCGCACCAAGCTCTTCGGCTTTCGTGAATCGATAAAAATCACAATGAACAACACGACGAATTGTTGGGTGGCTCGACACCGCGTATTCGTTCATGACGGTAAACGTCGGCGACTTCACACGGGCCGTTGATCCAATCGCCGCAACAAGACCCTGCGTAAACGTCGTCTTTCCTGCGCCAAGGTCGCCGATCAATGCAATGAACTCACCGCCAACGAGATGTTGTGCAAGCTCGGCCGCAATCGCCTGAGTTTCTTCGGGAGCATTGGTCCTGTAGGTCGTATGGGTCATATATCCATGTTCGGATCCACGACCAACGTCAGAGGATCGGCACTGATGCCACGCACCGCTCGGAAATACCCCGCAGCACCAATCATTGCCGCGTTGTCGAGGGAATATTGAAACAACGGAAGATACATCGTCATGCCGCGATGCTCCGTCGCCTCTTTCAATCGATCACGCAACGCCACGTTTGCCGCAACACCACCAGCAAGCACAATGCACTTTGGCATGTACTTTCCCGCGGTACGCATGGTTTTTTCCACAAGCGTCTCCACAATAGCCTCCTGAAACGACGCGGCAATGTCTGCACGAAACGATTCGTTGTTCATTTGCGTATCGTATTTTCTCAATTCGTACAGCACCGCGGTCTTCAGCCCAGAAAAACTGAACATCGCGTCGTCGCGGTCCATCATTGGCCGCGGAAAAGCGAATGCCTTCGGGTTCCCCTGCGCCGCGAGCCGATCCACTGCCGGGCCGCCCGGATACGGAAGCCCCAACATCTTCGCCACTTTATCGAACGCCTCGCCCGCTGCGTCGTCCAACGTTTCACCAAGACGCTCAAAATTTCCGTGGTCGCGCATCAACACAAGTTCGGTATGGCCTCCAGAAACAATCAACGCAAGCACAGGAAATTCTGGAGCACTCTCAATCCAATTCGCGTAAATATGTCCTTCAAGATGGCACACGGGCACTAACGGCTTCTTCCATGCCCACGCCAACGTTTTCGCCGCCTCAACGCCAACGCGCAGTGCTGGAGCAAGCCCAGGGCCAGCCGTCACCGCAATCGCGTCGATTCCCGCGCCGTCTGGCCGCACGGATCGCTCAATCATCGACGTGATCATTTCCAAATGCTCCCGCGCAGCAACTTCCGGAACAACGCCCCCATACGCTGCATGAATATCAATCTGCGAACGAATCAGTGAAGATTCAACCTGAAGAACGTCGTTCAATCCATTCAGGATTGCGACCGCCGTCTCATCACAGCTTGTTTCAATCGCCAGTATTCGCATAGAATAGGTCCAAGAGGACCAATTGGACCTATCATCAATTATCCGAAGTATGCCGTACATTGAGCAGTCATTCAACCTTCCGGAAATGCCAGGACTTTCTGCAAAACAAATCGAAGCACACCTCAAGTTGTACGCAGGATACGTCAAAAACGTGAATGCTATTGCAGCAAAAATTGATGAATACAAAAAAGATTCGGAGGCGAACGCTCTCGCGCTTTCCGAACTGACTCGCCGCTATGCGTTTGAATGGAACGGCATGCGCCTACACGAAATCTACTTCGCTGGCCTTGGTGGAGACGGATCGATGACAGGCGCGCTTGCCGATGCAATTGCCGGATATTACGGATCATTTGATCTTTGGAAGAACGAGGTAAAGGCTATGGCGATGATGCGTGGTATCGGCTGGGTGCTCCTCGTGATCGATCGCGCAACAAACACCATGCGCAACATCTGGGTGTCCGATCACGAGATTGGTCACCTTGCTGGATGCGATGTGCTCTTTGCGCTCGACGTTTGGGAACACGCATACCTCCTCGACTACCTTCCCGCACAGCGCGCCGACTACGTGAACGCGGTATTCGCAAACCTCAACTGGGCAGCAACAGAAACACGATTCGCGGCGTAATGAACGATTCAACGGGTGGCGCCGAGGGAGGTCCCCGTACGGAGCGCAACGAGCACAGAATGCAAAAGATGATTACCGCCAACGTTCACGTGCGAGCTGAGCACCGTAACGGGGTCCGAGGCGACAGGACCCGTTGATGAGTGAGAGAAGCTGAAGTCTGGATCCCCGCCTACGCGGGGATGACTGAAATAATCGCTGACAGGCGATTATTTCGGATCATCACTCGCTCTCCACGCAATGCCAAAAAGCAATCGGAGGGAGTCCGCAAGCGCCTTACTTTCGATGATGATGGTAATCGGTCGCGTGGTGTACGTCAGCACCGACACGAAGTTTCCGTAGATTGCCAAATTTCCTCGAAATGTTCCCCACGCTTTATTGAGAACACGATGCGCGAATTTTGGATTCCAGTTTTTTGGCGTCCCAACGTACAGCGTTCGTGGATGCTTTGGAATCCATCGATAGAGTTTTCTCGCTTTACGGATCTCCTCGGGATCGATCCAAGTATAAATATCGTCACCGTTCGCAATTTCGTCCAAAACGTCAGGATGGATCTTTTCCAAATGCGCAAAAAAACCATGCACGGCATCAATGCCTTCGTAGATGATCGTTGAAGGCTGCATACCACCTTGCAACGCGGTAAAAAGCGGCAATGCGCGAACGACGTCGTCAATGGTCGTTGACTGTTCTGCAATTTGTGCGCGTAAGGCATCCACCACCCTTCCCGCATCGGCAACGCGATAAATCACGCGTCCCTTCTGACGAGTGGCGCGAACCAATTTTCGAACGCGTAACGATTCCAACGCCTCAAACGCAGAGGTTTTCGAGATTCCTCCGCGCTTCACAATATCTGAAAGCGTCGCACTGCCAAGCTCGAGACCCGTCAGATAGGTCTTCGCCTCGGAAGGCGTAAACGTGGCCGCGGTAAGTAGTGCTACAAGGTCGACCGACATAGTAAAAGCCATCCTACCAAACCAAACACAACAACCCAGTGGATAAATGGACAAACGCCAAAAAATCCGCTACCATAGATGGTCCGATTCACCCACCACAAACCGCAGAGGCCTTCCTTGCAGCTCATCCTCCTGATTCTCATCCCCGCCGTTGGCTTTGGGGGCTGGCCCGTCATCACCCGCCTGTCTGGCAGCCCCACCGCCGCATGGACGAACGTGATCCTCATGGGCATCACCAGCCTGGCGATGTTCGCCTACTACGGTCTGTATAGCCGCGAACTCTGGACGGATCCGCTGTCCACGAAGCAGGGCGTCGGCATCACCATCGCCGCCGTCCTGAACAGCGTGGCACTCATCCTCTTCGGGCTTCTCATCCAGCGCTATCCGCAGTACGTGCCGATCGCGCAGGCCCTGATGCCCATGGTGAGCCTGTTCGGGGCCTGGAAGTTCCTTGGCCAGCACGTGTCGGGGGGCCAGGCCGTTTGCATGGGCATGGCGTGCCTGTTCATCGGCCTCTCGGGCTACTTCACGCCACCGAAGCAGTAGCTCCAACGCACCCCGCCAACGAGGCCCTGCCCGTCCGGCGGGGTCTTTGTTTCACAAGAAAACATCATACCGATGCGATTATCCCCAATCGGATACAAAATGTTACAGTAAAATAGATATTATTCATCAATATCGTATGCCTTTTCGCGATCCACAACCAGAAAGCGCCAAAGAAACACCTCCGGAATCCATAACGCTCAACGAAGAAAAGCGTTCTTTCTTCGAAAAAAAGGCGTCACAGTATAGATCACGCTTCACATTCAACGCGAACGATCGAGGCTACTGGCCACCAGAAGTTTACGAATGGAACCTCTATTACGGGCTCACAATGCGAATATAGCTCATCGAAACGCTTCTTGAAACAGGGACGGCATCAAAATCGGACTACCAACGCCGTGTTGATGACATGCTCGACGTTGACTTCACAGACAAGGAAAGGTGCGCGGCTACACGGAAACGGCTACAATACGAGGCGGACGAAAGTTGGGAAATTATTCTTGCATACAACGAAGGCAAAGAAGGAACATTAGTCAATGTGCAGCCAGTATAAAGACCAAGGAAATCAGCGCATATGTAACAGGGCGTATTTCGATACTCCACAAAAATACCACCCGATTTGGGTGGTATTTTTGGTGACCTCAAAGACAACTGCCATGAACCTGTGGCGGCGAGCAAAAGACATCATCCCGCTTGTTCTCACTTGGAA
>CALRCK010000010.1 GCA_943354605.1 Candidatus Uhrbacteria bacterium | reverse complement strand
CCGCCAGAAAAAGACAACCAAAGATGGTTGTCTTTTTCTTTGTCGACGCCTATCATTGTCTCGTCAGTTTCTCCGAGCCGTAGCGCAGTGGTAGCGCGCTTGCATGGGGTGCAAGAGGTCGTGGGTTCAACCCCCCTTGAATATAGACTTTCCAAACGCCAAGACGTTTCTTTCGATAAAATTGGTCAATTGTTCCCAGTTTCAGTGATCAATAATGCATTATCGGTTATTCTGCTTGCTCGAACCCGTTGATGAATTCCTGAAACGAGCTGGGTCGTTCTTCAATATCGAGGCTGAGGCACTTGGCAATGAAGTCCATTGATTTTTCCGAGAGCGTCACGCCATTCGCCCGACACAACTGCGGAAACGTAAACTTTACGCACTGCAGATCGATTCCTGCTTCGAGCCCATGTTTCAGCGACCATTCGACGTAGCCGTCTTCGCCCATGTCCAAATAACGTCGATCCGCATCCTTCTGGCCTTTTTGTATTCTTGTAAAAGAATTAACTGCCCGGTCGCGCAAAGTCTTTTCGACAATCGGCCTTATGCGTGCTCGATAGGCAGCGTATTCCTCCGACTGCTCGTGAGGAATTTCCACTTTCGCATAGCGGGCAATGAAGACGCGCTCCATCATCCTTGCCCAGCGGTGCATTTCACACTTGGCCAACAATGCGGTGTCTTCGGTTAAAGGTTCTCCCTCCTGTGCGGCGAGAGCGAACCCAAAGTCATTTTTCTTTACGAACGAAAAGGAATCCTTCAACTCGTCCACGCTACCGCCTTCAGGATCATAGCCCAGTTCAAAATCAACAAGCCGAGTCTCAAGATGCCCGTCACCGGCTTCGTTGAACATGAAGGTGCCTTCGTTCACGTCAACGACGTACACGCCTTGATCACGAATCTTCTGCAGGCTTTGCGCGGTTTCGCGAACGACGGTCTCGCCTTGTCGTTTCAAAAAGTCACCCCGTTCCTTCCGCGGCATGTGGTCAATCGACGTGCCGGGAATCTCTTCGAGCAGCAAGCGGGCGCGATCGTTTCCGTACTCTTTGTAGTCAATGACTTTCGGTACCACGCCTGTATCAGCAAGAACATCGAGCAACCGCTTTTCACGGGCAAGCCGAGCGATGTTGTCCGAACCCTCCGGCTGCCTGTCGATAAATTTAGCGATCATCCTTGCGCCGTCTTTCTCGTAACGGACATTTCGTTTTCCGCGCTCTCGCCGAGTGTCCCCGCTTAAGTCCTCGCGCTGGATACCGAGAACCGTGGTTGCCTTGCATTTTGAGCAAGATTTAGAAAAATTTCCATGCTCGCAGAGGGATTTATCTCTCATAGGCTCAAATTCATGCATACCATGGCATTATATCCCAAATGATTGTTTTCGGTTATTAAGGAGGCGCGTATGCGGTTTCACAAAGAGGGTATATAATGCGTTTAATCTATTTTTAAGTAAATTTTAATGATATGACACACGCACAGGCCATTGAAAACATCGCTGAGGAATTATTAAAAGATATTGAATTCGAAAAGCAAAGAGTGGAAAAGTTAGGAAATTCTGGCGTGCTCAATCCGGGTATCGTTGCGAACGCGGTTATCTTGCCGCATATTATTGAGTCCGTCATCCTTCGGCATACCCCAAGTCCAGGTCATGATGTTTCTGGACCGATAACCCTTGAGGAGGTGAGGCAACTCTCCTTCCTTATAAATAAGATCGAAAGTCTCTCGAATGAGCTCCATGCGAAGATCCTGTCTAGTAAAATGGGTGAAAGCTATCAGGCACTCCTTTCGGCGATGATGAATCCGGGACCACGCCCATTAGTTCCATACAAACAGAAAAAATCCTTTATGAGCAGAATTGCCGCCTTCTTTGGCTTTGGTAAATAATGACCTATGAGTACAGCGACTACATGGGAGGTCATCGGCTATATTGATGCGACACTTCCCGGAGCAAAAATCGTAAAACCCGTTCTTCGAGATCCCTCCAATCCCGATGTTTACTTCTTTGCGGATCGTCCCGACTTAGACATCCGATCTCAGATCGAAGAAAATTCGGTAAAAGTGGAGACGGGGCAGGTTGTCGGCGGTGCAAGATTCCAACTTCTTGACGTGCCAGTAAAATTTTACGAACGCAACCTGTATATTCGCCAATTTAGCCAAAACGGTCTCGTGCCCGTCACGGTATTTCTAGATGATGTAGCGGAATTTGAGCGAACAAAAAATGCCCTCGGCAAGTAAGCAATAATGCATTATCGGTTATCCGTACCGATGTGAGCCGGTAGTTTGCTCTTGGCCTGAAATGATATTTCAGGCCATTTGTAATAGACACATCGGATGACCTATAACGCATTGTACGTCATAAAAGTTTAAAGAGCCGACAAAGGAAAAAAGTTGAAAAACCTGACAAAAACATATAGCCAAAAGCGTCGGAATCATTTACCATCGGGGACTGTTGGCACAGAGGTTATAACGCTTTATAAGTACGAAATGTATGCCGCTCACGCTTAAGTGTCCGTCCCCATCCTGCAAGTACGCAGTTGCTTCGTACGACGCGGAGAAGAACGAATATCGCGTCTGGATACCAAACAACCGCAAGCTTGGCAACCAGGCATTTCTCGTGTCCCCACGCGTTACTTGTAAGCGATGCGGCGAGAGAGGTGGCTGGCGAACGATCCCTGACAACCTTCCAGAACCGTACTGTTGTCCTAACGACGGCAGACAACTTGCGAGGCAGTTCGATCTTGAAAACGGCGAAGGCGTACTCGTGCATCTTCCGAACATCGGCAACGAGTTGTTTTGCGCCAACGCTCGGATGCCGTGCCAGGGCAAGACGTGCAAGCAGTGGGTTGACCTGAACGTCCTGCGGGAAACGGGCAAAGGTATGTCGTTTGAGCCCGATTATTCGCTCTTGCGAAATCCGGCAAATGGTGTAGAGTAGTCACCAGTTGAACCTTTCCATCGGTATATTAACCTACCCAAATTAGTTGGGCGGGAGTCTCGACTGAGTAATATCAGACGGGATACGCGGGCGAAAAAATCGACGCTTCTCATCGCAGGTTGGCACACAGGTGCCATCTTGCAACGGGGAGCGTCGATTTATTTTTCACCAAACAAGGCCGTACACGCACCCCGTGTACGGCCTTTTGTGTGAAGAAAACCAAGGATCCAAATGCAGACATCATCTCACCAGCTACCGCGCAGATATTCGCGCGGTACATCTTTGATGTTCTGCGAAAGAATCCCGACCTTGGCCGAAGGTTGATCGCGGAAGCCGAGGAACGACGAAAGGATTACGTTAATCGGTGTGCCATTTCTGGCACGCCGTAAACCAAGCAAACCTCAATTATTCCCAGCAATAACCGACATTCACGCCACATCAGCACAAAACCCTCAAACAGCAGAGAAACGATTGGACGGCTGTCTCACCATACCGCGCCTAGGGATGGGGCCAGCGGACTGTATGAGCCAGCCATCCAATCGCTCCTCGATACCATCCCATGCTCGATACCATCCTCGCCCGAATTCCGTTCGATCAAAATAAGCATGTTTGTGACATGTCCAAGTTTAAGGCCGCCTTTAGTCTTTCCACCACGAAATGTAGCAATAGCACCTCGCAGCCTCGCCCCTTCAAGAATTCAGAGTACGGCGATTATTCCAGTCAGCAGAAAAAGAAGGGTATTTACTTTCCCAACATAGACATCAAAACATACATTCTGCACACGAAGAAGGTGAATAAGAGTGAGAAATACATTGAAATTCAATGCTCGGTGTCCAAGCTTCTGTTCGGCTCCAGCTATTACGAACCGACGGCAGCGCACCTGAATATTTTTCTCGAAAAACTCCAAAGAGCACTGCTCGAAGTAGGGCTTCGCGTTCCAATGGCAGACTTGATGCAGGCCGTTCTCCACCGCGTGGACTTCAGTAAAAATCTCTACTTCACCAATAACGAAAACATTGATGACCTCATGGCCGTTGTAGCCCTATACGATTTCAAGGCGGGCGCGGACTTTAAGAAGACCGAATTCGAACGGCAGAAAAATTATCAGCTAGTGAACCACTACCGAAAAAGCAAAAACTTCAAGTTTTACAACAAGATGGCCGAACTCCAGGCGAATGGGTTTACGGCAACAGAAAAGTTGCTTGCGAAGGATGAGAGCTTGCGCGTGCTGAGAATCGAATGCTCGTTGAACAAGAAGGTGGCAATGCAAAATTGCATCACCAACGCACGAAAGCAAAATGGCTTGCCAAAATTGAAGCATTACACCATCGCTGACGTATTTGATGAGTCGGTCGCCAGGCAAGCGTTGATGACCGAGCTTGGCCAGGTCATCAACCTTGCCAGGGCGAGAGTCTTCAGCTTCAAGACGGTTCCAGAAGATATGAAACTCGACCTCATCATGAAGCATATTTCCAAGACCCAGTACGCCTATTTGGTCTTGTACTACGTCAATCGTGTCCTCGCGGTCGGTTTTCACCGTACAGAGCAGGAGATCAGAAAACACCATACCAGGAAGACATCCAGACACGTCAAAAACATCACGGATGCTCTTTTGCTGTTTCCGGTTCCCAAAACGAAAAAATTTAACGTCAGCAAGAGAATTATCGACGAGCTTGGACGGTTTGATCTTCAACCCGGAACGGTAATTTAGCCATCGAAACTACACCGAGATCGCCAACGAAGCGCAATGGCTCTGTGACCCCGTAAAACAGCGCGTGTTCGCTCTCGGCTACAAACTACCAATATGAACCAAACAAAATGTAAACGTTCAAAACAGGCACTGGCTTCACGTCCTCGACGAAAGATCACGTTTGGCTTGAAACAAAATTCTGTATCGCCTTCAGGGCATAACGTCGGTGTCCCAGCTTTCCGGCGCGAACCGCCTTGAGCTTGCCCTCGTTGTCCCAGCGGCGCAGCGTTTCGGGGTGGACGCCCAGCATCTTTGCGGCCTGGCGGATCGTGATGAGTTTGGTGTCTTGTGTGGTCATAAATCCCTTTGAGATTAGTTCGACATTATTATATAATCCTCAACATAGGAAATCAACCTTAAATATACAAAAAACACAAACCAACACATCCGAGGTGAGACGCGGAGCCGTCTACATCCGCGAATCGACGCGCGAGCAAGATAAGGGATTCTCCCCGGAAAAACAGAGGGACGCGGCATACGATTACGCGAAGAAAAATAACATCAAGGTCGTCGGGGTATACAAGGACTTGATGTCCGGCACGACCGCCGAGCGTCCGCAGTTTCAGCGGATGCTCGCCGATGCCCTACAAAAGAAGTTCGACGTGGTCATCGTCTATCACACGTCGCGTTTCGCCAGAAATCGCGTTGACGCTTCTTCTCTCAAAAAACAGCTCCGCAAGAATGGAGTTGAGTTTGTTTCCGTCAGCCAGCCGAACGTCGGCGATCCCGATCGACCGGAAACCCAGTTGTCCGAAGGCATGCAGGAATTGTTCGACGAGCACCAGTCGAACGTCATCAGCTTTTGGGTACGGAGCGGCCTCGGGCAAAAGCGCAAGGAGGGATACATGCTCGGCAATCCTCCGCTTGGCTATTACAAGAAGAAGGGCAACCCCGATGACTGGTTCGTAGACGAAAAGGAAAAGCAGGTCGTCCTGGAAATGTTTGAACTTTACGCAAGCGGCAATCATTCGCTGGCAGATACCGCCATTCTTCTCAACAAACGCGGATACACGGCGAAAACCGGCAACTCGTTCATGTATAGCGGTCTCCCATCCATACTCAAGAACAGGGCGTATCTTGGCATGAGTCCATCCGCCGACCCAGAAATTCCCGAAGTAAAAGGAAGACATGAGGCGATTGTGCCGGTTGAACTTTTCAACAAAGTACAAAGTGTCTTTGAGGCACGGCGCGGGAGACTCGGGAGGCCACCAGCACCACATCGTTTCTATCTCTTGCAAGGCATGATTTTCTGTCACCGATGCCGGAAGCAAAGCAAAGATGCGCCAGTGAAGCCGAACGGCGTGAAGCTCACGCCAAGCATGCACGCTTCTGCCTCGGTGTCGAAAAGCGGAGCCGAACGTCACCACTACACCTGTAAGTTCTACAAGGAAAACAAGTCGTGCAAACAGAAGCCCGTCCTGTGCAAAGTCATCGACGACCAAGTGCTGGCGTTTCTCGGCAGCATGCAGATGCCGGAGGACGTCGTGGATATGGTCAGCGAAAACATTGCTGAAATGTTCGACGGAACAAAGAATGTCATGGGCGGTCAGCACCTCGACAAAGTGGCGGCACTCCAACGAAGGCTTGAGAAGCTCAAGAATATGTTTCTCCATGACGACAACATGCCGGAGGAGAAGTATCGCGCGGACGCCGATCAGATCAAGGCAGAGATCAAGGAGCTGGAACAAGTTGAGGTTGCCCCTTCTGTCCTCCCGCTCAACCGCGAGCAGATGATCGAGGCCTCACGGGAGTTTGTTCGTAAGATTCCAAAGATGATCGCGGAACGCTCGTTGAGCGACGACGAACTTCAGGGCTGGATTCGCCAAGTCATCAAGCGGGTTTGGGTAAAAGGCGATAAAATCGTGGAAATCGAACCGCATGATGAGTACAAACGGTTGTTCGCTGCCATTCGGAAAGTCTATAATCAATCCCCATCGGCTCGACCAAATCCACGCATTTCTGGGCGCGGTTTTTTGTTTCTCCCCCTTCCTGCTATCATCTCCCCATGCATTTCGACGATTCAGAACATTTCGACGTCATTGTTATTGGTGGCGGAGCGTCTGGCCTTATGGCTGCGGCAACGGCGGCAGCACGTGGCCGGCGCGTTTTGGTGCTGGAAAAGAATCCCGAATGTGGAAGAAAACTCTCAATCTCCGGTGGTGGACGATGCAACATCACCAACGCTGAATTCGACGTTCAGCTTTTTGCAGACAACTACGGCGATGCCAAGAAGTTCCTTTTATCAGCCTTCTCTCAATTTGGCGTCCAAGAGACCTTCGACTATTTCAATTCACGAGGTTTGCAATTCGTCATCGAAGCCCGAAAGCGCGCGTTTCCAATCACGCATTCGGCACCAGATGTTACCCAACTCCTCATCGAGGAGTGTAAAAAAATCAGCGTAATCTTTAAAACATCTTCTCCGGTAACCAAAATCGATCGTTTCGAAGGTGAAATTTTATCGGTATCGACCAGAAATATTACGTACACTGCAGAATCGTACATTCTTGCCACCGGAGGAATGTCCCATCCGGAAACTGGATCGACTGGCGACGGATTCCCGTGGCTCTCTAAACTCGGCCACACCGTCGTCACTCCAACACCATCACTCGTGCCGCTTGCCGTTCGCGAACGTTGGGTCACCGATCTGCAGGGAATTACGCTCAAGGATGTGAAGATCTCGTTCACCGTCGACAGCCGAAAAGCGTTCAACAAGAAAGGCTCGATTCTTTTTACGCACTTCGGCGTCTCTGGGCCAACGGTTCTGCACTCTGCAAAGGGCGTTGCCGATATCCTTCCCGAAGGCGAAGTTGTTGCGCATATTGATCTCTTCCCCACGCTCGACGACGGCACACTCAGCCGAAAGCTCATCGAACTCTTTGATGCACATAAAAATACCATGGTGAAAAACGTGTTTGCAGGAATGCTCCTCACCGGAATCGTGAACCGGTCACTTGCTGTCGCGAACATTGCGCCAGACGCGCAAGTGAACGGCGTCACCAAGGAACAGCGTACGCGACTCGTGAAGGCGCTGAAAGATCTTTCGTTCCCTATTGCTGGACTCCTCGGCATGGACAAAGCGATCATCGCCGACGGCGGAATTCCTTTGTCTGAGGTATCGATGCAAACCATGCAAAGCAAAGTCGTGAAAAACCTTTTCCTCACCGGCGATCTCTTTCACATTGTCCGCCCCTCTGGCGGCTACTCCCTCCAGCTCTGCTGGACCACAGGATTTCTTGCAGGAAACGCGGCGTAAATACAATGAATCCTTGCGAAAAACAGTGATCCGTGCTATTCTTTCGTTGCTTTGATTCGCCCTCAGAGGCGAGTCTGTCAGTCCTCACGGACGTTGACCGGATTTCTGTCGGCACTCCCGAACGAGAAATCAAGCACTCTATTCAAGAGACCGGCTGATTTCATCGTTACCGATTGAAAACGTCTCCCGTTCTCACTGACATTCTTTCATGTCCGATACAAACTCTGCCGTGCAGAACGGTTTTGCGGGACTTGGCATTGCGCCAACGCTTCTCGATATTCTTACGAAACACGGGTTCTCAACGCCAACACCAATTCAGCATCAGTCTATTCCTGTGGCAATCACCGGAAGCGACGTGATTGGTATCGCACAGACGGGTACAGGAAAAACCCTCGCATTCGGTATTCCAATGATCCAGCGCCTCGCCCAGTTTAAGGGTCGTGGTTTGGTCATTTTGCCTACCCGTGAACTTGCGTTGCAGGTTGATGAAAACCTCAAAAAGATTGGCGCGGGCATCGGTATGAAGACCGCGGTCCTCATTGGTGGCGCCTCCATGCATTTGCAAAAGAAGGCATTGCTCACAAAGCCACACGTCATCATCGCAACCCCGGGCCGCCTTATCGATCACCTTGAGCAAAAGACCATTCGTCTCGACGACGTAAAGGTGCTCGTTCTCGACGAAGCCGACCGCATGTTGGACATGGGTTTTGCTCCGCAGATTGCAAAGATTCTCGCAACCGTACCAAAGGATCGCCAAACACTCCTCTTCTCTGCAACCATGCCACTCGAAATTGTCCGTATCGCCAACACGGCAATGCGCACACCAGTTCGCGTGGAAGTTGCCCCACAGGGCACGCTCGCTGAACGCGTGGAACAGGAATTGATCTTCGTTCCAAAGCACGACAAAGAGCGTTTGCTCGAGTTGTTGCTCAAGGAACAGGAAGGCACCGTTCTCGTGTTCTCCCGAACCAAGCATGGCGCAAAAAAGATCGCACGTGCTGTACATGCTATGGGATACACTGCAGATGAATTGCACTCCAACCGATCATTGGCACAGCGTAAGGCTGCACTGGAAGGATTCAAAACCGGAAAGTATCGCGTGCTTGTTGCAACCGACATCGCGGCTCGTGGAATTGACGTAAAGGGCATCGCCCTCGTTATTAACTACGACTTGCCAGACAATCCAGACGATTACGTTCACCGCATTGGCCGAACCGGCCGTGCCGGAATGGCGGGAAAGGCAGTCAGCTTCGCGACACCAGATCAGCGTGGCGACGTGAAGGGCATCGAGCGCGTTACTCGCGGCCTCATCCCATTGAAGCCTGTGCCAAAGAACCTTCCAGCGTACCGTAACCTTCCGCCAGTGGAGCGCGACAATGATGCGCATGCTCGCGGTAGCCGCGGCGCAAAGAGCTACGGTGGTGCAACCACGTATCCCGGCGAAAAGCGCTATGCCCCAGCACCAGCAGGCGGCCGTGCGCCACAAAGGGCATACGAAAAGCAGTATCACGATCGCGCGGCAAAGCCGGTCCCACAAGGCCAGCACCGCGCAAAGCGATACGACGTTGGAACACCGACCGCTCCAGCAGCTCCGTCTGCCCCAGCGCCTCGTCCATACGTTACGCCAACCGCGAACCAATTCGCTCCAGCGCCACGAAAGTTCCGAAAGTAAATAACTGAAAAGCGCTCCGAATCTCGGAGCGCTTTTCTTTTTGTATCGTTATCGATCGTAAAACGGACTATTTCGCTTTCGCAATCGCGTCATCGATCATTTTCTTCATTGATGCGTATGGAACTGCGCCAGAAACCAACGTGCCGTTAATGTACGTTGCTGGGGTTCCGTTCACGCCCGCGGTTCGGCCGGAAGCGGATCCTGCGTCAACAACACTCTGATACTTTGCGCTGCTGACACAGTCAGAAAACTTCTTGGTATCGAGCTTCAGATCAGATGCGGTCTTGTTCACGAAGGCTGTTGCCGTTGCCGCATCAGACTCAAGATTATCCGTCTGCCCCGCGTACATCGCGTCAGCAAATTCCCAGAACTTTCCTTGCTCGCTTGCACATTCGCTCGCGAGTGCCACTGGCACCGCATTTGGGTGGAACGACAATGGGAAGTGACGGTATACCCACGCAACCTGGTCACCGTAATCCTTCACAATCTGCTGCATGGTTGGGTCGTGCTTGCCACAGTATGGGCACTGGAAGTCTGAATATTCCACCAATACCACCTTTGCCTTCTTCAAATCACCGCGCACGTGATCTGCGCTAGTCACTGGATCAAGCTTCCCTGCTGGTGCTGCAGCAGCTGCAGTTGGAGCTGCTGCGGCTGCGGCCGTTGGTGCGGTTGCTGCAGCGAGCGCCGTTCCTCCTGAAAACGCTGAAAAGTTGTTCATGAGAAGAATCATAGCCATTCCGCTCACCAACCCAAACGTGAACATGGTCCGTGGATTGCCGTCGAGGAATCCAGGAGTCGTTGACTGAATTGGCGTGGAACTGATTGGCGTAGACCCTGGCACTTCATTCATTTCATCAGACATACTGAGTTTTTTACAGTTCGATGCCAGTTTATCAGTTTCAATGCTTTTCTGCGCCTCTTTTTATCCACATTATGAAGGAAACGGATCCCCATTCGGCCATCCCCGCGTAGGCGGGGATCCATCACTCCGAACGGTCTGGATCCCCGCCTACGCGGGGATGACTGAAAGATAAAGAGGGATGACGGAGCGAACGGCGAGCAAAGAAAATACCAATTCCAAAAAGAACAATCGAAAAGTACTGCCCCGGCGTCAGTCCGACGTACCGGACGTCGACTGTTCGAAGAAAATCCATTCCAAATCGCGTCGCTCCGTACCACACAGAAAAGACGGCGAGATACATTCCGGCAGGACGCTGTTTCCTCGACAACCAAAGAAACAGCATCGCAAGAATGAACGCGTTGATCGATTCGTATAAACCGAGATCATGCCGCACAACACCGTCGGGATACTGCACGCCGAGCAAGAAATGCGTTGCCGTACCGGGATGGTCGTGAATAAGAAAACATCCAATGCGTCCGATCCACATTCCAAACGGCATTCCGAACGCTACGATGTCGGTGTAGCGGAGCACATCGACCTTCCGATGCCGCAGATACAAAATTCCTGTAATCGATGCAGCAATGAATCCGCCGTAAATTGATAAACCGCCCTTCCAAATCTCAAAAATCTCGACGAGATGCGTTGCGTAATACCCAGGATCGTAAAACAGTACGTGCCCGATTCTGCCACCAATCATTCCCGCAATCGCCACCCACGTCAGCATGTCCCACACGATTAAAGGATCGTCACCGCGCTGCTTCGCGAGCCGCGCCGCCATGAACGCGCCGAGCAAAAATCCAAGCGCAACGAGCAATCCCCAGACGTGAAGCGTAAGGGGGCCGAGGGAGAACGTAGTGAGCCCGAGATACGGGATCATAGCGCCCCCAAGGTCACCAACGCCCGCTTAAATTCGGCAATCGCTTTTTTTGCTTGCGCGATTTTCAACTCGGACCCCGCCTCGTGCACCAGGGTGTTGCGAAGCGATCGCGCCCAGAAGGTTCGCTGAAGGTTGTGATATTTTCTGCTCGCAAACTTTAATCGCTCCCCCGTTGTTGTTCCCGGAAATGATTTTGCCTTCAACGCGAGATCGAGGACAGCGTCGGCCTGAATGATTGCCAACTTCAAACTCATTGCGTCGCCTCGACCTGCGAGGTCTTCCACCGCCCTCCAATGTTTCACTACCGAATCACGCTCGCTCCCAAATCTCCACCGTCGCATTGCCCGCCGCAGCCACACCGTCGCGATCAGGAGAAACACAAAACCGACGGCGCCGATGACCACGTACGGAAGTACGGCTGATGCCATCGATGCAACGTCGGTTTTCATACTTATGATGCGTTATGCAATGCCTCGAATGCTGCGGCAACCTGCAAAACTTTGTTGTCGTCGAAGTTCCTTCCAAGAACCTGCAGCCCCACCGGAAGTCCGTGCGCCGTGCCGCATGGAACGGAGATTCCCGGAATACCGGTGATGTTTGCAGCAACAGTGAAGATATCCGCAAGATACATCGCCACAGGATCATTCATCTTCGCGCCAATATCCCATGCAACAACCGGCGACGTTGGGCTAAGAATAACATCAACACGCTTGAAGGCTTGGTCGAATTCCGTTTTCAGCGCAGCGCGCACCGCAATAGCCTTCTTGTAGTACGCGTCGTAATACCCCGCAGATAAAATAAATGTTCCCAACATGATGCGGCGTTTTGTTTCTGCTCCAAATCCTGCACCACGCGCCGATCGGTAACTCTCCTCAATCGCTCCTTCGCCGCGATTCCCATATCGCATGCCATCAAATCGCGACAAGTTACTACTCGCTTCGGCTGGCTGAATGATGTAATACACCGCGAGAGCGTATGGAGAAAGTGGCAACGAAATATCAACGATTTCTGCGCCCGCCTCTCGGAACTTCTCAATGCCTGATCGAATACACGCCGCAACATCCTCGTCCATTCCGTCAATAAAATACTCTTTCGGAACACCAACACGAACACCGGAAAGGTCCAACGAAAAATTATCTCCAATCGGTTCATCAAGCACCACCGACGTCGCGTCGTGAGGATCCTTGCCCTCAATAATCGACAACACAAGCGCAGCGTCCTCTACGTTCTTCGTAAAAGGACTCACCTGATCAAGGCTCGATGCCAACGCAACGATGCCGTATCGCGACACGCGTCCATACGTTGGCTTCATTCCAACAATTCCGCAAAGTGACGCTGGCTGACGAACGGAACCACCAGTGTCCGAACCGAGCGCAGCAGGAACCATGTCTGCAGCAACAGCGGCGGCAGAACCGCCCGAAGATCCACCAGGCGTCTTTGTGACATCCAAGGGATTCTTCGTTTTCTGAAACGCCGATGTTTCCGTAGACGATCCCATTGCAAACTCGTCCATGTTTGTTCGGCCGATGATGATTGCGCCAGCAGCTTGCAATCGCGCGACGGCAGTAGCGGTGTAGGCAGATCGATAGTCTGCAAGCATTTTCGATCCCGCGCTTGCGACATGACCCATCACGAGCATGTTGTCCTTGATCGCAATCGGTACTCCGGCCAGTGGAAGGTTTGTTTCTCCGGCTGCATGACGCACATCGATGTCTTTTGCCGCTTTGCGTGCATCGTCAACAAATACTTCAAGGAACGCGCCAATCTCGCCATCTTTTTTCTCGATCCTGCTCAACGCCTCGTCGACAATCGATGCCGCCGTTGCCGACCCCGAGTTCACCGCATCGCGAATCGCTTTTACCGTCCAGTTCGTGGTCATAGATTATTCAGCAAAAACTCCAGGAACTTCCATCGCGCCGCCAACCTGTTTTGGGAAGGCTGCAACAACCGCGTCGCGCTCTTCGCGCGTTAAAGTAATGACGTCTTCGCGCAGAACGTTTACCGCATCGGTAAGATACGCTTTCGCGTCCACACCAGAAGTATCAACCTCCTGCAACTTGCTCACGTAGTCCAAAATATCCGGTAACTGACGCTCCAGCATCGCCTTTTCGTCGTCGGTAAGCTGTAATTTGGCTAATGTTGCCAGTCGGTTGATATCGATATCCATAGATTACGCAATCATACGAAGGAACTCTTCTTCAGACAAGACGGGAATACCGAGCTTTTGTGCGTCGGCAAGCTTTGATCCTGGTGCTTCCCCAGCCACAACATACGTTGTTTTTTTACTCACGCTGCCAGACACTGCGCCGCCAAGCAAACGAATCTTCTCCTTGGCTTCGTCGCGACCAAGCGATTCCATAGTTCCCGTGAGTACAAATGTCTTTCCGTCGAGGACGCGCTTGACCGCTTTTGCTTTCGCAATGACGACGCCGACGTTACGATACGCTTCGATAATTTCCTTCCCGTAATCCGTTTGGAAGAAGTCGACAATACTCTGCGCAACGGTTTCGCCAACATCAGGGACGTCGGTCAAATCGGAAATCGATGCAGACGCAAGTGCATCGATCGATCCAAATGCGAGCGACAACGCAAACGCGGTTTCTTCGCCGACATGACGAATGCCTAGCGCGACGATGAATTGATCAAGATCGATCGTTTTGCGCCGCGCAATCTCGTCGACGAGCTTCTTCGCCGAGATGTCGCCGAAGCCCTCGAGGTCTTTCAGGTCGTCGATCGTCAACGCGAACAAGTCCGGTGGAATACGAATGATATGTGCATTAAACAACTTCTCGATGACCTTGTCGCCGAGTCCATCAATGGCGAACGCACGAGCAGCATGAAGAAGATGCTCGCGCTCCTGAGCGAAGCATTGTGGATTCGAACAGACGAGCGCGACCTCTCCGGCCCGACGGATCACATCGGCACCACACATCGGACAATGCGTTGGAATCGAAATCTTCTTCTCCTTTCCTGTCCGAAGTTGATCGAGAACTTTCGTGATCTTTGGAATAATATCGCCAGCTTTCGTGAGAATCACCGTGTCGCCGATCTTGAGGCCGAGTCTTTCGATCTCATCGGCGTTGTGCAGTGTTGCATGGGTGACGGTTGTTCCAGCAATGAACGTTGCTTCGACCGTTGCAACCGGAGTCAGTGCGCCTGTTCGCCCCACAAACCAATCAACGCTCAGCACTTTCGTCGTGGATTCTTCTGGTGGAAACTTCCAGGCCGCAATGCCTCGAGGCGTTTTCCCGACCACGCCAAGTCGAGCAAACGTTCGATTGTCGTTTACACGGATCACCACACCGTCGATCCAGAAATCGAGCTTTTCACGTTCGCGAGCGAGCTGATCGAAGAACGCACGAACATCCTCCACCGTTTTACAATGCTTTCTTGGCGGCGTGTCAAAACCGAGTTTTGACAACATTTCCACGCCTTCGACCTGATTCGATACATCGATTCCCTCCTGTAATCGCCATGCAAAAAATGCGAGAGGGCGACTCGCCGCAATCGCCGGATCAAGCTGACGAATGCTGCCCGCAGAAACGTTGCGTGGGTTTGCAAATTCCTCAAGACCTTTTTTCTTTTGCTCGCGATTCAACTTCTCGAATCCAGACTTTGGCATGTAGACTTCTCCTCGGATTTCGATGCGACCCTTCACCTCCCCCCGGCCCCCTCCTTCGTAAGGAGGGGGAGTTCTCAATTTCAATGGAACCGTTTCGATGGTACGAATATTGTGCGTGACGTCTTCACCGACGGCACCGTCGCCACGCGTTGCCGCAGAAACCAGCACGCCGTCCTCGTACACCAAGCTCATCGCGAGTCCGTCCACCTTTACCATGGCGTAATAATCGATTTCGTCGTGTCCGCCAACTTTTTTAATGCGGTTCTCCCATTCGCGGAGTTCGTCAAACGAAAAAACGTCTTCGATCGATAACATCGGAGACTTATGTGTGATTTTCTGAAACTTCTCAAGCGCCGTTCCCGCAACACGCTGCGTTGGCGAATCGGGCGTGATGAGATCGGGATACTCGTCCTCCAACATCTTTAATTCGTGCTTCAAGGCATCCAAAGCCGCCTCGGAAATCTCCAAGGAATCAAGGACGTGATATTGATAGCGATATTCGTTAATCGCGTCCCGCAATTTGGCGATTCTCACCTTTGCCTCAGCCTTGGTCATACGGAGGAATGGTAGCAGAAAACTGAAGAGAACTGAATCTGAACTGATCCTTTGAAAGGGTGAGACGGGAGGGCGCAAAAGTGGCACCATCGGCGACGCTCGACGAGCCTGAGTTGGGCGAGGAGAGTGTGGGGGTATTCGATTTCAAACGGGGCACTTTGCTAACGCAACTGAGTTGCATTAAGAAAACGCTGGTCGACTTTGGTGATTTACGTGGTCGGCGATAACACCGTTTATGATCGGCGATCGCGCATTTTTGAAATCGATTTCACTTTTCATCGATTTCCGACTCAGATCACATTGTATTGCTCAGTTTAAAAACCCCAAAAAACGAGGGTATCATTTTCTGTCACACTACCCCGCACTCCCGTCGCCCCGAATCGTCCCCATCCCAACCCCCTCAAAGGTTCAGTTCAGGCTCATCTTTCCTCCAAAACGCCGAACGCCCCGATCGAAGATCGAGGCGTGTACTCGCCGCGCGAATATCACCGCTACCCCAACAGCCCGAAGTACCAGGACACCACAGAATTACCGAAGAACAACGCGATAAAAGTACCGATCACCATGAAGGTTCCGAACGGGACGTGACTGCGGAGGTCATGGCGCTGGAAGAGAACAAGATAGATGCCGAGGATAGCGCCAGTGGCGTAGGCTATCAGAAGGGCGAAGGTGCCGAGTTCCGGGCCGAGCAAAAATCCCATCACCATTGCCAAGCGAATGTCTCCCCCGCCAACCCATGTCCCGCGGGAGGCGATGTATTGAATAGCAAAGAATGCGCCAAGGAGGAATCCACCAAAAAGCATCGTCAGCGGATCAACCCCCATGACCGCGTTCAGCGAAAGCGCAATGATCATTGCTGGCACAGACAATCGATCCGGAATAATGCTTGCGCGGTAGTCGAACATGAAAATCGGCAGCAGCAGCATCGACAACAAACCATTGCGAAGGAACAATCCTATCGCGTCAGAAGCGTCGCGGGCAAACATTGGCACGTTCGGATCTTGGGTAACAATTTGATACGCAAACCCCATGAACAACAATGCCATCGCAATTTCGAGCGCTGGATATTGCCACGGAATGACGGACTTACACATCCGACACCGGCCCTGCAGTACAAGGTAGCTGATCAGTGGAAAATGATCCTTGGCGTGCATCGGCCTGGCGCACGTCACGCATTTTCGTCGTCC
>CALRCK010000009.1 GCA_943354605.1 Candidatus Uhrbacteria bacterium | reverse complement strand
GTGAGTTCGAGACCCGTACGCCGAGCCATAAAAATACAACGTGAAAGCGTTGTATTTTTATTGGTGAAGGGGGAGCACGCCATCGGCATGGCGTGCGTTGGGGATCGAACGCCGGAGCTATGTTCCGACACCAGTCGGAACCACGAGGCGGTGGCCAGCCCGAAGGGAGCGACGGCGACCTGAGAGGCGAGGCTGATCCCCACCCCCGGAGCCAACAATTCCTCAGCAGAAATGCTGGAGCTTTGTTATGTTTTGGTGACTACCCGATTCGGGGTTCGAACTGATAGACTAAACATATATGGAGTCGATTCAATTTCAGCCGGAACGATGGCACGCGTGTCACGAAGGCGATTGGATTTCCTGCGAAAATGGAGTGAATTGTTATTCCTATATTCTGGATCGACCAGAGTATTTTTGGTCTGTGCCTGGAGAGGGGTTCGCGAAGGCGACGACGGGCCAGTATTTCCGAAACTTTGATAAGAAATTTGAACACATTTCTTTCGTCGATTTCTGTGAAAGACTAATGCGTGGTGCGATTGAAGATGGGCTCATTCCAGTAGAAACAACCGCTGACAGAGATGGGTATTATCTTGCGGCGCTGTTCTTCGCCGACGGAGAAAAAGATTTCCATTGGTATCGAAAGGACGATGATGGATATTGGAGCCATAAGAACGGACGCGAAGCCGCATCGAATCTTAGTAGCTCGGGAGCTCGAATCGAAAATCCACTAAATGCAAAAGATACGAGGTACCCCATCTTCGGAGGATTCTTTCTCGTTCCAAGAGGTGGGATCACACTAACGAAACAATTCCCTCTGGTATCCTGATGAATCCCTGGTGGTTCGCGATCACAGTTCTCACTCGTTCTACGACGTGGAGCCAACGAAATCTCAGCAGAAATGCTGGGATTTTGTTATACTGAGACAGCTATGAAGTCCAAAGATACAATCACAAATCAACTCGCTGTCTATCAGGCCAAATCGGGGGCGATTGAGCTTAAGGCTGATGCAACAAAAGAGACGATCTGGGCGACACAGGCTCAAATTGCTGATATTTTTATTATTGAACGTTCGGTAGTAACAAAACACATTCGTAATCTTTTTAAGGACAAGGAGCTGGTTGCGAGTTCAGTATGTGCAAAAATTGCTGGATTGGATGCCCGCACCGAACCGATAAACCGCTCAGTCCATCGATACAAGGAATACTTAAGAAGCGATCCAAGTCATAACAGACGCTATGACACAAACAACTCAAACCGCAGTGTTTGCTGGAGGATGTTTTTGGGGCATGGAAGAACTGTTTCGGAAACTTCCTGGTGTCGTGGATACTGAGGCCGGGTACACAGGTGGAGAAAATACCAATCCAACCTACGCGAATCATCCAGGCCATGCCGAGGCATTACATATTACGTACGATCCTACTCTGACCACATACGAGGATCTTCTCGATTTCTTTTTTCAAATCCACGACCCCACAACACGCAATCGCCAGGGCAACGATGTGGGAGAATCGTACCGATCCGCAATTTTCTACGGAAACGACGACGAGAAGCGCGCCGCCGAGTTATTCATTGCTCTCGTCAATGCATCTGGCCGATGGTCGCGCCCGGTTGCCACTAGCCTCGAACCGCTCACAACGTTTTATCCTGCTGAAAGCTATCATCAAGATTATCTCCAACGAAACCCCGACGGCTACACGTGCCACGTGCGGCGGTTCGGAAGCTATCGCTCAGCATAACCAAACACTCCAGCAGAAATGCTGGAGTGTTGCTGTATCAGTGCATGATTATTTTAATGCCCGTACGTGATTCATCCACGCGTCTTTAGTGAAGAATCCTGCGGGAGCTGATGGAAGTTCTTCGAACGTTTGGAGCTGGACGTGATAGATCGCGGTACCGTCTGCGGAGTAGAGTTTCATGTCGCGAATGAGATTCGTGTCCACTTCACGAGTGAATTCTGCTTTCGCCGCCGAAGTCGTGTCGATGATGATTGGATCGGTGTTTCCAAGGTCGTACACATCAACTTCGAGCGCCGTCCCGTCTACCGTCGTTCGGTCCGTTGAGAGCCGCGTGTACGTGTTCAAGTTGTTGCCGATATCGATCGCATACTGGAACGACGATTCATACTCGCGCTGAATGGTTTCCGTACTCACCATAGACGCAAACATCTTGTCGTCAAATGTTTTGCGGGACTGTTCGAGCCACTCATCGGAAACCGGTGTCACCGTCATCGATGTTGTATCCACGAGATACACCGGTGACTGCGAAAGCGCCTCACCAACAAACGGACCAGCGGAACCGATATCTTCTGGAGCGATTTCCTTCAGTTGCACAAGAAACGATGTCTCAGCCGCGAAAAACATGGGTTGAAGTATGTCTTCCGAATGCAACGTCACACGATTCACCGTGTCCCCCGCCTCGTTCTGCCAGCTGTACATGCCATTAAATTCTGACATCTCATAGCCATACGGACCGCTCGAGATGCTCAGAAGCGTGGTGCCAAGCGGACGATGAGTAATCCACGTAAGGTACGTATCGCCGTGCGTGTCTGTTGCAGACTCGATGGCAATTTCCTTGATTGGCATGTCCGCCGTTGCAGCTGAATGCGCATTGATCATTTTCTCCGTAAGGAATTCTGGTGTCTTACACGAAGGCTCGTGCGCATCGTACACGCTCACGGGCGAGCGGTAGTCGCACGCAACTCCTTGTGGTTGATCGAAGTATTCTGATCCAGTATTTGTTGGGTTCGAATAGTCGATGACGGCGTGTGTACCGTTGGTCCATACCTCTGTGGTGCTCGTGTCTTTACTCCCCTGCGCAATCATGCCGATCTCGATTTTGAGATGATGATACCCGTCTGCGCTAAACGCAAACGTATTTTGGATAGCACTCGCAAGTGCGCGATTGATATTTGCCGGACTGAAGAAGGTGAAGACACCGAAAACGAGGACGAGTGTTGCGCCGGCGAGTGTGAATGCACGGAACGGGTGAAATGCGCGCGCCGGTGCAGCATCGGGAATAATGCGTGCCTTGAGGTGATGCTTAAACTGTTCTGTTGGCTTGGTGTCCATTCGCGAAAATGCACCCTTGATGTCGCGATTAAACATAAAGATTTTGACGAAGAGTAGAGATGGCTTTTGAGAGCGCTGCAGACACGGAGCGTTCGGCGATATCGAGAAGTTCAGCGATTTCGTTGTTGCGAAGTTCGCCCTTGAATCGGAGCAGGAGAATTTCTTGCTGACGTTCTGGGAGTTTTTCGAGCGCCTTCATCACATCGGCGTGAGCGAGATTGATGTCTACGACGTGATCGATGTCTGGAGCATTCGCGACGCTGTCGTCGGCGAGCTGAGATGTTATGGGCTTGCGGAAGTGATCGTTCATGACGTTTCGGGCAATCGTAAACACCCAGCTTCGCGCCGATGCGTGTTCACGAGCAACAAAACGATCGTAATGCTCCGCGGCCTTCACGTAGGTTTCTGACACAATGTCTTCCGCCAGTTCGCGGTTGCGAACCCGGGAATACACATATCCGAACACCTGGTCGATGGTGTCGAGGTAAAGGGATTCAAGAGTCTTTTCAGGCATAAGATTTCACAAGCTTGCACAGAGAAAACGGAATTCCGGGCAAAATACTGCCTTGAGTATAAATGAACCGAAAAGACGAAGCACTGATGCTTCGTCTTTTCAACAGTTGATGATGAAGATTACTCCCAGTTCTGATCAATCGTTGGTGTGCCGTAGAATTCCTCTGATTTGCTGTAATCCGCAGAAGAATAGATATTTTTCCCAGTGTAGTTTCGTTTAAAGGCGTCAGAAATGGTGATGACGTGGGCCTTCCAGTTTGATCCGTAGATTGCCTTTGCAACAGCCTCATTTTTGATTGCCCACAATACCCCGCCGCGTTTCACGGCATACACCGTTGAGCGATCCGCAAACTTCACCAAGTATGTTCCTGGGCGCATTCGTACCGCCGTTCCCTCGCTGAGTGCGTTCATTTCCTTCACACTGATGATGTGAACGTTTGCGAATGAATCATCGTACCAGCTCTTATAGTCGAATTCAGAAAGAAACGCATGTCGTTTTCCATCCAACCCATAGTAGTACACGGCGTGACATGGGTCGTTTACTGGAGCGTAGGTGCCACACTGTGTTTTCATGGTGTCGCCTTTCGAAAGGCGGGTTGCTGGTGGAAAGGTATCGTAAAGAACGACGATGTTCTTCGAGACTCCCACAAATTGCACCGGACCGTTGCTCGAATTATTGTCGGCATCAACGCACGTTGCCTGCACAACATTCGATCCAACCGACGTGAAGGTTATTGGTAATGTCCATCCTCCGCCGCTCTTGATGTGAAGTTTTTCGCTCAGATGACCGTTCACACGAAACTGGCAGTACATCGTTGGAGCCTCGCCCGTTGAAGTGATCGAGAAATCTGTTGATACACCAACCTTTGCTGATGTTGGGGTTACGGCAGATACCGTTGGCCCTTGCGTATCGATTTCAAAAGTCAATGCAGACGAAACGCTCACGCCGTTCGCGTTGTCGTGGGAACGAACGTAAAAGGTGTGCCAGCCGTTTGGAAGTGTGCTCAACGTGTATGTTGAAACGTTGCCAATTCCCTGCCAGCTGCCGTCGTCAAGCAGGAATTCGTACCACGTTGCGCCTTCTGCTGGGGTCCAGGTGAAGGTTGGCGTGGTGTCGTTCGTGTACTTTCCACCAACAATTGAAAGGTTTACTGGGGCTGTAGGAGCTGCGAATACTGGGGCCGCAACGCCGAGCACCGAGCCCGCAACCATGAGTAATGCCGCCAAACGTGACGCAACAGAGTACCGCATAGTATTGATGATTAGCCCTCCGGCAGTTTTCTGCGAATATTGCACGCTCTTTACGCGTTTCTGTCAATATTTTCAGGGGTACGCTATCCTTTGACGGCTATGACCTACGACGTCTGTATTGTTGGTGCGAGCTTCTCTGGTTTAACCCTTGCTCACCATCTCCCGAAGGATCTTTCCGTTCTCGTCATCGACGCGAAGCCAGAAGCTGGATCCACCGTGGAATCTACCGGTCTGATTACCGTCAAAACCCACGACGAGTTTGCGACGTTTTTGCCAATCCACGATTTCATCACCAATCCGATTTCTGCGATCGCCGTCATCGCTCCAGGCCTGGAAGACATGTTCGTTTCGACGGTTCCAGAGCCATGGATCTACCAGACCGACACCAAAGCACTCGTGAAAGCGCTCGCTGATCGCCTGCCGTCGAATGTGACATTCCGACCGAAGACCGTATTCCTCGGAGTCGATAATGCCAATCATCCGACGAAAGTTCGCGTTCGATCGTTAGGATCTGAAGAAGAAGAGATTGAGGTCAAATTCCTTGTTGGCGCTGATGGCGGACATTCGAAAGTCGTACAATGTGTAAACGGTCTTTCGAAGAATACGAAGTTCCTGTTTGGCTACGAGCAAGTGTTCTTTGGCGACGTGCTGCGCGGACCAAAACCAGAGGAAACAATTTTCCATTATTGGTTCGGCGAATTTTCGCTTGGGTACGGCGGATGGCTTTCGCCAACTATCGTCGACGGAAGAAAAGCGTTTCGCATCGGTCTCGCGAAGATGATGAAAGATCGCGGCGACGCAAAGCAACTCACGGAGACGTTCGTTCAGCAGCTCGTCGATCGCGGCGATATTCGTATCGATGGCGATATTACGAAACCGGGATACGTCTTCGGGAGTCATATTCCGATTGGTGGAACGCGATCGAAGATCTCGAGGAACAATATCCTTCTCATCGGCGACGCTGCGGGATTCTGTGGTGCGTTTGCAGCAGACGGCATTAAAGGCTCAGTGATTTCGGGAAAAGAAGCAGCGATTCTTATTCCACAATTTCTTCGTGGAAAATCTGATGCACTCGAGCAGCTTCACACACGAATGAACACCCACGGCGGCATCATGAGCTACTATCGCCGGCAGATTCTGTACCGATTCATCTGGAGCGTCATGCAGCGCAACCGAACCTTCCGTGCGATGTTCGACATTATTGCCGCTGAGCACGAAACATTTCTGGATCAGTTCTGCGATAGCAAAGACAAACACCGCAGCTTAGCGTGGACCGTTCTCAAGTGGAAACACACCGCCCGGCTCATCCGGTACTCGGCGTATTGGGCCGCCGACGCAGTGCTATACTCATGGCATGCGATTCGCCAAAACGTACAAAAATAAGCTGCACGTCGGCATCACGCTGCTGTTTGTTGCGTTGCCGTTTGTGTTTTTTTTGGTGTTCTCCACTGTTGCACATCTTTCCTTCCCCGAATTGCTCGGCGACCTTGTGTTGTCGAGTGCCAGACTTTTGCTAGCCTATCTTCTTGCCGCAACCATTGGATGGGTCTGTGCTGTACTCTTTTACCGTGGGCCGCTTGCAACCGTCGCGTTACCAATCTTTGATGTACTCCAGAGCTTTCCAACGTTTGCCGCACTTCCCATTGCGGTCCTTTTTTGGGGGCCATCAGAAACGACCATCATCTCGTTTCTCGTCATCACGATCATCTGGCCAATCTTCTTCTCTATTGTCAGCAACCTCACAATGATGCGGAAGGACTGGCAAGAGGCGATTACCATCTATCATCTCCGCGGCTGGAACTATCTTCAGTACTATTTGATTCCCGCATCACGAGCAGGTTTTGTGACGGGATCGATTGTTGGACTTGGTGAAGGTTGGGAGGCGCTCATCGCGACGGAAATCATCGTGAGTGCCCCGCACGGACTTGGTGCATTCTTCACCAGCGTAAACACCAACACCAGCGTAACCACATTCGGCATCCTCGGATTCCTCCTGCTGATTTTCTCAGTGAATAAACTGATCTGGCTACCGCTGTTGCACTGGAGTCATAAACACCTGGAAGGATGACAGGCTATCACATCAGTCATGCTGAGCGTAGCGAAGCATCTCTCGCAGGTGATCCGGAATACCCTACGAAAGATTCTTCGCTTCGCTCAGAATGACGAACCGTACTATGTCTACCGCGATTACTGTTAAAAATATTTCCAAAACGTTCCGCGAAGACGACGGAACAACAACCGCCGCGCTTCGGAATATTTCGCTATCAATCAAGACGGGAGAGTTCTTTGTGATTCTCGGGCCGTCGGGCTCTGGAAAGTCGACGCTCCTGCGAATCATGAGCGAACTGGAGACGTCGGACAAAGGATCGGTCACCTGGAACAGCGTCCATCCGAACGGTTGCGCGTTTGTGTTTCAGCAGTTCGCACTCTTGCCGTGGCTAACAGTTTTCGAGAATGTGAGTCTCGGCTTATTGTCGATGAGTCTCTCAAATGCAGAGATTACCAAACGTGTAACCAATCGATTGCGACTTCTCGGGCTTCAAAAATTTGCAAAACACTATCCCCGAGAGCTTTCTGGCGGAATGAAACAGCGTGTTGGTTTTGCACGAGCACTCGTCATCAATCCAAAAGTCCTCTTCCTCGACGAACCGTTCAGTGAACTGGATACATTTACCGCGGAAGCGCTCCGCAAAGAGCTTCTTGAGCTTTGGAAAAAGGAAAAATTCACCGTCATCATGGTTACGCACAACGTGGACGAAGCCATCGAACTCGCCGATCGCGTCACTGTTTTAACCACGCGGCCAGGAACCGTGGAAGCGATCCTCCCCATCGGGCTGAACCGGCCGCGCAGTATGCGTTCACCAGAAGTTTTCGATTTGCACGACAAGATTACGAATCTCGTGAAACCCTGAGAGAACCTGGACTGATCTTTGAGGGGGATGGGATGAACGGAATCTGACGTGCGAGACCCGATGGCTTGGGTGTGCGATGTCGTGTTTTACGAGTGTAAAGACCTCTTTACATACCATTTTTCAATTTTGTTGGGCTTTTCGATCGGAAAAGTGTAAACTCCTCTTTACACTCGTAAAATGGCAAATCGAGCACCCCCAGGCCGCCGATCATACCGTCTCGTCGTCCTCACAACCCCTTCAAAAATCAGTTCACGTCATATTCCATATGCCCCTCCGCTACATCTCCCGACTCAACTTCTATCGTTCCTCCGAAGGAATCTCCCAGCTCGCCCTTTCAAAGACACTCGGAATCTCCCGACAGACACTCTCAGCACTCGAATTTGGAAAAACTCACCCAACACTGCTCGTTGCCCACAAAATCGCCTCATCCTTCGCTGTTCCAATCGAAGACATCTTCACCTTTAAAGATCTCAAGGCATAAACGCTATCCCAGCTGTTCCTTGACCCCAATCCCAAAAACTGGCATACTTTGGCCAAGTTTTGGGGCATTGCCCCTTTTGATTTTCGCTAGTATGGAATTTAGGAATATCGCAATCATCGCCCACGTTGACCACGGCAAGACAACACTCGTCGATGCCATGCTCAAACAATCCGGAACCTTCACGGACCGCGATGTTATTGAGGATTGCGTGATGGACAGCAACGAACTGGAACGTGAGCGCGGCATTACCATTTACGCCAAGAACACCGCGATCATGGTGGACGGCATCAAAATCAACATCGTGGACACCCCTGGCCACGCCGACTTTGGAAGCGAAGTTGAGCGCGTGCTCCGTATGGTGGATTCGGTACTTTTGCTTGTGGACGCCTACGAAGGCCCAATGCCACAAACGAAGTTCGTGCTCCGCAAGAGTCTCGCGCTTGGTTTAAAGCCAATCGTTGTCATCAACAAGATCGACAAGCCAACCGCACGTCCAGACCACGTGCTCAACATGATTTTCGACCTTTTCGTGGAACTCGGCGCCAGCGATGCGCAGCTTGAGTTTAAGCACATTTACACGATTGGCCGCGACGGTATTGCAAAAATGGAGCTCACCGACGAGAACAAAGATCTTCGCCCACTGTTCGACCTCATTCTCAAGACCGTTCCCCCAGCAAAAAGCGACACCGCTGCGCCAATGCGCATGCAAATCGCAAACTTAAAGTACGACAACTACGTTGGACGTATCGGTGTTGGACGTATTGTTGAAGGCACACTCAAAAACGGCATGACCGTTACCGTCATCAAGCAGGACGGCACCCGCGAAAACCACAAAATCACCAAGCTCTACACGCACAAAGGGTTGACGAAGGTGGAAGTGGAAAGCGCAGAGGCTGGCGACATTGTGCAAATTGCCGGTATCCCAAACATTTACGTGGGTGAAACCATTGCAGAAACCGCCGACGCCGCAGCGCTTCCAACGCTCTCGATTGATGCGCCAACCCTTACCATGAACTTCATGGTAAACGATTCTCCATTTGCCGGCCGCGAAGGCACACTCGTCACGAGCCGCCAAATCCGAGATCGTCTCGAGCGCGAGCTTGAAACGAACGTCGGATTGCATGTGGACTTCCCAGATAACGGCGACGAATTCAAAGTGTCTGGCCGTGGAGAAATGCACCTTTCTGTGCTCATCGAACAGATGCGCCGTGAAGGGTTCGAACTTCAGGTGTCCCAGCCAGAAGTGATCATGAAGGAAGAAAATGGCGTAAAGATGGAACCGATGGAAACGGTTATCGTGGACGTTCCTGATGAATACTCCGGAACCGTCATTGAAAAGCTCGGCAAGCGCAAGGGCGAAATGACGAACCTCATGAGCGAGAACGGTTCAACTCGTTTGGAATATGTGATGCCAACGCGCGGATTGCTCGGCTACCGCACAGAGTTCATGACCGACACGAAAGGCGAAGGAACGCTTTCCCACATCTTCTCTCACTACGCCACGCACAAGGGTGAAATCAACCGCCGTTCTACCGGATCAATCATCTCCGGCTTCCCTGGAACCACCACTCCATACGCTCTGGCGATGGTTCAGGAACGCGGCCCGCTCTTCATTGCTCCTGGAACGGAAGTGTACGAAGGCATGGTGATTGGTGCCTCGATGAAAGAAACCATGACGGTGAATCCCGTGCGCGAAAAGAAACTCACGAACATGCGCGCATCGAGTGCTGACCATATCGTGGTCATCGTTCCACCAATCGACATGAACTTGGAACGCTCCCTGGAATACATCGACCGCGACGAATACGTGGAAGTTACCCCAAAAAACGTCCGTATTCGCAAGCAACACCTCACCGAACACGCTCGCAAGAAGGCCGGAAACACCGCGTAAGACACAAAAAAACCGGACTCGCTCGAGCCCGGTTTTTTTGCTGTCCTATCGCCGCATTTTCGCGAACGGATTCTTTCCGGTGATCATCATATATATTCCTGATGGAATGAAGACGATTGGAACCGCGATGAAGAAGATCAGCATGCTCCCAACCATTTCCCAGCTCATGACATCCGCAATCACGAGCGCTGTTCCAATGAGAAGCATAACCAATCCAGCCACTCGACGCTGACGCTTCACTTCCGGGCTCTTCGCGAGCTCTGGGTTCGCCCGGATTGCCGCTTCCCGCGCTTCGTTCTCTCGGATTTTTGCCGCAAACGATTCTTTGAATCCCATAGATGTTAGTAGTCACGCAGTTTCTGAATAATGTCTTTCTGCTGAATCTTTTCGAGCGCCTTGGCTTCAATCTGACGAATACGTTCACGGGTAACATCGAATTCGCGACCGACTTCTTCGAGCGTGTGCGAAACGCCGTCCTCAAGTCCGAAGCGCATTTCGAGAATTTTTTGTTCGCGAGGAGTCAAATCGCGCATTGCCTCATGCACGTAGTCGCGAAGCAACTGACGAGCGGCAGCTTTGTCTGGCGCGAGATTCTTCGTGTCTTCAATGAAGTCCTCAAGCGTGGAATCGTCATCGTCGTCACCAACGCTGGTGGTCAACGAAACCGTTTCCTGCGAAATCTTTTGGATGTGCTGGACTTTCTCCAGCGACATGTCCATTTCCGCAGCAAGCTCTTCCAGCAACGGTTCGCGACCAAGGTCTTGAATCAACCGGCGTTCGATTTGTTTGAAACGGTTAATCGTTTCCACCATGTGCACCGGAATACGAATCGTTCGTGATTGGTCGGCAAGCGCACGAGTAATAGCCTGGCGAATCCACCACGTGGCGTACGTGGAGAATTTGTATCCTTTGCGATACTCGAACTTCTTCACCGCACGGAACAACCCAACGTTTCCCTCCTGAATAAGATCAAGAAGGGAAAGCTGCTTTCCCACGAACTTCTTCGCAATGGAAACGACGAGACGGAGGTTCGCTTCAATCAATCGGCGTTCAGCCTCCTTCTCATTGCGTTCCTTGCGTTTTGCGAGCGCAACCTCCTCGTCTGCAGTGAGCAACGGAATCTTTCCAATTTCGCGCAAGTACATCTGGATGGAATCCTGCGTCAATTCCGACGACACCGAAACATCCGCCTTCTTGTCCACGTGAATGCGCAACTTGTCGTACACGTCGTCGCGCGATTTGCTTCCGCCAAGGAAACCCTCCTTCATCTCCACGAAGTGCAAGCCCTTGCGCTCCAAACGATCGAGGAATTCCTCAAACAACTCCAAATGATCTTCAACAAATCCAAACGCGAAGAGGACTTCGTTCTCTGTGACGAATCCGCGCGTCATGCCGCGCTCAACAACACGGGCCAAGACCTCTTCCGTTGGGGGCGCTGAGCGTTTATCCGGATGCGGAATAAACGGCTTTCCCTTTTGCTTTGGTTTTTCCTTCTGCTTTGGCTTTGGTTGAGCGACAACTTTCTTTGCAACGGACTTTGCCGAAACCGTAGACTTCTTCGAAACCGCGGACTTTGACACTTTCACGGATTTCGAGATTTTTTTCACGGTTTTCTTTAAGGATTTTACAAAAGCCTTCCCAGTCATCTTCTTCCCTTTCTTGGTTGGCATAAAGCGGTCAAAACGACACGATTCCAGACGATCGCACGAGTGCGATGTAGGGTTTCTCATTTTAGGCTAGTTTCGGTGCGCAGCGAGCAAAGCTTCCGAGACGTACTTCATGTGTACGTTGAGGAAGTTTGCGATGATGCAAGCCGAAAATAGACAAAATGAGGAAGCCTACCGTCGAGAAACGATGTCGCGATAAGCGCGCATCAACTGCTGAAGCTTCTCGTCGTCTCCCGACAACTCGGCCTCACGGATATCGCGCTCCAAGGCGGATCGCAACATGCGATTCCGCTCTTGGGAAACAATCGTGATATTTCTGTCCGCTTCTTGTCGCACCTCTGTAGGCGAAAGTCCGACCAAGAGCTCGTCCATGCGAAGGGCCAAGGCGTTCACTGCGGATGTCTCCCGCAGTTTTCCTTGTGCATCGAGCCAGGTCCGAAGTCGCGTAAAAAGAGTTTGTTGGGGTGCCGACGGTTGTGGAAGCTGTTCGGCCGCATGATACACAATGCCAAGCGCGTTGTACAGCGTTTTCCACAAGTCGCTCGAAAGCATTTCTTCGCGAATCACAGACAAAATTTCCTTCGTAAATCCCTCATATCGAAGCGCGACACCGAACAAAAAGGCCGCCGCCTGGTCGATTTTCGTGTCTGGAACGGTCGGCAATACCACAGCAGCGGTCGGCGCAGCCCCTACTGCCAACTGCCTACTACCTACTGCCTTCGGCGAAACTCTCGCAGCCAGCATCTGCTGAAGCGAGTCGATGTCCACGTGGGTCGCATCGCTCATTCTCAGCAAATACAAATGTCTCGAGTCTGGACGCTGCAGTTTCGCAACGTACGGCAACAATTCATCGACCAACGCCTTTCGCGCTTCGATCTTTGCAGCGCCTGATCCGTCCTCGAAGCCTCGGAGCCGCTTCGTAAACACGTACTCGATGACGTCTTCTGAGTGTACGGCGATTTTTCGCCAGAGATCCGGATCCTTCGCGACAATCTCATCGGGATCCTTCCCTGCGCCGTCCGGGATGATCAGACATCGAATCTCGAACTGCGGCGCGTTCGGATCTTTCTGAAGTTCCAATGCGAGATCGAGCACACGTTTTGCGGCAGCAAACCCTGCAGCGTCCTCGTCGAGCGCAAAGATGATGCACTTCGTGTATCGAGCGAGCGTTCGGAGCTGCGATGTCGTGAGTGCTGTGCCCGATGACGCGACAATATTTTCGACACCAGCTTTGTGCGACGCGATGACGTCGAGGTTTCCCTCAACGACAATAATCGATTTCTTTTCACGCATCCCGGCTTTTGCGAGATGTAGTCCGTACAGCATGTCGCCCTTCTTATAAATGGGCGTTTCCGGAGAATTCATGTACTTCGGCCCATCAAGCTCGGTAGCACCTGGAAGTTGACGAGCCGTGAATGCCACAACATTTCCCGCGGCATCGCACAGTGGAATCATCATTCTGTTTCGGAATCGATCGACAATTCCCGATCCGCTCTTTCGCTGTAAGCCGAGTCCGCCCTGAACAATTTCCGCATCAGTGAATCCGTTTCGCTTCAAACACGTCACCAACGCATCCCACGAATCTGGTGCAGCGCCGAGTTTAAATTTCGCAACAAGATCAGCAGGGATATTTCGCTTTGCAACGTACGCGCGAACCGCCTCGCCAAACGGTGCGTCGGCGAGTGTTGATGCGTAAAACTTCGCCGCAACGTCGTGCATCGCAACCAATCGCTCTTTTGTATGATCTTCCGGTCGTGGTTTGTACGCCGGAATTTCCACGCCTGCCTTGAGTGCAAGATGACGAAGTGCCTCGGGAAATGTGAGGCCGTCAATTTCCATCACGAAGCTAAAAATATCGCCACCCTTGTCGCACCCAAAACAATGCCAGCTTTGGCGCTCGCGAGACACGTGAAAACTCGGCGTTCGCTCCGCGTGGAACGGACACAGCGCCTTTAAACTCCCCACCCCGGCCGGTTTTAACTGAATATAGTCGCCAAGCACCTCGGCGACGTCCAATTTCTGCTTAATTTCATCTTTGGGGTCGAGCATGAGGGGATTGTAGGGGAAAACGGCGCCAAAGGCGAATCGCGGAAAACCCCTTAAACGACAGCGACCGGCATCCCGCAAGGGACACCGGTCGACGTGAACGTGTGTACGACGGTCACAGAACTCTCACACAACGATCCGGAATCGAGACGCGATGTGCGTCTAGTTCGTCCCGAGCACGAGCACGAAGTACCCGGTATCGTTGTCCGACGCTTCCTCGGGCCCCCACTTGTAGTCCAGGAAGGCAAAGTCGTAACCGGGCTTGTTGTCCGACTTGATCGGACGGATCTCCCGCCAGGACAGTCGCGGATTCGGGGTCTTCCCAGGGTTGTCCTCCGTGACCATCGTGTTCAGGTCGCCGAAGAAGAGGAAGACGCCGACGAGACGATCGACCACGCGCCCAATCGTGTTGACGGCGAACTGATCCTTGATGCCCAGGGGCGTGACACCGTCCTCCCGGAGGGCATCGAGGATCTCCGCGCCACTGACGCGGCGCGTGAGCCGGAGGAGGTTGGGGAAACCGGGGACAGAAGAGAACAACGATTCCATGACTTACCTGGGTGAATGCCGGGGATATCCGGACGTGCAAGTATAGCAAAAAATGGAGTTTTGTCAATCCAAACATACACAAAAGCGCCATTTCTGGCGCTTTTGTGTATGTGGTATTTCTTCTTTTACTGCGCAATGGAAAGCGCCACGTAAGGGGCGGCTTTCATGTCGGTTTCGATCATCTTTTCCAAGCGATCCTGGAGCAATCCTTGCGGATCCTTCTGAAGGCGAACCTTTGGGAATTCGCGCTTCAGGAAGTCGGTAACCGTCTTTTCGACCATTGGAATAAGCGATTCTTTTCGGAAGCCGAGCGATGCAATGTTCACTTGAACAATGTTACCGTCCTTCGCAATGGCATCAATAACCATCACACCTTCATCGCCCAAGCGCTTTCGTTCGCGAAGCGTTTCAGCATCGACGACATTGTATTGGTTTCCGTCCACGAAGATTGGATCAACAGGAACCTTCTTTTTGGTGAGTGTTCCAACGCCGTCCTTCGTAAACTCCATCACCTGACCGTTGTCTGCAATCATGATCTTGTCGCGGCTGAAACCGGTTGCGGTTGCTGCTGCAGCATGATGATGCAAGAACGCGTGATGACCCTCGATTGGAATGAGGTACTTTGGCTTGACCATCTTAATTACCTCACCAAGATCGGCCGCCTTTGCGTGGCCACCAGCATGAATGTTGAGCATGCGGTAGTTCACCACCTTTGCACCAAGGCGATAGAACTTATCAGTAATAAACTGCACTGTGCGCTCGTTTCCAGGAATAACGGACGACGAGAAGACGACAGAGTCGCCCGGCATCACACGAACGTCGCGCAAGTCGCCGTCGGCCAAGCGGTAGAACGCAGCATTCTGTTCGCCTTGTGCGCCAGGGAAAATGGCAAGCACTTTATTTGGCGGGAAGTTTCGCACCTCTGAAATGTCGAGCAAGGTTCCTGGCGTTGGGTTGATGTAGCCAAGATTTTGGGCAATTTCGAGTGTGGTCTTCAAACTCAGTCCGCCAATAGCGACGTAGCGACCGTACTTTTCAGCAAGCGTAATAATCTGCGCCAAACGCACAACGTTGGTGCTGATCATTCCAAAGAGCAATCGGCCCTTTGCCTGCGCAACGATGGTATCAAGATCGTGCATCACGTCGCGCTCCATGAGCTGATTTCCGCTCTGTGTTGCGTTCGTAGAATCAGAAAGCAACGCAAGAACATTCTTGTCGCCAAGCGCTTTCATCTGCTCAAGGTATCGCTTGCCCTCAGTATCCTTTGGATCAAGATCCACTTTGAAATCGCCAGTATGCACAACCGTGCCGCATGGTGTTTTGATAATTGCCGCAAGCGACGACGGTACCGAGTGCGAAACGCCAATGAATGAAACGGCAAAGTTTCCAAGCTCAAGCGTGGTTGCTTCGTCAATCGGACGCATGTCCACCTTTACCTCTGGGGTGTATTCCAATTTCTTCGCAATAAGCGCGAGCGTGATTGGTGCAGAGAACAATGGTACGCCTGGGAGCAACGGCATGAGGTATGGAATGCCGCCGATGTGGTCCATGTGCATGTGCGTGATAATCACGGCACGAACATTTTTCTCGCGGCCCTTGATGTACGACAAATCTGGCACGATGCCATCAATGCCGCGCATGTGCTCTTCGCCAAACTGAATACCCATGTCGATGATAATAATATCGTCGCCATATTCCAGAATGGTCATGTTCTTTCCAACCTCTTCGTTTCCGCCCATCACCATCACGCGCAAGGTGTCTTGAGCGTTGTCTGGCTTATGGATGGAATAGTGGTCTTTTGGCGTAAGCTCCAGCTTGCCATATGCCACACCATGACCGGTGCGAGGATGCTTTGTGTCTGGAGTTTTCCAGGCTGCGCCGCGACCTCCGCGACGGCCACCACGACCTGCTGATCGTGGATTTGAAGTAGAACGTGGTGAATTCACCATAAATCTTATAATGATATGTCTCGGTCAATAACCGATCCATTCGAATGAACGAGTGATGTTATAGACGGAACTTACTTATTTTAGGCTAGTTTCGGTGCGCGCCGAGCAAAGCTTCCGAGACGTACTTCGTGGTACGTTGAGGAAGTTTGCGATGGCGCAAGCCGAAAATAGGCAAAATAAGGAAGTTCCGTTAAGACGCTCGCGTTTGCGGATTTCGAGGCACAATAAGGCACAATCGAAACACAATGAACCGCAAAAGTGAAGGTCGTAACACGTGAAAACACCCAATCGAACCAGGATAATTCGTTATTTTGGACGAGAGCGACAGGAGAAGATACCAACAGGAGCATCAGCACTCAAGACCACAGTATACCCTATATCTCCCCCAACGTAAAGCAACCCCTAACTTCTGAGACCAATCGCGTTTCCACTTTCATACCGTCGAAGTGAGAAAGAAAAGACGGCGATTCCCGCCACCAACCAGAAGATCGCCAATCCCCAAATCAGGAGGAAGAGTCCAAAATTCCCTTCTTCGATGACCTGCACTGGAAACCCGCCAACCGCCAACGATGGAAGAACAAAGACGAAGAACATCTTTGCCGGACGAGGAAAGAGTCCGGCAGGATACAACGAAGGGGTAAGAAACGTCTTAAAGAGACTAAATGCCAATCCCTGCGCGTCTTGAATATAAAACGCCACGCATCCGGCAATCAAACTCATCGAGAGCGTAATGCTCGCAGCAGGCAAGATGCATCCAAGAAGCAGAGCGATCGACCACGCCGAAAGCTGCATCTTTATCGCAAAAGCCAAAAGCAGGATGGCGCCAAAGAGCGCATCGCCGAATGCCGGGAGATCAAACCGACTCGTGAGCATGCGCCACAAGACATTTCGAGGAGAAAGAATAAAATTATCAAGCGAACTGTCCTCTACATACTTTGTGAGCCACGTGGTTCCGCCACAACATCCAAACGCCAAACCAAGACTCACCGTTCCAAAACCCAAGAGACCGACTGATTCCCAACCTCCCCATCCATTCACCGTTCCGACGGCCTGAAAAAATAGCACCCACACAATAACGAATGACAGGTCGTTCACCATCATTCCCACAATTTGCATAGCAAATGCCGCCCGATTTTCCATAGCGGCACGAACATTGGTCAGCCAAACACATTGTGCAACGCGAAGTTCACTCATCATTCGACGAAATACTGTCGGACCACGTTTTACAGAGCTCTTCATATTATCCGCCGTTGATTGCAATGTTCTTCCTCCCCATGCTCCACATCGTCGAGCAAAGAATGCCGAGGATCACTATCCAAAGCATCTGAGACAATATCAGCGACGGAAATCGTTCAGAAAAATCTGGCGCAAATGCCTGAGCAAAGGACATAATTGCCCCAAATGGGGACCATTCTGCAAATCGGCGAACCATGGACGGTAACAGCGCGACAGGAACAAATGATCCGCCAAGAATCATTGTGCTCTTATCAACGATCCACATCACTGGCTGAGAGTCCTCCAACCAAAACGTCGTTAAACCAATGCAGGCATACATGCAAAGCGCGATAATCATTCCACCAAGAAAAAGCGTCGCGATCGATAGACACCAGAATGCCGTCGGATCAACGGGCGGCGCACCGACGAGTAAAAAAAGCAATACGCCATTCACCAAAATTTGCAACAGGAAAAACACAACCTGCTTTCCCAACCGAAATGCAGCAATGTATGCAAGAAAGTGTTGAGGACGAACCAGGCGCGTTTCGATGCTTCCGTCCTTAATACTCATCGAGATATCAGTAAACACATTTCGAATCCCGATTCCCCACCACAACGAATACATCGCCAACGACCACATCGCCGCAGAAAATGTTAGGCCACGAATCGATCCGCTTTGCGCAAAGGCCACCTGAAAGATTCCAAACAATATCAATGTAACGATAATAGTATTAATGAACGAGAAACATACGCTCATCTTGCTTTCTAGACTTGAGCGAAACGAAACACGAAATGTTGCGGCGAATGTTCGAATGTTAGCGATGAGCCGCATACACCGAAGCGATGATTTCTTCCAACTCTGTGTTCGCCATGTCGAGGTCGATAATAGAATAGCTCTTGAGAAGCTCGGCGATCGCAGTATTCACATCGTGCTTCGTGGTATCGATCGTGAACGTGACGGTATTCCCGTCGATACGGATATTTTTCGCCGATGGGAGCGTAAATCCCTTCGCCGATCCTTCAAGCTCCGCTCGCACATGCTTCACCGTGAAGTATCGCTGACGAAGTGCGTCGGTGTGTTCGTCGATAATGATCTTTCCGTGATTCACGATAATGGTTCGGTCGCACAGCGCCTCAATATCGCCGGCGTCGTGCGACGTGAGAAATAGCGTCACACCTTCATCGGCACACATCCGGTTCAGCACCTTGCGCAACGACTGTTTTGCAACAACATCCAAACCAATCGTCGGCTCATCAAGAAAAATAATCTCCGGCTTATGCAACAGCGATGTTGCAATTTCGCATCGCATCCGCTCTCCGAGCGAGAGTTTTCGCACTGGTCGATTCATGAATGCCTCAAGTTCGAATGCCTCCACGAGTTCCCTTGTTCGACGCTTGATTGTTGACGGCTTTAGTTCGTACATCGCGCCAAATAATTCAAACGAATCCGTGACCGGAAGGTTCGCGATCAGTTGCGAACGCTGGCCAAAAAGCGTTCCAATCTTGAATGCAAGCGCTCGCCGATCCCCCTGAGGATCAAGCCCAGCAACCCGGATCGACCCCGATGTTGGATGAAGAATCCCCGTCATCATCTTGATTGTGGTGGATTTTCCCGCACCATTCGGACCAATAAACGCAATGCGCTCGCCACGATCAACCGTAAAGGAAATATGATCGACAGCGTGTTTTGTTGCGACATCAGGACGAAAGAAATTCGCCCACATACCCTTTTCCGAGTTCTTTACGGGCGTATGAAATGTTTTCACCAAATCCGAAACAACAATATGTGCCGCCATATATTCCGCATCAATTACAACCCAAACGGTGGTTCTGCAGGTGGCGCGGTTCGAAGCGCAGCCGTGCCCGAACGCGCATACATCTCATCCTCAACTTCCTGCCGATCGCGACCGTACATCAGGCGAGAAAACTGTTTCAGTCCTGTTGCCATGTCTTTACTTCCCTTGATTGGTGGATCGGCCTTCAGTGTGAACGGTTTTTCCTGGCTCCCATTCACCAGCACCTTTGCACTCCACGTCCATGCCGCGGCATTCATGAGGTCGTACGGGCTAAACGTTGGTTCGAAAATCTTTCCAAGCACTTCTGTGTCGTCCGGACCAACCTTTGCAACCAAGAACGATCCCACGTTGCCCAACACTGCATCGCGAATCTTTGTGTCGCCGTTCTTGACGAGCTGGCCCATATACTGATGCGCCATCACCAAACTCAAGCGGTATTTACGCGCCTCGGAAAGAATGGTCGCAATGGAGGGGTTCACGAAGTTCTGGAACTCGTCGATGTACAGCACAAAGTCCTTACGGTCCTTTTCGTCCGTATCACCACGAGTGAATGCCGCAATCTGCAGCTTCGACACCAAAATTCCTCCAATAAGCGCCGTACACAATTCACCAAGTTTCCCTTTGCTGAGATTCACGATAAGAATCTTTCCTGAGTCGAGAATGTCGCGGAAGTTAATCGAGCTCTTCTCTTGCGAGATGATTGGACGGATAAACTCGTTGTTCACAAACTCACTGAACTTGGACGTAATATACGGCACCATGTTTGCGAGCGATCCTTCGCCACCTGCTTTCTCCGCCTGCTTTTCCCAGAAATCGACAACAAGACGGCTCTTACACTTCGACAACTTCATCTTTCGGTACGCGTCGTCGGTGAGCACCTTTGCAATTTCGATGAGCGTTGAGCCACTGTCAGGGTCATCCATCAACAACAACATCGCGTTGCTGACGTATTGAATGAACATCGGACCTCCGGTCGCCTTCAAATCGTACAGTTGATCAAAAATCGCGAGCATCTCATTCACCACCTTTGTTTTCTGTTCTGGGAACTCAGGATCGAATTCCAGCATGTTCAGACCGAACGGTCGTTCGATGTCGCCTGGGTTAAAATAAATGACATCATCAATACGATCTTTCGGCACCAAGCCAAGGCAGCCTTCAGCAAGATCACCATGCGGATCAATAATCGCAACACCAAGTCCGTTCGCGATATCTTGCGCAACAAGGTTTTGGATGTACTCCGACTTTCCAGAGCCTGTTTTACCAATAATGTACAGGTGACGACGACGATCTGCGATACCAAGACGGACGATGGTCTCTTTTCCACGATAGAGGTTCGATCCAATACGGAGGCCTTCCGTTGGCATGTTCAGCGGCGCCGGAGCTATGCGTGCAAGCATCCATCGGATATTTGGCGTGTCGGTGGACGGCAATGGCATGTGCCACAAGCCAGCCATTTCTTCCGTGTTCAACACGATGGAGTGCTTTTCGGAGAATCGGCGATAAATAAAGTCTTTCAAGATGCCGTCCTTGCCTCGTGGAATCACTTTCGTAAACGAATTGCCAAACTCGTAAATATTAAACTGGTTGAATGCCGAAAATACATTGTCCAGATACGACTTTGCGACGTCTGGCGTGGAGCCACACGCAATAATACGGATGTTCACCTCCATGCCGGCCTTTGAGATTTTATTCTCAATGCCTTCCAACATCTTTGTTTCCGCTTGGCTGAGCTTGCGCTCCTTCCGCTTCTGTTCCTCTTTCTCCTTCGACTCTTTGGTATGGAACCATCCCGAAAGGAAACTTGAGCCATGCTCGGCCTCGTGCAACGTCATACCCTCTTGCATGTGGCGAACGATCTTCGCACCCTTGTCGCGCCAACCATGATGCGTCGCACGAATAATGTATTGAATAGCGACACCGTCGGTGTCTGCGACTTTCGACATCGCATTCGTGAGCGGGTTCAGCGGATCACTCTCCAGATCTTTATACGTCTTTACCGGGAACACACTGCTGCGCTTGAGTGTGACGTAGCCGCCAAGCATCGTGCCCTGTGGCGAAAACATGTTGTAATCCAACACTTCTTCAAACTGTGCATCGCTCCATTGCGCATGCAGCTGCTGTTCAAAAAACTCGCGCATCTTCTTGGGGAGTGTCACGTAAAACGTCACGAGTTTTTTGTGTGCAACAATTTCCAGCGCGACCGCATCCGAACGACCCAAAAACCACGCCACAATGCCATGGTGCGGTTTTAACCCACCAATCGCGGCATAAATTCCCTCCGCCATGGCAATCTGCTCCTTGATTTGCGCTGTTCCCTCGTTCTGTTTTGCGTCCTCCTGGTTGCGGAACCGCGGAATCGTCACCATCAATGTAATGGTCGAATCTTCACCGCCGCGAAGATGGCTTTGCGCAATAAGACGAGAACGGACAAAAAACACCATCGCCGCAACGATGCCCACGACAGAGGCAATGATGATGAGTATCGGAAGAATATCGCCGAGCGACGACGTTGCAACTGCCGGCGACAACGTGGGAGCAAGGTCGCCCAGTCCGTACGGATTTGATTTTGCAAGGGCAAGCAGCGTATTCAGCACATGAAAAGATTTATTTAGCGGCCGACTCCGCGAACATCATCACGCGGTCGGTTTTAATCTTCATTTCTTGTTCCAAGAAATACTTGTTGATTCCCGGCAAGCTTCCAAGCCATTCCATCACCAATTTCCAAACCTCTTTCGCCTTGGCCTTTCCGTAAATAATCATGTCCGTAATTTTGTTCGCAATTTCCTCCCCTTTCTGACGGAAGATAACCTGACGATCCTTGGGCAGCGCCTTGTACACATCGCCAAGACCGTCGGACAAAATCCCCTCAACGTCCTTGAGCATTTTTGCACGAGGATCCGTAACGGCCTGCGACGGCGCAGCGCGCTGAACAGCTGGCTGCGCAGGAACAGTAGCGCCAGCTGCTCCCTCATTCTGTTGTGGGGCAACGCTCGTTTCACGCTCAACAGAAGACTCCACCGCGCCAGTTGCGGGCGTTTCTGCTCGTGGAAGAATATTCGAAACACGTTCAAGTTCGGGCATGAGAGTAGTATACAACACCGGAAAGACTCTCGCCCCAGTGAACTGACCTTGGAATGGGTGTGACGGGAGGCGCAGCGACGAGACGTCATCGGCGACGCTCGACGAGCCTGAGTTGGGCGAGGAGAGTGTGGGGGTATTCGATTTCAAACAGGGTGTTTTGTAAACGCAACTGAGTTGCATTTAGAAAACAGCTGTCGATTCTCGCGATGTCCAAGGTTGCCGATAGTGCCGTCTACGGTCGACGATCGTATGTTTCCGAATTCGATTTCGTTTTTCATCGATTTCAGGTTTACATCACATTCCCTTGCCCAGTTGTAAAACCCCAAAAATCGATGGTGTTGTTTTCTGCAGCGATACCTCGTACTCACGTTGTTTGCGCCGCCCTCCTCCCACCCGCTCAAAGGTTCAGTTCAGGTATCATCATTTCTTTACCAAACTTCTCTCAACTTCTGCCCATCTGCCGTGTCTTCGGCGATAAAGCCGAGTGTAGCAATCTCGTCGCGCAACTCATCGGAGCGCTTCCAGTCCTTATTCGATCGCGCTGTTTCACGATCGGCGACCAGCTTCTCGACGACGCTTGGAATCGTTAGCGGCCGGGCGACGACGTCCTCAAGGGCAAGGCCGAACACCGCGTCCATTGCAAGCAACGTCGCCGACTTCACTGAGCGTTCCATCGATGCGTGGTTCAGAACACCGTAGAACATTGCCAGCGCGCCAGGCGTGTCGAGATCGTCGTTCACGCGCTCCATGAATGACGTCATCGATTCTTCGTCGACTTCACTGGGTTTGGGTAAATCGCGAACTGCGTTTCGAATATTGCCAAGCGCAGCGTGCGAAGCTCCGACTGCTTCCCACGTAAAATTCTGCGGGGTTCGGTAGTGCGCGCCAAGAATAAAGAGACGGAAGCTCAACGGATGAATCTTGTGTTCTTCAAGATCGCCGACGGTGTATGTGTTGTTGAGCGACTTGCTCATCTTCCCGCCGTCGATCTGCAAGAACTCATTGTGCATCCAAAAATTCGCCTCAAGGCAATTCCGGGCCGCGAGCGTTTGCGCAATCTCGTTCTCATGATGCACCGCAATGTGATCGATGCCACCGGTGTGAATGTCGAATGGCAGGCCGAGATACTTTTCACTCATCGCTGAACACTCGATGTGCCAACCCGGGAAACCCTTTCCCCACGGCGATTCCCATTCCATCTGACGCGTTTCGCCAGCGGGCGAGAACTTCCAGAGCGCAAAATCTGTCGCATGTTTCTTATCGCCAATAGCCACGCGCGATCCGCCTTCCTTTTCCTCGAGCGACTGACCGGAAAGCTGGCCGTAGTGTTCGAGTTTTGATGTGTCGAAGTACACGCCGTCGGCAGTGACGTACGTGAAACCATTCTTTTCAATGTCTTGAATAAATGCGATCTGCTCTGCGATGTGATCGGTCGCCTTTGGGCTGACGTGCGGAACTTCGATGTTCAACTTCTGAGAATCCTCAACAAACGCCTTCGTGTATTCCGCAGCAACGTCCCACGCGCTCTTTCCTTCACGCTTCGCGCCTTTCTCGAGCTTATCTTCTCCGTCGTCCGCATCGCTCACCAAATGTCCAACGTCGGTAATGTTCATGACTTGCGTGACCGCAAAACCGTTCTTCTCAAACATCCGGCGAAGCACGTCGGCGAAGAGGAACGATCGAAAGTTTCCAATGCTCGCGAAGTCGTACACGGTTGGACCGCAGCTGTAGATACCAACCTTCCCTGGAATAAGCGGCGCAAAAGCCTGTTTCTTTCGCCCAAGCGTGTTAAAAAGATGGATCGCCATAGATGAACTCAAGTTTAAAGCAGAACGGCAAATATTCAAAACGGCAAATACACAGGACTTTCGTATTTGAGGCTAGTTTCGATGAACGGCGAGCAAAGTTTCCGAGGTGTACTTAATTGGTACATCGAGGAAATTTGCGATGACGTGAGTCGAAAATAGACCAAATACGGAAGCCCTGTAAACGCAGCAGCCCACCCGATGGCGTTCGGATGGGCAGCGTAGATCACGGAACAAAAACTGGTGAATGCTCAGAGCGCGACGACGTTCCACGCTTCTGGATGCCGACGCGTATGAAACTCCCGCCGTTCGAAGACCGAATTGCCCGCGAGATTGTCTACGAGGAAGTAGCACGGTGCACCGTGTTCCAGGAACATCTCGTGCGCCTCGATGTCGTACACCACCGTTGCGAGGGTGATTTCGACATCGAAATCCTTGTACGTGCACGGCACCACGTGGAACCGGAGCAGGCCGGATTCGTGATCCATCGACGTGATCGTTGTCGTGACGATGATCCCCACCTCGTCGTCGCCCCGCGGCGCCATGATGAGCATCCGGCGACCCGATGGGTTCAGCCCGTCGATGAAGGGGTTCATGGAGCCCGGCTCCCACGGAAGCGGGTACTTTCGGTGAGATGGAGGAGCGGGAACGACGACTGTCGAGAGGAACGGAACGACGTACGGATCGGGCATTGGAGACCTCACAGAAGAGCGTTGACGTGGGACCGAGCAGAAACATAACAAGATTTTCATCAATAATCAATAAACAACGCCCTTCAGCGTCGTTTACATCGCTCCTTCTTCCTTTAGCCGTTCGATCTTCTTTTGTACTCCTCGATTGTACCCACCCACTTTGCCGTCGGACCGAATCACCCGATGACACGGAATGTCGGGATTGAAATTCGTTTTCATGATTGCACCAACCGCACGAGACGCCTTTGCATTCCCCGCCGCAACAGCAACCTCTTTGTACGACATCGTGCTGCCCTTCGGAATCTTCGCAACGACAGCGAGCACACGAGATCGAAAATTTACCATCATAATTTCGTCATCCCCGCGTAGGCGGGGGTCCACTACAACTCGACGCTCTGGATCCCCGCCTACGCGGGGATGACCGGAACACTATGCCGTTGCGTGTTGCATCGCGCGGATTTTCTGACGCTGGTAGCGACCCTCCAAAACGCCTTGCGCCAAAATGTGTCCCTCCATCGCTTCTTCAATCACGTGGCGTGGCGCGCCGTGGCCGATATCGAGGATACAATCAAGCGCATAGCCGATGAATCGATACTCATGTTCACCGACTCCTGGACAAGGGCCACCGTATCCAACCTCACTAAAATCGGTTTCACCTTCGCGCGCGCCTTGCGGAACACTGTTCTCGCGAATCACTCGCGTCGTCGGAGCAATATTCCACACACTCCAATGCAACCAGTTCCCGGACGGCGACGATGGGTCGTCTACCAAAATCGCAAGACTCTGTGTGTCGCCAGGAACATCGTCGAACACGAGTTCTGGATTCACATCTTTCCCGTCGCACGTATATTTCGCGGGAATCATTTCACCACTGAAGAACGCTGGAGACGTGACACGCATAGATGTCGATGACTAGTGACGGCGCACAAGATCGTCATGAAGCGCGATGATGTAGCCCATTGTACAAACGCATGAAGAAAGCGTGAAGCAGAATCATCCACATGTGCACTGATCACTTGACGGAAAATATTTTTCTTCGAAACCGAATTCACACGATTAAGAACGTTTTTATTTTCGGTCAGTTTCGGTGCGCATCGAGCAAATCTCGCGAGGCATACTTCATTGGTACGGTGAGCGAGTTTGCGATGACGCAAGTCGAAAATGGCCAAAATAAAACCGTTCTCCAAAATCGAAAGCGCGACCCGTGCGTCGGGCCGCGCTTCGTCTGCGCTGTTTGCGAATCGTGATCGAACGCGTCATCCCGTGCCGCGACGGAGTACCTCGCTCACCGAGCGCGTACCCATCTTGTCGCCGGCATTGAACAGGATGTCGCCCGGCACCGGCGCCGTGTGCACCGCCTGCTTGCGGAGTTCCACGAGAGCCTGCGGCACGCGCTCCGCGACGACGATGAGCTTCGGGTCCACGGCCTTGTCGCCAGGCCGGAAGCCGTCGGCCTCGTTCTGCCAGGGCTGACCGACGTTCTCGAGCTTCGCCGAGATGTGGCCGCCCTCGAGGAAGATATCTTCCACGAACTGGCGCGAACGCGCAGCGTGGCCCGTGCCGAAGTGCATCAGCCGGATGGGGCGGGACTGTACCGTGCGCAGCCGGAAGGGCGGACCGTCGCCAACCCGTACGACGACGTGGAACTCGGTCATCTCGGCCTGAGCCTTTTCGACGACCTGAAGAGAAACGATCGTGAGCAACTGCATGGGGACCTCTGCGGAGTGATGGGGCCAGAACAGGCCCCGGTGGGGTGTGTCGTCCGGATTGGACGGGTCACGGTATCACAATATCAGAAATACTTGAAGACTTACCAAATCTTCCACCACGGCTTTGTTTGGGCTCGCGGAAGTTCAGTCGGCGCAGCGTCTCGCTCGTCAGGATCGACATGATTCACCCATCCGTCGATGCGGCGCATCTCCTTTTCGATGGTTGGGCCCTCGTATTCACCGCTGTGGGCGTGGTTCGATCCGTACGACGGCTTTTTTTGATCGAGGTGCAGACTGAAAGACACTTCTTCCCCCTTCTCAGCAACGTACAAATGAAACCGCGGATAGAACTCTGGCGTCAGACGCAACACAAAACTCTCCTCCCCACTTTGCGGATCCGTAAACGCGGAATATCCCGCCTTCCGCAAAACGGCCAGCGGGCTGTGCATGACGGATTTGTCGTAGGTCACCTTCATGCCATCAGTGTAACAAAAAAGAACCGCGGAGGCGATTCTTTTTGGTCGGGCTAGCGGGGCTCGAACCCACGACCTCGTCGTCCCGAACGACGCGCGCTACCAACTGCGCTATAGCCCGATTTTATGAAACTGACCAAACAATAGTACTGAAATGGAGATCCAAGAACAAGTCATTGCCCAATTCATTCTTTTCGGATATTCTTTTGGAGCAAATTTCCATGGAAGGGTCGCATAGTGGCCTAGTGCGCACGCCTGGAACGCGTGTATACCGCAAGGTATCGAGAGTTCGAATCTCTCCCCTTCCGCCA
>CALRCK010000008.1 GCA_943354605.1 Candidatus Uhrbacteria bacterium | reverse complement strand
GTAGCCGGTATCACCGACAGTCTTGATGAATGTCCGTCATCTTGCGTTGGCTACGACACATTTAAGCAAGAGGCAACACGCTACGAACCAGATGGGGATTTCCCAGTGTATTTCATTCCAGATTCTGCCGACGAATGTCCTGCGCAGGCGGTTGGATGTGACGAATTTACCGATATCTCCACCGAAACGCCGTCGTACTTTACGGATCTCCGTGCGTGTCTCACGGTTGCTCAGGCGGACCTGAATACTGCGGGCGCTGACCAATCCGCAGTGTTCTACACATGGGAAGGATCGGATACGGATGGATATCAGCTGAAAACGTGGAACCTTATCGAATCTGACATGGCGTCCACCTACGCGCCATACACCTATGCGGATAGCGGAGAGACCGATGACGCGCCACAGTCCGCGCCGTGTACGAACTGGTCTGCAACGGCAACAGGCATTGAATGTAACGACGACGAAAGCACGCTGGGCGTACTTGAAACAGACGCCGCGTCGTGCGACGAACACGATGACACCATCACCAATCCAGACTGCCGCGAATTCTACGACGCGAGCGGTATTATTCACTATCGATTGTGGTCGGACACCGTGACGGTGAGTAATTCGTGTGTAACGTATCGCAAGACCGACATTGTTGGTGCCGACGCCACAACACAAGAAGCGAACTGCAGCGGATCCGGAGGGTTCTACGATTCAAGTACCGCAGAATGCCGCTACTACGGTTATGCAGACGAAAGCACGACGTGTTCGGAAAAGCAGTCCGGATGCCGCGAATACACGGGTGGACGAAGCCGCAACAGCCGTCAGGCGTTGACGGAATACTTCGAGGACGGCGATTTAACCAACTGGGATGCCGCGAGCGCAACAGATGTGACGCTTTCCAACGAATCGATTGCAACAGACGGCCATTCACTTTCGTCTGACGGTGAATCGGTTTGGACATATGTTGGTTCGCAGGCAGCAACGGCGGTTTGCGCAACGGACGAGGGGTGCGCAAGCGTCGATGGCGTGCTCGGCGGGAACTGTACTATCGCGAACGGTGAATATTATTGCGGAACGCTCAGTCAAGATTTGTTCGCGGGCAAAACATACACCATTTCCTTCTGGGCAAAGGGAACCGGAACACTCATGGTTGGGTTTGATACGTCCTTGAGCGGAACTGGTGCAGTCGATGCATCATTTACATCAACGGCGATTACGCTCGATACGGATTGGAACGAATACACGTACGGACCGCTCGACATGAACAGCACGGACTACCCAAGCTTTGGCGACGGATCGTCTGCACTCGTCTTTACGCCAAGCGCTAGCGGAACATTCTTCATTGACAACGTGGTGCTCCGTGAAGGTGAAGACAACATCGACGTCATTAAGGATTCGTGGGTAACTCCAGCAGAATGTGACGAAACGGCGGAAGGCACGTCGTCGCCGCAGGAGATGTTGGGATGTCAGGAATACACGGATCAGAACGGTGATGTTTCGGACTTGAAGAGCTTCAGTTCGCTGTGTGAGGAATCTCAGGTGGGATGTTCGTCGTACTTCATGACACAGGAATCCGACGCAACAACCGCAAAGGTGTACGGCGGATACTGCAGCACTATTGATGGCGCCGAAGCAACATCTGCGACGTCGTGTTATTACGGCGTGAGCGGAAGTGCGTACGACACCACGAGTCAGTTCCTTTGTACGATTGGCGTTGGTGATACAAGCTGTGAGTTCAACTTGGATTGGTACATTCCACCAGCAAATCTTCCATCGCATTTAACGTATGCGGCGTCCACGGTGGTTTCCCCGGCAGATAAAGATGTGTTCTTGGTGGTGAATAGCGACGTGGAATGTTCGTCCGATGTTGCGGGATGTATGGAAGTTGGCTTGCCGGTCTTTAGCCAAGACCACACGGCGGTGGACAGCTGGACTCCAACGTATCTCATGAACATCCCAGCGGATTACGCGACAACGTTGTGTTCGGAAAAGGAATTGTTCTGTAGCGCGTTTACAGACAAGGACAGTGCTACGCATTACTTTAAGACACCTCAAGATCAAACCTGTGATTATCGAACTGATGTCACGATTGATAACGTGACGTATAGTGGTTGGTTTAAGACCGATTCGAGTCCGGCTGAACTTTGTGCAACAGACGCTGACGGAAATCCGCAGTACGTTATTGGCGGCGATACATCGGGCATCTGGAAGAATGGCGATACGGATTACAACAACTGGGTTGGAACGTGTCTCACAAAGTACGACAGCTGTTCGGAATTCCAGGATCTGACCGATCTCCCAACGGATCAGCTTTACGGCGATGCTGACGGTACAAGTTACTTCTACCTCAACAACGATTCATTGGAAGACAACAGTTTGCCTGATAGTCAGAAATGTAACGGCCAGGTGAGTCAGAAGGAAGGCTGTGGTTTGTTTAACGACACATCGGAACCATCGAAAACGTACAACATGAGCGCATCGTACGTGGCAAGCAAGCACGCCGATACGTTGTTTGGTGGTTCGCCAAACGGCATGGCAGATCCAATTGACTGTAGCGATACATCGACGATTCTTACGCCAGCAGGGGACAGTGTGGACCTATGCGCAAATCGTTGTTGGTACGACGCCGATGCGTATTACGACATTAACGGTTCAACATCGTCGTATATTTACGACGGTTCCTGCTACGACGATTCTGACTGCCGACCACTCACGAGCGAGTCTGGAGAAACCGTCACAGGATTCTGTGCATCCACATACGGCGGCACGACAGCAACGCGATTGGAGAACGACGCAAACACGGTGCTGAAGGTAAACCGCGACCGTGAATGTAGCGAATGGTTGAGCTGTTCCGATGCACAAACCACATGGGATGAGCGCACGAATAGCTACAAGACGATTTGTGGCGACATTGGATTGTGTACGGAATACTCCACCGCGGGCAACGCATCGTTCTGTTCGGCATGGAAGAGTGACGATCCAGCAGTTGTGTTGGATACCGACACGTATTCTCAGCGCGACGTTTCCTGGTACGGGGACGATTATTCCGGCTACGCTATTCCAGGATCGCTTCCAGTGGATCAGCTCACGCAAAAGAACGTTGCAGCGCCATCGGGATACTGTAATACCGGTCCCGGCGATGACTACAATGGCGTCGAGTGTGTCGACGATGCAGACTGTGGTCCAGACGGCGTTGCGGGAGAATATACGCTGTGTCCGAACACGGATGATTCGGATTATCGTTTGGCCTATATCGCAGGAGCCTGCGACCTTGCATACGGCGAAAATTGTTCCATCGGCTACTGTGAAAACACCGGTTCGCCGTGTGCAACGAGCGATAGCTGTGGTGCAACTGGAGGGAGCTGTCTTATTGGAACGTGCTACACCGTTTCCACCACGCTCTGTGCATCGAGCGCTGATTGTTCCACTGGGGAAACGTGTTCCGCTGGCTACTGTGCAACGGCTGGGAACGGCGCCGCAATCGACGACTACGACGGCACGGACGCGAGCGTCTGCGCTTCCGGCGAAACGCTCAACACCTCGGTGAATTACAAGGTGGGAACGTGTATGCGCGACGAGTGTGTATTGACGCCAAACGGCAACACCTTCGACACGAGCACCGCAGAATCCAAGAGCTGCCGAGGCTACCCAGAAATCAACAGCCCGTTCCCGACGAGTGTGGTGACGGAATGGATCAGTGCGTATACTCGCGAGGTTATCGACGAACAGCTTGGGGCTATTCCTTCGACGTACGTTCAGAACTTTGATAATGCAAAGACATGCGTCGCAGGAGAGGATTGTGACTGTTCGTATGAAAAGATTTCGTACGGCGGAACGGCAAAATATTTTGGTGTTGATAGTGCGCAGCTTCCTCAAACGAGCTCGAATGTGGGCGTTTGTGACGGTGGTACGGCAGAAGGAATGTTCTGTTATACCGATGGCACCGCAGGGTCCGGGTACATCCATAGTGCCAGTGTCTGTACGTCCGGCGGAGGAACATGTGCGTCAAAGACAAAAACCGACGACGTGCTCGGCATGGACGGGTATTGTTTGGAGCGCGATTCGTCGACGAATATCCTCGGTGACCGAAACTTGAATGCATGTATTACGTGGTTGCCGGTGGATCAGTTGCAGGGATCAACGGATCTGTACGCAAAGTACACGAGCGCGGGGTACTTTGATGAGACGAAGTACTGTGCGGATTCCAACGTATATGCAACGCTTCGTGCAAGTCACGTTGATTCTGCGAACATGACCACGTCGGAGGCCACCGAGGACAATCCAGAACAGTTCGGTATTGCTTGTGTCGAATTTAATGGTAATGGTCATGATTACAGCACGGATCATGAGGCCGGTTGTCTGACGGATAATGACTTCTATCGCTGCCCGCCAGGATACTTTGGATTAGTCGGGCGGCCGGACAATTCGGATCGGGATGGTACGGGACATTACGCAGAGGCATGTCAAACGAGCGCTGGAGAGGCGGATTGCCCATTCATGTGTGTTCCGATGGGGTCAACGCACTCGAGCGACGGCTCTGCGTGTAGTGAACCATCGTCTTGGACGACGGAAACGAAGTATGTCATTTACGGAGCGCTGGATTGGAGTGATGATCAGACGAATGGCGTTGGAGACCAGTTCTCAGAGTATGCGTTCCCTGTTTACTATCAGAGTAGCTATAGCACATTCGATTCAAAGGTAGATGAAATGGCGAATTGCTATGCTCGAGGAAGAAAAGTATTCAATCTCTTGCAGTACGACATGTATCAGGAATCAAATGGTACGGGCGCTGAAGCGTGGGAAGATGGAGCCATGCGAGGCCTGGGCGGGTATTCTGTTACTTCAAGTTTTGGTACGTCTATCGGAATGAACAACACTCAGCTCGCGCAAGATAGTTGGCAGGATGATGGTTCTGGTGTTGGATCCGCTGGTTGGTATAATTTGGATTTTGATAATTCTTATTATCTGGGATGCGATGAATTGGTTGAAACGGTTGGTACCGAATCTGGATCTGAGGGCGCCCCTTGGACTGACCGTTTGCTCAATCCAAATCAGACAGATCTTCCAAGTTTAGTAACGAGCGCAGATGGCTCGACGATCGCTGACGCCACGAAATTCGCCTTCACAAAAGACACTATTCCATATCCGTACGGAGCGACGGACGAAGTGATAGAAAACGGTGATTCTCGCCCGCCGTCTCCTGCGCGATGTACGAATACCGTTGATACGTCGAGCGACTTGTATTACGTCTTCTCGTCTCCAACGATCGATCTTGAATGTCCTTCGGGTTACGGAACATTGAATAACAGCAGTCCTGAGGCGCGGCTTCTTGAGGATTTCTCTAATGCGTCTATAGGGGGATTCCATCCGTTGGAATCTAATGGCGTCGTGAGCTCCTCTGATCCGTTTGGCAGTACGAACGGTGTGACGTATTACGGTGTTGATGCGGAATATAATGGCGCCGAAGACACTCTTCGAGACTCCTTTACTGGATTGCTTGAGCAAGTCTTTGCTACACGGACAAGCTGGTATAACTTCTCAGACGGCCTTCTGGATAATTACACTACACAAGCAGATGGTTCGCGATTGCTTGCGGGGGGAACTGTTACGACCGGTGGATTCACGAACGAAGGTAACGACGATAACCTCGTAACATTCTGGGATGTTCGTGCTCAAGAAGGTAATCCTCCTTCCGTCTGGGCGGTTGATATGAATAACTGTTACAACGGTGAATGTGAGGAAGATCATTCTCATGGCCTTACGGTGAACGACCAAAACGAAGGTGATGTGAGCAGCGAATCGTTCTATCGCGCATACCTGAAGTTCTATGCTGCTGCAGACAAGAATCAGCTCCCACTCCGTCGAGTTATTGTGGATTGGGGCGATACAACGGATAATTCGGATCAGCGAGGATCGAGTTCTCCAGATAACTACTATAAGAACCACCGCGGTTTGGAAGACGAAAAAGAGACGTCGATTTGCGAAAAGTTAGTAAGGGATTCTGATTACGCTTGGGGCATGAACTCGGATAGCTGTGATCCAAATTACTTCAGTTATAACCATATCTACACCTGCAATCCTTCCCTTACGAATGGGACGTGTACATATGGCGATGACGGTATCGTGAACAACTCTCCATGTACCACCGACGGCCTCTCCTGCACCTTCCGTCCTCGAGTCCACGTTCGCGATAACTGGGGCTGGTGTACTGGAACCTGTACAATCAAATCAAACGACCAAGATGGTTGCTACGATAATGACGGCGTGTTTACGAGCTCGACGAATACATCTGTATCAACGTGGGATGAATGCAACTACGCGCTCTTCCCAACAGAATCTATTACTGGTGATGATCCTTGGGTCTACTACGACGGTGTGATCACGGTAACTCCATAATAAGATCGCCTTAAACGCGAGAAGACCCCTCCGCTCTCCGCGGTGGGGTCTTCGTGTTCGGCGGCGCCGTAGCGCTACCACGTGTCGGGCTTGTCCTCGAACTCGCCCTGCCAGCACTCGTAGTCGAGGTAGCCGAAGCTGCACTCGACGTGGAAGGTGGCCTCGCTGTCGGAGATCTCGCCCGAGTCGTTGCACTCGCCATCCGAGAGCCAGAGATCCTCACCCGAAATGTGCACGTTCCCGAGGCTGGGCAGGCTCACCATCAGCCCGCTCGGATCGTCGAGGTAGCTCACCGTGGCCGCCTGCGCCGTGGACTCGTCGGTGGAGCCGGCGAGGTTGCACGTCCAGGTCTGGCCGCCGACGTACCGGGTCATCACCGGGGGATCTGCGGTGGCGACCTTCCCGTCCTCGACCTTCACGGTCTCGGCCGGGGCGATCCAGGTGGAGCTGTCCTTACCGGTGTGGATCGGCAACATGTCCGAGTACTCGGTTGCGAGCGACATGTCGCCGTAGGTGAGATCGTACGAGCCGGCCTTCACCTCCTTGGTTTCCCCGGTCGCGACGGTGTAGTCGTCGTTCACGGACAGGAGGTTGGAGGTGCAGGACTCGTCCGTGCCGATCACGTCCACGGCGGGAGCCGTGAAGCTCCCCATCGCCGGCGGGTCACCGCCGGTGTCGTCGGTGCCGCAGCACGCCGCGGTGTCGTCCTCGCCGCGAACGGCTTGGCTGTTGTCGCACGAGCCGCACTCGCCGGTGGAACCGTCGCAAGCGACGGCGAGGGAGAGGCCGAGGAGGAAGAGGGCGCTGATGGAACGCATGGCTGTACCTGTTGGCCGTAAAACTACGGCCCTCTGGGGTGAAGAACAGTGAAAAACGGGTGTGCCACGGGGCACCTTGCGCCTTCAATATAGCAGAAAAACGCTGAAAAGTAAAGATAATCGAAGAAAAGGGGATAAGTTTCTTGAAAAAAGAAAGAAAACATTGACGTTTGACACCTTGGGCGGTTTTCCGTCTAATGGACTCGGGAGGGTTACGTTCATGCATCAAAATCATTTCACTCGGCGTCAATTCACGAGCTTCGGCATTCTGGCGGCTCTCGCGACCGGGTGTCGGCAGCCACTCAACGGCACCTGTCTCTCGGCGGACGGCGACATCACCGTCGCGAACGCCTGCTACATCTACTTCGTCGACATCGACGAAGACACGAGCATCACGACCTACACCTTTCCGGACGGAACGGTGACCACGTCACAGGACGCCCTGGAGGCGAGCGTCGAAGGCGTGTACTCCTACGATCCGGAAGCGATGGTGTTCTACCAGGTCACGAGTAGCTCGACCGAGGTCTCGGATACGGGTGCCGAGAGCCACGCGAAGTTCGCGCCGATCCAGCGGTTCGGGTTCACTCTGACCGGTGGTTCGATGGGCAGCTACAGCGTGGGGGACACGACCTGCATGACGCGCGGTCTTCCGTACTGGAGCCTCCGTCTGCAGTACGGAAGCAACAGCGAGGGGAACCTCTGGGAGATCTTCAATTTCCACGTCCAGTGGACGACGAATGCGGACGGTGCGTTGTGCCTCTCTGTGTACGAGAGCTACATTCCGCTCGGCTGCATCATCAACACCTGGTGTGATCCCACGAAGACGCCGCGCGACATTGCGCGAGAGGCCTACTACAGCATCAAGGACGCGATCTACGATGTGCTCATCGGCATGGAGTTCAGCTCGTATACTGCCGGTGCTATCGCCTTCCTCGCTGCCGCGGTGTTCATGGCGGGGGCAATCGTGCTCGTCCCGGTCGGGGCCTGAAGACGACGGAACGAACGACGGCGCGCTCTCGCGAGGGAGCGCGCGCATCGTCTACCATATATCTATGAAAAAACACTCAACCATTTTTCTTACTCATGAGCAGGCAGATATTTTTCGATCATTGAAACCGGGATCGGTGGTGGTTGCGAACAATGAAGAGATTGTTATTGAGGACGTTTCCCCTGTGTCGAAGACGGGGCATTTCGTGACACTTTTTTCCGCAAAGAAGCACGGGTGTGGGTTTTTGCTTACAGAAAGCATTCTTCCAGGTGAGCACGCGCAGAGCGACGAACACGAGTTGAGTTTTCATGTCGATCCGTTTGCCAACCGACCCTTTCCAATCTCACTTTTCCGAGGATTAAACCAAGGAAGAGATTTGTTTTCGGTCCAGGTGAAAAATCAAGAGCTCGCGTAAAAACATAAAATCCTGATGGCTCGGGGTTTTGTGTTTGATATTTTGTGAAAAAAGGGGTCAGGTCTTGCCTTGTGCCTTTTCGGATCGAAAGAGGTATGATATTATCATATTATATAAAAGTATCTCTATGTCTACACTTTCTGTGCCTCTCACGTCCGAATTGGAAAACTTTATTACCGCAATGGTTCAAAGTGGCAAAGCGGCGAATAAGGCCGATGTTGTCCGGAAGGCGCTCACAAAAATGTCTGAAGACGAGGCGATTGCCGCGGTGTTGCAGTCCGAACGAGAGGCGAAGGAAGGGAAGGTTCTTTACGGAGATCTCCGAAAACTCATGAAAGAGTTAGTGTAAGCTATGGAGGTTTCTTACACACCAGCATTCGTTCGGATGTTGGCGAAGCTCCCAAAAGAACTCCAGGAGGAAGCGCTAGAGAAGATTGAGCTTTTTCGAGATGAAAAGAATCACGAAATGCTGAAAGTGCATAAGCTGAGCGGTGCGCTGAAGGGCCGTTATAGCTTTTCGGTAAACTACAAGACACGAATTGTGTTTAACGTCGTCAATGTGTCGCCCAAAGAAGCGCGTCTCGACGCCATTGGGGACCACAATGTGTACCGATAGATTTCATCTAAAACGCAAAGCTCCGAGCAATCGGAGTTTTGTGTTTGCTTGTTGCTCTCGAGGGTGTTATACAAGAAATACCATTCAATCCGAATGGCAATCACGTCAAGAGCGAGGTTCGCTGTGAATACCGAAGAAGACGCCCTCGGAGAGGGCAACGCCACCAACGTCAAGGATCCGCTGCTTTGGGCACGCATCGAGGCCATCGATCTGTCGATGGTCAAGATGAAGCTCATGCTCGCGGAGCACGGCGAACCGTGGACGAAGGAACGCGTGGACAAGGTGGAGGCGTCCTACCGCCGGTACCTGTACATGACGCAGGCGGTGAAGAACTTCTCCGCGGTCCCCACCAAGGACATCGACGCATTCTGGCACCAGCACATCCTGGACACTCGTGCGTACGCGCGCGACTGCGACGCGATGTTCGGCTCGTTCCTGCACCACTTCCCGTACTTCGGGCTCCGTGGTGGCGACGACGCCGAGCAGCTCCAGGCCGCGTTCGGGAAGACGAAGCTCCTGTACCAGGAGATGTTCGGCGAGGACTACGTCCAGTCGGTGGCGGATTGCCACTCGCCGGGGTGCGGCTCCAAGTGCGGCGACGACGCGTAGTTCTGGTTCTGATGACGCTGGCTGGCGCCGTGGGAGAGATCCCGCGGCGCCATACCCTTTCTTTATCTATGCCGAACTTTTTTCGAGAATATTATCGCGATGTTGGTGAAGTTTCTGTTGAACGAATCCGGTATCAATCCAACGGTCATTGGGTGAATGGTTTTTTGGCAATGCCGAAAGAGCGTACTGGTGCGTTGCCGTGCATTATTTCGAATCGTGGTGGTTCATTCGAATTTGGGGCAATCGACGACGAGAAGATCGAGAAAAAGCTCGCCGTCCTTGCGTCGTGGGGGTATGTCGTCCTTGCATCGCAATACTCTGGAAATGGTGGAAGCGAGGGGAAGGATGAAGTTGGCGGTGCCGACGTCGAAGATGTCTTGGTATTCGAGGAATACTTTTCAGACATTCCTGAAATCGATGCGTCGAGAGTTGGGATGTGGGGAGGATCCCGAGGTGGCATGATGACGTATCAATGTTTGACACGCGTGGACTGGATAAAAGCTGCGGTGAGTGTTGCGGGTGTGGCTAATTATGAACGAGCAATTCAGAAAAGGCCGGAGATGAATGAAGTATACGCAAAAGGTTTTGGAAACACGCCGGAAGGAAGGCGTGTTCGGAGTGCGGTGAATTTTGCGGATCGGTTTTGCAAAACAACTCCCGTACTTCTGATGCATGGTACCGGGGATTGGCGCGTGAGCCCGCAAGATTCGTTGGAACTTGCAGAAAAGTTGTACGTCGCGAAGGTTCCGTATCGTCTTGTGATATTTGAAGGAAGCGACCACGGTCTCACCGAACATTATGCTGAGGCGTGGAATATCGGCAGGGAATGGCTCGACCGCTACGTGAAAAACACCACAGCACTCCCGAACCTTGATCCGCATGGGAAATAGAAGGCCAAATACAACACCCCGACTGCTCGGGGTTTTGTTGTTCGGCTGTTACATCGATCGCTTCGCAATCTCTCGGCGCCAGGTAATGATCTCTGCTGCGGCAAGGGCGGCTTCAATACCTTTATTGAATCCGTCGTTGGCGCTGCGGGCAATGAGTTGCTCCATTTTTGTGATAGGGATCACCTCGTTGATAATTGGCACGCCTTCCTCCAGCATCACTTTGCCAAAGTCGCGACTGCACGCGTCGGCGATCATTTCAAAGTGATAGGTTTCGCCTTTCATAATGGCACCAAAGACGATCACTGCGTCGTACGGCTTGTCCTTTGGCGCGCTGCGCATGATGGTTTGCGCGGCCAGCGGAAGTTCCCAGGACCCTGGAAGCACGTAGAACTCTGGTTGTGGACAGTCTGCGGCCACGAGCATCTCAATGCATTTTTTCGAGATGTTATCGAGTTGCTCCTTGTACCACTTGGATTGAAGAATCGCGATTTTCGCGCCTGGAATCTTTGGCATGGACTTCTCGTCGAGGACGACTTGCATAGAGGGTGGAGCTTCCTCATTTCGTCCATTTTCGGCTTGCTTCCTTGGCGTGATCGACGACGTACCAAGAAGTACGTCTTGACGATCCCGCCTGCGTTGCGCACCGAAACTGGTCGGAAATGAGAAACCTCCAGTTAAGGATTATAGTTCGAGTTTCAGTATAGAACCGAGTTTGGGATTTGCGCCACTCTTTGGCGTTGTCCACACATTCCGTTGACCATCCATTCCTGGGAGTCTAAAAGAGGTGCATATGCTGAATCTCCGTATGGTTTCGTTGGTGGCGTTGGTGAGTGTGTTTGTACAACCGTTTGCCGTGTTTGCGGCGGAAGCGCCGACCTTTTCGCGGTTTGAGATGACGGGCGTTGCAAAGGTGATCGCCTCGGACACCGCGGATCTGTCGAGTGGATATACGTACGGTGCCGCAATCGCATCGGATTTCATTGGTGACTGCGTTATTACGACCGCAGGGCTTGTGGTGGATAGTCAGAGTGCTGCGCGACCGTACATTTTTGTAGTGCACGACGCTGGAACGGCAGACGAGGCGACGTATGCTGCGAAGATTCTCGTTGCGGACACAAATGCCGACATTGCATACGTCTGTATTCAAGATGTGAATTTCAATCCGACGACACTGCGTCATTACTTCACGGGAAGTCAGACGGCAATGGATGCGCTGAATGTTGGCGACGACCTGGTGGGCATTGGATTCTCGTCTGCAGATGGCGTGTCGAGCGGTGAAGCGAGTGTCATATCTGGAACGGTAACGAATTTTACGCCGGTGGCTGGGGATCGCGACGTCATTTCTACCGACATCATGGTTGCGTCTGGTGCTGCGGGCGGACCATTGTTTACTGCAGACAAAAACGTGGTAGGCATGATGGCGTCGTTTACCAACCAATCGAGCGCGGAGCCGACGATGTTTGGATTATCGACGGATTACCTCACATATTTTGATGGTGAAGCCTGGAAAACGATCGCCCCACAGTTGGAAGATGCTGGAGTGTATTCGTCGGATTGCGTGTACACGCCGTCGGAGACGTCGACCACATCGTTTACGAAAGACGGTAAAGGATATTACGACATGGCGTGTTCGTTGCCGAAAAACGTGCAGGCGGAAACCGCGATCCGTGCGCAGTATCAGTATTGGTGCGGAACCGATATTGCGGAAAATGTTGTCGGGACGGCGGCGCGAACGCTCATTGATCCCGACATGCAATTTTCTTTCGAGGATTGGCACACGTATTTGAACGCACTGTGCAAGGCAGAATCGATGACGGATACGCAGGCGTACTTCAGTGCAACGCAGAATCTGGGCGCCACGCTCATCAAGAGCGCGAATTCGGATATTGTGTATGCCGTGATGCCGGATGGAAAGCGTCATCCATTTGCGAGTGAGGCCGCCTACTATTCCTGGTACAAGGATTTCTCAGGGGTAAAGATGGTAGGCGTCAACGAGCTTGCGAGTTACATGATTGGTACTCCGGTAGAGCTGCGCCCAGGAACGCTTGTGAAGTCCGTGATCGATCCAAAGGTGTACATGATTACCGACGACTTCCAGCTTCGATGGATCCAGGACGAATCAAGCGCGGCAAAATTGTATGGTGCGGACTGGAACACGAAGGTTCTCGATCTTCCAGAGTATCTGCTGAAGAATTACGAAAAGGGTGAGGACGTGAAACTTTAGTCCTGTTCTTCCACCAGGCCTCGCACACGCGGGGTTTTGTGGTTTTTGGGGAACTTCGTTACACTTTGCACACTATGTCCACCAATCTTGAAACCATCGTCAATTTTTCCACACAAAAGGGTTTTGTCTTTCCGTCCAGCGATATTTACGGCGGATTTGCGGCAACATACGACTTTGGTCCGGTGGGAATGCTTCTCAAGAAGAACCTCGAGGCCGCTTGGCGCTATTGGAACGTCACGAGCCGCACCGATATGGTGGAAATTGAAGGGGCAATTTTCATGCATCCAAAAGTGTGGGAGGCGAGTGGTCACGTCGGCGGGTTCTCCGATCTTCTCGTGGAAGATCTCGTCTCGCATCGCCGATTCCGTGCCGATCATCTCATCGAAGATGCTGGGGTGATGGCAAATGCTGGCGCGCTGACTCCAGAGCAGGTGGATGATGTGATTGCAGAGCACAACATTAAGAGTCCGGACGGCAATCCCGTTTCCAAAGCAAAGCGTTTCAACCTTTTGGTGAAGACGCATCTTGGCCCTGTCGAGGATGAATCGTCGCTTGTGTACTTGAAAGGCGAGAGCTGCCAGAACATTTATCTCGATTGGAAGGCAACACAGATGGTGACGCGACGAAAGCTTCCGTTTGGTATTGCGCAGATTGGAAAGGCCTTCCGCAACGAAATTACCGTGAAGCAGTTTTTGTTCCGCACCCGTGAGTTTGAACAAATGGACGTGCAGTACTTCTGTAAGCCAGCGGAAGCCGACGCGCAATACGAAGCATGGAAAGCAAACCGATGGGATTTTTACACGAAGTGTATCGGCTTAAAGGAAGAAAACGTTCGTTGGCGTCAGCACGAACTCGACGAACGTGCATTCTACGCACAAGATGCGTGGGATATCGAGTACAAATTCGGCGAGATCGGTTTTAAGGAAGTTGAAGGCGTTCATCACCGCGGAAGCTACGATCTTGACAGCCATGCAAAGTTCAGCGGTGAAGACTTGAGCTACTTCGATCCAGAAACAAAGGAGCGCTACAATCCGTTCATCGTGGAATGTTCCGGCGGGTTTAATCGATTGTTTTTGCTGACACTCTTCGAGTTTTATCGCGAGGAAGAGGTAACAACGGCAAAGGGGGAGAAAGAAATGCGCATCGTCTTTGGTGCGCCATACGATCTCGCGCCGTTCAAGATTGCCATTCTTCCACTGATGAAAAAGGATGGCCTCGCGGATAAAGCATGGGAACTGTACGAGGGTCTTCGCAAGCAGGGAATCTCCGCGGACTACGATGAGAGTGGATCCATCGGCAAACGGTATCGCCGACAAGACGAGATTGGAACGCCGTGGTGCGTGACGATCGACTACGATACGTTGGAGAACGGAACCGTCACACTTCGTCATCGTGATTCGATGGAACACGTTGGCGACGGCGGACGAATCGCGATCGATCAGATTGGCAAATATCTTTTAAAAGAATCTTTCGGAAAATAATATCCACAGTTGTCGTCGGACATGTTCCGACGCAGAAAAGACCTGATCGCGAGGGAAAAGAATCAGAAACAGAAAACCGTCGGACATGCTCCGACGGTTTTTTGATATTTGCGCGAAAAATCGTTTGAGGCGAATGCGAATCCTTGGCACGATAGATGCAGAACAGTTCTGTGCGGTGCCGACGGCCGTCGGCAAAAGAGAATTTCCAGGGAGTGATCGGTCGGTTGCGTGCGATCCAAGAGCGTCCTCAGATGGATCTCTTGCCGGCGCAATGGTCAGGTCCTCCGCGGCTCGAAGTGCGGACCAAACAGTGGGGAGGCGCCCACTTCGAGCCGTCTCAGCGCTCTTGGTTCTTCCTCATTTGGTCGATTTTCGACTTGCGTCTTCGCAAACTCGCTCAACGTACATATGAAGTACGCCTCGCGAGATTTGTTCGCCGCGCATCGAAACTCGCCTCAAATGAGAAAGTCCCAAAATATTTCATCGTTCGTCACCGTTTGTGACTCTCCAACAAGCGGGGACGTTGCGATCATCCGGATCAAAAGCTATCCCAAAACACAGGCAGGAGTTTCAGATGATTCGTCGAATTTCGGTTCTCGTGGGCCTTGGGCTCATCATCACGATGGCGGTCACCCTCAACGGCTGTTGCGCGCCGCTCGACATCGAGTGCCGCACGAAGGCTATGGGCGGCACGTGGTACGACGACACCGTGAATGTCAACGACACCACAGACGTGGAGTGCGGCGACCCGGTGGATTCGGGAAGTGCCACCGACACGGCTCTGTGGAGCGCGGACGACACGGCAGACACGGGCGAAGAAGCTCGGAGTAGCGAAGACGCGTCGCACCTCATGCGGACGACGGCGGGGAATGGGTTCGTGTACCCGCTCGACTCCATGACGGCGTGGCAAGACACGTACGACTACGCCGGGTTCGGCGCATGCGGCAGCAGCTACTACTACACGAACACCTGCCACAATGGCACGGACATCGGGGCGTCGCACGGAAGTTCCGTGTACGCCATCGCGGCCGGAACGGTGCTCAAGGTGAGTGGCAGTCAGAACTCCACGTGCACGTCCGGTTGGGGCTACGACTACGGCGGTGCGAGCACCTGCAACATGGCCTTGGCCATGCAGCACTACGCCGCGGACGGCAGCGCGTTCGTGGTGGTGTACGGCCACTTGGTGTACGACTCCAGCGTGGCTGTGGGAGACACGTACGCGCCGGGCGACACCGTCGGCACCATTGCGTACGACTACGACCGCACGTCCAGCTCGAGTTCGTGGACGAAGACGTCCAGCCCGCACCTGCACTTCGGGGTGTTCCCGGGTACAAGTTCGCCTGCGGTGTCGTCGGGTGTGTACGGTTGGGGGAAGCTCACGTGTTCCGGCGCAAGCCAGTCCGCGCGTGCAAGCTTCCCGTCGTCGTGCACGAACAATGGCTCCACGGCCCCGGGCACGTACATCGGCGCGAAGTCGTGGACGGAACCGCCGAGTGCGCCGACGCTTTCGAGTCCGGCGAATGGCGCAAGCGTCACCTCTCCGGTGACGCTGAGCTGGACCAACGGGTCCGGAACGTACCGCTCCCACGTCATGGCATGTACGAACTCGTCGCTCACCACCGGGTGCATGAACCCCGACGGTGCGATGACGGGCGAGGAGCCTTCGGCGCTTTCTACGTCCTATAGTGCGAGCCTCTCCAAGGGCACGTATTCCTGGGCGGTGCGCGGAATTGCGTACACCGACGACGGCGGCTGGGGAAGCTACAGCACGGTGCGCTCCTTCACGGTGCGGTAGAGCGAGAGCGAAAACGCGAGGGTGGCGTCGGTACAACGACCGGCGCCACCACTCAGTGCTTGCGAAGCGTGAGGCGATGTTCTATGGTCAGTAAGAATTCTTTTTTCTTTCTTTATGCGCGCATTTTTTTCTGTACTTGCAACGACTGGACTTCTTCTTGGTGCAGGATGTGTGTCGTCCGGCGGAAGTGTGACTTCTGAATCGTTGCCGAATTCATCGACGGCCGCGCATGTCGCAGCCGACACGTCCACGTGGAAGCCGTATATCAATGTTCCATGTGGATTGTCGCTCAAATATCCTTCTGATGCTGTATTCCTTTCAGACGGTGAATCAGGATTCACTATTACCAGTCAGAACGATTACGACTTTCAGCAACAGCAAGAGGGCGAAGCTCCATCAGCGTATTACGTCAGCGTTTCGTGTAAAGACCTGAAAACGATTTTTACGGAAAATGATTCAGGGCTGAACGGGGATGCTCCCGCGCCAACACTTGAGAGTTTTTTTGAAGCGAATACCAATCCGCTGATCCGAAAGATTGGCTCGGCGACTGTTGGTGGAAAGGCTGCGTTCGCGGTGACCGAAGGTGCTGGCGAGAGCTATTCGTTGTGGGTTCCTCGCGGAAAGCAGGTTGATATCTTCGACTTTTCGTACACCACAACAACTGCCGACGATTTGTCGCCGATTCAAGAGGCAATTCTTGCGAGCATTGCATTCGCTGAGTAGTCCTCGCGCTCGTTCGGTGACTATTCCGGAATATATTCTCGTGAGCAATCGAGCGTGACGTGTTCTGGATCGGTTGCGGCATCGCGCTCACAGGATTCAATCAAGTCTGTTGCTGCGGAGCCTGTATCGAGAATGTAATACGCCCAATCCAACGCGCCGGAATCGTTGGTGGTCCCGGTGCCAATCACCGTTCGTCCGGGAACGTAGTCGAAGTACATCGCTGCGTAACCGCCAATGGTTAAGAATGGATTGTATGCGCCAAGATGATATCCGTCATCTGCAGAGGTGAGGTGATATGGCGTCATGGTTTGGAGATCCGACGACAGGACGAGTACCCAAATATCCCCGTTGTGGTTGCACGCGTCTGTGAGGAGACCGTTATCGATGGCCATGAGCGTAGAAAGTTTTTCAATCAAGCCGGCTGCAACTGCGTCGTCTCCAACCCGAGCGTAGAGCGAATCGGATACTGCTGGGGTTGTGAGGTTGGCAACCGTGGCACCGTCCGTCGCCTCGTCAAATTTTGAGCAGTATATGGTCTCATCGTCGTTGTACTGCAGGAATGTAGACGTTGTTCCGTCATCTGCTCCAGATTTCGTGGTATCGGTGACGACATGGTTGAAAATTGCAACATCCACGGACGAAGGGGCGGTCGTCGCAGTTCCGTTGATGTTTGTTTGGGCTTTTTCCGCAGCTTCCGGTGCCGGTCGAGTAAGGAAATATCCTGTCACTCCAAGCGCAATAAGCACGCTGATGACGGTAAGAGCGATGAGTCCTGGAGGATTTCCAGATCGGCCTGACGTTGGGGGTATTGAGGAAATTGGCTGAGGCATGTCCATAGAAATGGGGATATTACGTGGCTCAAGTGTATCATCGTCCATTGGTGGCGTTCTTGTCTTGCTCGTTCTGTATTTTTCTGGCATACTTTGGCCGCGGGGTAGAGCAGCCAGGCAGCTCGTCGGGCTCATAACCCGAAGGTCGCCGGTTCAAATCCGGCCCCCGCAACCAAAAAATCTCCGTCGCAAGACCGGAGATTTTTTGTTATACTGCTTTTATTCTATGGCGCATATTGTCTCGGTGGTGAACCAAAAAGGCGGGGTGGGGAAAACCACCACGTCCATGAATCTGGCGGCGTATCTTTCGCATTTGGGAAAGTCGGTTTTATTGGTGGATTTGGATCCTCAGGGGAATGCGACGAGCGGATTTGGCCAGAGTCCGACTGACCTTTCGGGAACATATGAAGCTTTAGCGGGCACCCATCAGGCTCGCGATCTTATCATCGGCACGAATCATCCTGGACTCGCATTGCTTCCTGGCGGCCCAGATCTTGCGGGTTCTGCGGTGGAACTCGTCACCGAATTCAATCGCGAACGGAAACTCGAAGCGGCGCTCATGCCTATTCGGAACGATTACGATTACATCCTTATCGACAATCCACCGTCGCTTGGCTTGCTCACCATCAATGGTTTGGTTGCAAGCGACAGCGTGCTCATCCCAGTCCAGGCGGAGTATTATGCTCTCGAGGGGCTTGGTCAGCTCATGCATACCGTGAATTTGGTTCGTGAGCACATTAAACCAAATCTTGGCATCATGGGCGCAGTGATTACGATGTTCGATCCGCGGACGAATCTTTCCAACCAGGTGCTTCAAGAGTTGTACAAGCACTTCCCGGGAAAGATTTTCCGATCCGTGATTCCTCGAAGTGTTCGGTTGGCAGAAGCGCCGAGTTTTGGGAAGACTATTTTGCACTACGATCCGGAATCGAAAGCTGCAAAAGCGTACGAACGTTTGGCACGAGAATTTTTAGTCCGTGAAGAATCCGGCGTTGCCGCCGCGTAATATGCAGAAGACTCAAGGAGGATTAGGGCGGGGACTTGGTTCATTATTACCGCCGCCGGGGTCGTCTTCGCCGGTGCCGATGACGCATATTGCGCCACCGATCGTAGAGACAACCCGTCGGGCCGTCTCCGAACTAAATGACGACCGCCTCCTTCGTATTTCCCCAAACGACATCGTTGCGAATCCTCGCCAGCCACGTCATCATTTTGCGGAAGAGGATCTCACGGACCTCATGGCAAGCGTGAAAGAACACGGCATTTTGCAGCCGCTTGTGGTGTCGGTTCGGGAGGACGGGAAGTACGAATTGATCGCCGGCGAGCGTCGATTACGATCGGCACGCGCCGTTGGCTTGAAATCGGTTCCAGTGATTGTTCGCGATGTGAACGATCAGCAGAAGCTCGAGCTCGCGCTGATCGAGAACATCCAGCGCGCGGATTTGAACGCTGTGGAAGAGGCGAAGGCATACAAGATGCTGATGGACGACTTCAACATGACACAGGAAGACGTTGCTGGACGAGTAGGGAAGAGCCGTTCACAGGTTGCGAATACATTGCGTCTGCTCGATCTCCCAGCCGATATGCTCGCGGCGGTTGTTGAAGGCCGCATCACCAAGAGCCATGCGCGAACCCTGCTCTCCGAACCGAACGACGCGCGTCGTCGTGAGCTTTTCGAGCGGATGCTTGGTGGGGGAGTTACTGTCCGAACAGCCGAATCAACCACGTCGTCACGCCGCACGGTTCCGAAAGATCCAAACATTCTCGCGCTTGAATCTGCGCTCCGTGAGAAGCTTGGTACGAAAGTTTCTATCGATTCCCACGGCGCAAAAAGCACCATTACGATTCACTGCTATTCCAAAGAGGATCTCGCGGCAATGATCCGCCAGTTGAACGCGTAAGCTATCGCTTCATCTTGCCCCAGAGCGAGGAGAGCAATCCGCGCTGCGCTTCATGGAGTGCGGAGCGGATTTTACTTTTGGCATGGCGTGTTTTCACGAATTTCAACCAATCCTTGTTTGGCATTTTGCGGTTTTTGTCGATGATGAGCTCGCACATGTCGCCGCTCTTCAGCGCGCGATCGAGCGAGGCGATTTCGCCATTGATTTTTGCTTGTGCAACCTTATTGCCAATTTCCGTGTGAATCGCATACGCCATGTCGATCGGCGTTGATTCTTCTGGAAGATCGATCACATCGCCCTTTGGGGTGAAGACGAAAATCCGGTCGCGAAACATGTCTAACTTCAGCTCGTTCAAATGCGCCATGAAGTCGTTGGTGCTCAGTTCCTTTTGAATCCGAGCCAGCTCCTCCATCCATTCGACATTGCGCTCTTCGCGTGTGGCACCCTGTTTGTACCGCCAGTGCGCTGCCACACCGTATTCACTCTCTTCATGCATGGCCTGTGTACGGATTTGGAATTCCAAAATCGACCCACTTTCGTCGAACACTGTGGTGTGTAGCGACTGATAGCCGTTGGGTTTTGGCTGCGCGATGTAGTCCTTAATGCGGCCAGGAAGTGGGGTGTACACACCGTGCAAAATGCCAAGAACCGCGTAGCAGTCGGTGACGTCTTTCACAATCACGCGCATCGCCACGATGTCGTATACCTTGCTCATGTCGTTCTTATACTTTTGAAGCTTTCGGTACAAGCTGTAGCAATGCTTCACGCGGCCGTGAATGTCTACATATCCCACGCTGTGCCGATGGAGTTCGTTACTCACATGTTTCATCGCGCGGTCGAGCGATGGGCCAAACTTTTTCACCCGTTCTTCCAGCAGATGTTTCGTCCAACTGTAGTCTTTTGGCTCAAGATATTTAAACGAATAGTCTTCAAAAAGACCACGATATTCACCCATGCCAAGCCGGTTGGCAATCGGGGCGTAGATTTCCAGAACTTCGTTCGCAATGCGGAGACGCTTGTGTTCCGGAAGTGCGTAGAGTGTTTCCATGTTGTGCATGCGGTCCGCGAATTTGATGAACACCACACGAACATCTTCCGCCATAGCAACGAACATCTTCCGAAGGTTTTCAATATAGCGTTCCTCGCCGCGATACTTCACTTTTCCAAGTTTGGTAATAGCGCCGACCATGCTTGCAATATCGTCGCCAAATTCGGCGGCGATATCTTCAACCGTGCGCTCGGTGTCTTCTGGAACATCGTGTAAAAGGCCTGCTGCGATAACGTTGCTCGGAAGTTTGAGGTCTGCAAGTTTGAGCGCGACGGCAAATGGATGGGTAAAATAGGGCTCGCCAGTGGTGCGCGTTTGACCTTCGTGTGCGGCTTGAGCAAAGGTAAAAGCGCGTTCGAGCAATACCAAATCTTCCGGTCCGTAATGGCCGTCCAGCCGATTCGCAAGCTGTGTGAAATTTACTGTTATCATGGAAGAGATCATAACGCACCCATGCACTGATCACAATGGTACCACCAGCGAAATATCGGTCATTTTGTTGCGTTCTTTGCAGAAGAAGCGTATTCTCTTTCGGAAGTGTTTTCGTCCCCAGTTATGGAGAATCTCCGCAATCATGAGGCATTCATGCGCCGATGTATTGTTCTTGCTGAAGAAAGTCAGCAGGGCGGGGATTTGCCGTTTGGCGCGTTGGTCGTTTTGGACGGAAACGTGATCGCAGAAGCAAAGAATACCGCCGTCACGTTGCGCGATATCACTGGCCACGCAGAGGCGAACGTTCTTCGAGAGGTATTTCAGAAATTTCCGACGGTGGATTTCTCACGATGCACGCTCTATTCCAACTTTGAACCGTGTGCAATGTGCTCGTTTCTCATTCGCGACATCGGTATTGGTACGGTGGTGTATGGAGCGAAATCGCCGCACCTCGGTGGGCATTCTCGGTGGGATATTTTGTCTCAGACGTCGTTACGATCGGAATTCACGACGAGTGCGCTATCAACACCGCCGTTGATTATTGGTGGGATGTGTAAAGACGAAATTGATGCGACGTTTGATCGGTTGGCGTGGAAAATGCACCACGCGGAATAGTCGCATATGACTACATCGTTTTTCCAGGAAATTTCTTCATTCGCCACGGCCTTTCCTGGAATTGACCTTTCTGCGATGCCGCGTATCGCTGAACAATTTTCACACGTTCCCATTTTGCTTCGTTCGCGTGCTGTTCTTTGGCCAGAATTTGCAAAAATGTACCCGGAGCTTTTTTCGCAAACATTCTCTCGCTCGAATGGATCCATTGTGTCTGTTGTAGAGCAAGAGTACGTAAAGGCTACGGTATTAGACGCTGCAACGAAGCGCGGTGTTGGTGACTGTGTTATTGACGCTCTGCAGACAATTGCTGATTCGTACATGAAGATGAACGCCTTCTATGCACATCTCATCGCGCTTTTTCCTCGCGAATCATTTGCTCATGCATTTCGCGTAAAAGACGTTGTTCGTGCAAATACTCTCGTTGATGCGGCGTTTCCTCGTTGGGCTACTGACGTGGTTGGCGCGAGGGTTGTCCCAAAGAATATTCAGGATTTCCCGAAGGCAATTCAGGATTTTGAGCGAGAGTTTGCAGACGAGATTCTGTTTAAAACAAACACGTTTCCAATGAATGACGAGGACATGATTCGTGACATTGGTCCGTTTTCCGTTCCGTACCGAGCTGTTCATTATTACTTGCCCCTTGGGAAGTATTGTTTTGAAGTGCAGTTCCGCTCGCCGGCGATTGATGTTTGGAGCGCTATTCATCACGACACCATGTATAAGCCCCGCGTTCCACTATCCTCAGCCTCGCGCGACGCGTTGATGCAGTTCGGCGAAGAATGCTGCGTTGTTGATGCGTATGCGTTGGTGAAGGGTGATTTGACCTGAGTCCTTGAAGATGTGATATGGGGCGGAAGGGGACCGATCTTTGATGAGGTTGTGATGGGGCGGCGCGAGACGGGGGTATGAGGTAGCACGACAAAAAAATGTTGTCCTCAAATTTTCAGTTTTTTACACTTGGCGACAGAATGCGACTTGAACCGGAAGTCAAGAAAAAATGAAATCGATCAGGCAAATTCGAGATTGCCGATCGTAGACGACGCTATCGTCGACCTCGCACAGGGTTAGGGTCGATTCAGGATTCCTCAATGCAACTCGGTTGCGTTTGCAAAACACCCTGTTTGAAATCGAATACCCTCAAGCTCGCCGAGGTTTTTTGCCGTCACATCTGTTCTTCATGACCCTCCTTCAAAGGTCAGTTCCGGTTCAGGATCGCCGCATTTTGGAATGCGGTATACTTCTTTCACATGGCATCCACAACAAAACCACAGTTTTCGGAATCCGCGCTGATGAAGGAAGCGCGAGCACTTGCGGTTCAGCTGGCCGAAGCGTTGGCAGCGTCAAGCCTGCCGCAACAGGAAAAAGAAGCGTGGGCGGCACTGTTGCCTGAACTTCGGCTCGACCAACTTTCTCGTTTGGCCGCGGTTCTCGACGCGTCTGTGGAAAAAGCCGCTCGCGCCGATGTCGTCGACATTGTGGAAAAGCTCCGCGCGGTTTTGGAAAAATACGCCGCGATCCAGTCGCAACTGGATAGTTCATTTATGGGCGACATTAGTGGAATCGTTCAGGAACTCCGAAAGGCCGAGGCTGCGCAAAAGGACTAATCGTTGAAGATGTATGGCAAGAAAAGGCGCGCAAAATCCAGGTGGGAATAACAATGTCCCGAGCATTCAACCCGATTCCGAACAGGATCGATTTTGTGCAGAGATTTCTACCGCTGCAACGGATGTTTTAACGTGTTTGGAGAAAATTCAACGCCTTCCGGCAGGAGCCGAACGAGATGAGATTGTTGCAAAGGCGGAAATTATTTTGCACGGCGCAGAAAGCACAGGAAAAAAGATCATTACCGGGACGATGGCTGGCGGTGTTGCGCTCGGTGGGCTCAAGGCGGTGCGGCGGAAGTTTGATAGCATCAAAAAGATGCTCGATACTGCTGGCGCTGCGGGTATTCGTGCGGCAGAAAAGGCAGCAGCAGACGAAAAAGCCCGAAAAGAGAAAGAAGACCGCGAGCTCGCACAGATGCAGAAACAGGAGGACGCGGCTCGATTGGTCCGCGAGGCTGACGAGCGGATTGCTCGCGGAGAGGGAACTCCGGAAGACGAACGTTTGATTACGGAACATAATGAACGCATTCTTGAGGAACGACGTGCTCCTATTCAGGCTCTGTTTGCCGACACGGGGCCAATCTTGAAAGCTGCCCGAAAAGCAATTACAAAAAACAATCCCGACGACGCTCGCGAAAACATGGCCTTGCTCGAGGGAAAACTTGCCTCGCTCCATACGGATTACGACCGGAATGCCGAAGCGGTTCGCGGTGGCGGCGAGGATCCGGAACAGGATCCGGATTTAGTGTTTTATAAAGATCGCATTGGGGCCTTTGAGCGAGAGGTTGCGGATATCCGTTCCCAAATTGCGGAAAAACAGGCGCAAGAACAGGCCGCTGATGCTGCGGCGGCAGCCGAGCATGAGGCGGCGGAGCGGGAATCTGCGAAGCGCGAAGAGATTGGTACGCGATTCAGTGCTCGAATTACTGAGCTCAATGGGCAGATGAAGAACGTTTTTGCGATGCCACTTGGAAACCCGGTTGAAGTTGAGGCTGCTCGAACCTCGTTGGACGTTTTGGGGAGTGCGATGGACGCACATCTTGAGGCTTGGGATGCGGAGGTAAAACCAATTCTTCAATCCATACGGCTCGATGGTGCGTGGGCCGATCTTGTGTCTCATCAACGTGCCCTTCGTGAAGGTTTTCAGCGCGACATTCGCGCGCGGCGAGAAGCGGTGCGTGAAAAGATGGGAGAGGCAGCGAAGGAGCGATGGGAAACCGAGCTTCCAACGTTTGAATTGAGTTTAACGTACGCAGAGATGTTGGAGCTTGATGCGCGTATGCTTCGTGGCGCAAAACGGAAAGAAGAACTTGAGGCGCTTCGCGACAGAATTGTTCGGCCTATCGTTGAAGTATGGCGTGGCGTGGGTGGCGAACGTGGGCTTCGCGATTTCGCGCCATCGTTGTCGCGGGAACAGATTGCTGCGGGTGTGCGAACAGAGCGTGCCGCATTTGACGGGAGAATGAAAGCGCTGGAACAGCGAATTCAAGAAGGAATTGCGGCAGACGAGACCGTAAAACCTGCGCGCTTGTTTGACATTGTACGGACGTGGCGGAATCTTCTTGCTCGAACGAATCAGCTGTGGAATCCGGATACGGACATCGGAGACCGAGGAGTATTTTTGGAAGAAAAATACGGTCCTGGAGAGGTGAAGGAGGGTAGTCCAGAATTTGCGGCGATGGTTTCTGAAGCACATCGTGAAGATTTTGAAAGGCTTGCACATACGGAAGTGTTCCGCATACTTCGCCGTCGGGGGAGAGAGGATCAGCGTCAGAGGGCTGTGCGAGAACGTCAAGAACGAATGGCGCTTCCACAGGTGCCGAAATTAGATTTTGTTCGCCTTCTTGAAGAGGATGCGAATTGGAAAATTCGAAACGCACGGTTTTGGAATCCTTCAATCAAAAACCGAGATTTTTCGCGCGTGCTTCGGACAGGAAAGACCATGACCGACGAGGAGCTTGCGCCGTTTGTTTCGGATGTTCCTGCATTCCGATCGGCGATGCAGGCTTTGGAGGACTCTCGTGCTCGTGTGGTTGAAACAGAAGATGTGATGTTGAGAATGAGAAGGCGCGGTGAAGACGCGACGCTTGAGGGAAAGACGGATGCTGCTGGTGTGTTGCACACGATGGGTGGGTACTTTCAGTGGAAGCGACGTGAAAGCCAGGCGTGGAGCAAGGCGATGAATGCGCGGGGTTGGAGAATTTCTCCCGCTGAACGAAAAAAGCGGTTACACGAGTTTTTTCGAGGGTATTGGGTGGTGGGAGCACAAGCACTTGCTGAGGTCCCGCTAAATTTGCGCGGTCCAATTGGGGACTGGGCAAACGCGGAACTTCACCTTCGGATTTTTGGCCGATACACACAGTGGGTGCTTGGTGAAAACGCAGGAATCGCGGTGGAGTTAAGAAAGCAGAGAAAGATTCCAAATGAGTTTGCGGTGGATGTTCCCGAGGAGCAGATTGCACTTTCGGATGTCGATCGATCTGCGGTTGATAGTTTTGTTGCGGACCATGCCGATGTTGAGCCAGCGACCTCTGACGATGATCACGACGACGTTGCGGAAGGATCATTTGTTGCTGGAGCGGCGGATACTGTTGCAAGGTTCACGGGTGCTGCCGATACTGAAGAAGTCGAAGTCGGCACTGCCGATACCGAACGCGCACCTGAGGCTCTTCCGACATACAGTGCCGCTGGTGGTGCGTCCCATACGCCGGATTCTGCGCCGATTGATGATCGGACGAGATTGCTGAGAGAAAACGATAGCTGGAACACGATTAAGCGTCTGCTCGCGGACGATGTGTTTTGGAATGCGGATGCGGATCGTGGCACGCGCAGCACTATGCTTGGACCGTATCGTCGGAAGGGAAGAATGAACATGAATCGTTTGCGCGAGGATCGTGTGACCGACTTTGAATACGCAAGCGCTTTCACTGATCTTGCCGATCTTGAACGGCGCGTTGCCGAAGTTCGTGCGAAGTATGCGGATGCGGCTCCTGCTCCATCTCTTTCCCCAATCACCATGGGACCACCGTCTGGAGACGCTCCTGTTGCAGTTCCAGAACCCACTCCTGCCGAGACGCCGGTTGTTTCAGCTGTTCCAGAACCAGGGCTCAATGAGATTCAGCCAATTCTCGCAAGTGATCCATATCCTATTGATCCGGACGAACCAGGAGCACGAACTCCTGTACGCCGGAACATTGTGCTTCCTGTGGTGCCACCGGAAGAATCGGTTCCCGTTGCTCCGCGATCCGACATTCCTCATCCGCCACGACCTGTTGAAGACGTTGCGCCCGTTGCACCTGTTCGATTGGAGCCTATTCCTGCTCCAGCTGGTGAGAGTGACGACCCGTTTGCGCGATTCTTTGGCACTGGGACAGAGGCACCAGCCGCCGAAGCTCCTCGCCCGACTCGTACGGAATCGGTTCCGGTTCCTCCAGCCCGACCAGTAGCTCGCCCAGAAGTGACTCGTCCGGCGCCAGTGGTCGAGATTGAGCCCACTGCTCCGGCATCTGCTCGCGTCGAAATTCCTATTGAAGCTCCAGTTGAGACTCCACGCGAAACGCATGCGGAAGATCGTGTCGCATCGTGGTCGCGGTCGTTGCGAAATACGTTTGGTCGACTCTTTGGTAGTACTCCTGCGGCTCCTACCGCGGAAGCTCCTGCGACGCGCACCGAATCGGTTCCTCCTGCCGAAGTTTCTCGTCGAACTGCAGGTGGGGTGATGGGTGTGTTGAGCCGGTTCTTTGGGCCGAAGATCTTTGCGGACGTTCCACAGTACTTGCCAGAATCGTTTGGGGATCAGAACGCTCGTGCGTTGCTTCAGGCGGACATTTTGGATGCGATGGAGGAAAATGCCGCAACACTGAAGAACGTTGCTGGGGATCCAGAGCGTATTCATTCAGCAAACCTTGATGCCGCCGCTCGGCTTGATCGCGCGATTTCAACGTCGCGATTGTCGCCCGAGGCAAAGAGGGATATGCGCGATAGGGTTGTGGCACTTCAGGAAAAATATACTGAACGAACGCGGGAAAACGCAGCAGCACGAAGTCGCGAGCTTGCGGGTATCGTGGAGCAGTCGGTTCGAGTGCTTGAGGCTCCGGGTAGGCGAGGCTCGCCGGCATTACGATTGCTCTCCAAGCTTCCATTCGGCATTGGAACGAATCTTGCCCACGGCGTTGGCGACTTCCGAAAGCGATTTGAGACTGCGGTTTCGCGAGGTGGAGATACTGGCCTTGTCGCGCGTGTGGCAACCGTATTCCGCGAAACGTGGGAAGAAGCGATGCAGGGTATTCGCGCCAACGGCAGTTTGAGTGGCAGGGCAATGAACACCGCAGAAGCGGTTGCGATGATTGGCTCTGCGTACGGCGTGAGCGCAACGGTGACGGCGCTTGAACAAATGCTTCCGAGCCTTCGATCATTAACCGGAAGCGAGCGAGACGAATTATCACGCTTGGCTGCGGAAGGCCGAGTACAAGTTCAAGAGGCGGTCGATGGCGTTTTGCCGCGCGCAGAACAGGCTGCTCGCCGAGCAACTTAGTCCTCCTGGGCCTTACGCTTCCATCGACCCTTTGGAGCCTTTCGTTTTTTGACCAAGAGGTCGATCGCGTCGTTGAGCGTAACCGTCTTTGGATCGATGCCCTTTGGAATCGTTGCATTCGTTTTTCCGTCGGTCACGTATGGCCCGTAGCGTCCGTCTTTGATGACGATGTTCGCCTTTGTCTCTGGCTCAACTCCGAGCTCCGCAAGCGGCGTCATCGCTTTGATCTTCTTTGCGACGCCTTCGGTACAGAGCGCAATCGCAGTCTCGAGCGTGACAGTTGCCGGGTGATGTTCTGGCGGAAGCGTGATGTTGATTGCGCCGCACTTGAGGTATGGACCAAACCGTCCAACGTTCGCCACGATTTCATCGCCGTTGGTGTGTTTACCGAGCACGCGGGGGAGGGAAAGGAGCTTGAGCGCTTGATCGAGCGTGAGCGTGTCGATGGTCTGGTTCTTCTCCAGACTCGCGCGCTTTGGCTTCTCGGCATTCTTGTCTGGCGACAGTTCGCCAATTTGCACGAATGGACCAAAGCGGCCAGTGCGTGCAACGATCATTTTTCCGCTCGCAGGGTCGATGCCGATCTCGGTCACCTTCATGATGGTCTCGCGTGTGAGCTCTGCGCCTTTGCCAACGATTGCTTCGTGGAATGGGCCGTAGAAATCGCCGAGCACTTGCTTCCATTGTTCTTCACCTTCGGCAATCTGGTCGAGCTTTCGCTCCATGGTTGCCGTGAAATCGTAGTCGACGATCTGCGGGAAGTGCTCCTTCAAAAGGTCGGTCACCACAAACGCGATGTCGGATGGATACAGTCGTTTTCCGTCGTCGCGCAGCACGTAGCCTCGCGTCTCGATGGTGTTCAGGGTTGGCGCGTAGGTTGATGGACGGCCAATCCCGTATTCTTCCATGACTTTAATGAGCGACGCATCGGAATACCGTGCTGGAGGTTCGGTGAAATGCTGTTCCGGCGTGACGCTTGCGGCTTTGCCGATGTTCTCGCCTTCGCTCAGCGTTGGAAGAATCTTGTCTTCCGATGCCTGCCAGACTTTCATGAAGCCTTCAAACACGACAATACTGCCGTTGCCGCGGAACGTGTGATCATTCGCGGTGAAATCGATGGCGGTGCGCTCAAGCTTTGCGCTCGGCAATTGGGAAGCGATGGTGCGGCGCCACAGCAGGTCGTACAGTTTCCACATGCCAGGCTCGAGCTCGGCGCGCAGGCTTTCTGGTGTAGCGTTGACGTCGGTTGGACGAATCGCTTCGTGCGCTTCTTGTGCGCCTTTTTTATTCGTTTGGTACCGAATACCACCGGTGACGAGTGTATCGCCCCATTGTGCTTTGATAAACGCCTGTGCTGCAGTAATAAACTGTTCGCTCAAGTTTGTGGAGTCTGTTCTCATGTACGTAATGCGACCGGTTTCGTACAGCTTTTGGGAAAGCGTCATCGTCTGTTTTGCGCTCATGCCAAGGCGGTTGTATGCCTCCTGTTGCATGGTGGACGTGGTGAGTGGCGTTGGGGCCTTTCGGCTTGCCGCCTTCTTTTCGATGCGTTTAACGACGAACTCTGCATCGCGAACCGCAGCAACAACCGCGTCGGATTCTGCTTGGGTTTTGATGTCGAGTTTGTCGATTTTCCGATCGCCAATAGCGACAAGTTTCGTGGGGAACTCGGCGTTCGATTTCGTCAGCATCGCTTCAACGCTCCAGTATTCATCAGTTTTAAAAGCCTGGCGTTCGCGCTCGCGTTCAACAACTAATCGCACGGCGACCGACTGCACGCGGCCGGCAGAAAGCCCGCGTTGCACTTTGCTCCACAAGAGTGGGGAAAGTTCGTAGCCGACAAGGCGGTCGAGGATGCGTCGGGTTTGCTGGGCGTCCACCATCCGCATATCAATGTGACGGGTATGGTCGAGTGCCTCGGCGATAGCGGATTTGGTGATTTCGTGGAACGTAATGCGCTTCGCGGTGGCGGGATCGAGCTTCAAAACCTCCGCAATATGCCAAGCAATAGCTTCTCCTTCTCGGTCTTCGTCGGTTGCGAGGTAGATGTCGTCCACGCTTTTTGCGGCATCCTTCAGCGCCTTCACCTTGTCCTTCTTGTCAACAGGAATTTCGTAGGTTGGGGCGAAGCCATTTTTGACGTCCACCGCGGTACTCTTTTTTGGTAAGTCACGAATATGGCCAAATGAAGAGATCACCTTGTACTCCTTCCCAAGGAATTTGGTGATGGTTTTGGCCTTGGTTGGAGACTCAACGATGAGGAGTTTTGACATAATTTATGCGTAGAGACGGCCCGCTGGGCCGTCTGTGAGATCCATAATCGATCGGACGATAGCATGATAGCAGGCGGAGGGGAAACCTGAATGGGGCCGGAAACTGAGCCTTTGAGTGTGGTGGAGGGGGAGGACGGAGGCGAAAAGATGACGTGATCGGCGGCCTGGGGTTCTCGGTTCTGTATTCGGTGGGTGTAAAGAGGAGTTTACACTTTTCTTATCAAAAAGCCCAATGAAATTGC
>CALRCK010000007.1:2449-39043 GCA_943354605.1 Candidatus Uhrbacteria bacterium | reverse complement strand
CACAACACAATCTCAACGCTCGCAAAAATTGCCTTCGCACGATCAGTCACATCGCCAAGATTTCCGATCGGAGTCGCGACGACGTAGAGCATAAATGTTATTCGCTAACCTCGCTCGTGGTCACCGCTTTCCATGTTGGGTGCATTGCTGCAATACAGAACCAGAACCCACGAACCGTTGGAATCTCAACGAGCGCGTGATCTTCATCGTTATTCTTCACGTTCCAGCCGTCGGCATACCACACACTTCCCGTTTCGTTGTCCGTTAAACGCTTTTTCGCAAAATCGTACGAGAACGTATGAACATCACCATTCTTTGACATTGTTTTAAACACACGAACGGCATCGGTTTCAAAGTTATACACCGCAATCACCGGCACATCACCAAGCTTTGCCGTCATCATTCCCGTTCCTTCAAGCGCAATGGTTGAGAATGCAAGACCAGCACTTTCGTTCCCGACGCCGTACACGGTCCATTTCGATGTGAAATCTGCACTGGTGTGGTTGATTGGGAAATACACGCCTTTGCTTGTGTCGTAATTGCCGTACGGATGACGGGTGTAGTCGCGAGTAACGCCGGTATTTGCGGAAAGCACCAATCCAGATGGATACAGATCCTTCCACGTGCTCCACTTCATCATCTGTGAAGGAATGACGGAAAGAGATTCGCCAATCCAGGATCCTTGAACCGCTTCTCCGGTAGCCTGAAGCCAAAGTGATCCAGTTTCTTCGTCCTTCAAGACCGTATTGTTGTTGTATACCTTCCCCGTTGCCGACAGCGTCACTGAGGACATGTTGACGTCTCCGCTATACACAATTCCGGTTCCACACAACGGACAATATGTGACGACGATGTGTTGCGAATTCACTGTGTCGTTTACCACCTCGTGCCAGTTCATGATCTGCACCGGGTAGAACCGATGTCCATCGCCAAGATCAAGATCAATTCCCAACAAGTCGTCGGCAATCACGGCGTCGGATGCGAGAACGGAATCGTATTTTGGGTTCGTGAGTGCAGGAATTCCGCCTTCAACCACTCCACTATCGTAAAGCTGATCGCCGGGAATCAACGATGTCACGCCATCGCGTGTTACTGCGGATGCGTATACACCGCCATCGAGCGCCGGCCATGCAGAGCCGTTCACTTTGCTGGATTGGTATGCGCTATAGGCCCAAGTTAGCCCAGCAATCACCACAATGGCCCCCACGAACAGTCCCAAATTTTGCTTTTGTGCTTGTGTCATAGATGGGAGAAGTGTAGCGGATATCCCCTTGATTGTAAAAGAAAATTGTGGTATACATCCCTCAAGCCGAGTGGAATTTCCCGCAAGGGAAACCCGATCTGCGGATGATACAAGAAGTCACGCGAAAGCGTGATTTTCTTGTTGGATAAGAGATTTGATACAATCGACTCTGCCGGACTATTATGGGCCCGTGATGTAATTGGTAGCCTACTCGGCTTATCATCCGCAGAAGTGTGGGTTCAAATCCCATCGGGTCCATTGTCCGGCCCGTTTGTTCCTTCAGTCCTATTCATAGGTCAGTATTCATTGAGATTTTAAAAATCCTATCTTCAAGTGTCGTAAAACTATGATCTCAATCAACAAGCCGGCACCAAGCTTTGAAAACATTACGTCGTACACCAAAGGCGAATTTACCAAAACAAGCCTGAGCACATACAAAGGGGGTTGGGTGGTGCTGTTCTTCTACCCTCGCGACTTTACGTTCATCTGCCCAACAGAAATTAAGGGATTCCAAAAGCACGAAGCAGACTTTGCTGCGCTCAATGCAAAAGTGATCGGCGCTTCCACCGACAGTGAATGGAGCCACAAAGCATGGTTTGAACGCGAGCTTCCAGAAGTCGCCTACCCTATCCTTGCCGACACCACACAAAAAGTTTCCCGTGACTACGGCGTACTGAACGAAGACGACGGATCCTCCGACCGCGGCCTCTTCATCATCGACCCAGAAGGCGTTGTGAAATTCGCCCTCATCTCCGCAGGATCGGTTGGTCGCTCCGTAAAAGAAGTGATCCGCGTCCTCACCGCACTCCAATCCGGCGAACTCTGCCCGGTGGAATGGGAACCAGGTGAGAAGACGTTGGGAAAGGCGTAAATTCATCCACAAAATAAAATCAGAGCCGTGAGGCTCTGATTTTATTTGCTAGTCTTTGTCCTTATACTCTTCGAGTCCAGAGGCCAGCTTTGATGCATCAACAATGTGAACCTCGCCAAATCGGTCGATAGAGAACTTAAGACCAAGGAAACCCATTGCACGAGCAAAGGAATTCTCAACGGCATCGTCCGGGGCCCAGCCGCCCTTCGATGCCTCCCATCGAGAATAGTGATCGTAAATGGCCTGAACTTCCTTGCTGAATTCTTCGATCTGAAAGTCTCGCCGAACATCGAGAAGACTCTCAAGCGGCGTGTTGCGAACCTCCTCGTTCACGTGGAAGTCGCCGTATTGCTGAACGAGCCGTCCTCCGGAAAGCATCTTGATGGCGGCACGTCTTGGATTTGAAACCAGTTTCGCCTTATTCAAGTACGTAATTCGACTTGAATCGTACTTACGTGCGTTCTTGATCATCCAACCGATTTCAAGGTCTTCCGCAAGCTGAGAAGTCTCACTGTATCCACCAATCGCAGCATAGGTTCCAGCACGGAACGCTGAGTTTCGGCCAATCAATTCCGGTGACTTCATGAAGTTATGCCTGAAAGCAATATCCATATAGTGCCAAAGCCGCTGACTTGCATGGAGCAATGGGAATTTTTTGTACGTCTCCTTCGGGAAGTCCCAACGGGCGGCCAAAGCGTCCAAACCAGGGTCTTCATTAAATGCTGTCGCAATATCACGTGCGTAATTTGGAGAAATATCCTCCAGGTCCGCATCGTTGCTCGCGATTGCAATTGAGTGCTGAATTCCCGCCTTCTGCTTTCGAAGAAGAACTGAATCTACTAAGTACTTTCTAATCTTTCCGATTGGTTCCTTTACGTCGAATTCCTTGTAGAGATGAACAATATTCATGTCTGGGAATTCAGACCGCATGCGTTCAAGAACTTTTGATGTTTCATCTCGCTCTTTCGATACCGGATGGTTCTCAAAAATCACAATCTCGAAACGATGGCGATCCTTCATCTTTGCATAGTTCCTGATCGTCGCTTCAATATTCTTTCCTTCCCCGTATGCCGGAGCAGTGATAACAAGGTCGACTTCCTTTTTCATTTCTGGAGCGCTGGCCACAAGCCTTTCAAGCTCCGCCATGTATGCATTTGGTTGCTTTGCGAGGTAAGCATCGATTAACTCATTTTCGTGTTCGGCGGTGTCATATTCAGCATCATTCCGTAGCCCACCAACAATACGTTCATTGTACTTTTCTCTTGGAAGCAGACCGTAGTCGTGCCCTTCAGCACCGTAATAATACCCCGCACCATCTCTCGCTCTCCCTCTTGGCGGCAATGGTTCCCCTTCACCATCTCCCGGGGGCGGCGGAGGGGGCGGTGGCGTAATGATCCGTCGTCCGCCCTTCTTGAGTGGCTCCATCGGCTGCCTGCCGCGGATTGGGACGAACCAAGGAACGGCGATTGGGGGAACTTCACGATTTGGAAGATCGATAGTTGTGACGTGTTGATCAATACATTCAGGAAGTTCGGTGGATGTAATACCAGAATGAACGCCGGCGCCCTGGGCGGTGGCGAGAATATTGAAGTGGTTTACTCTGCCGGTGAAGCCCTTGGAAATTCCAACTTCTGCCGTGTGGTACAGCGGAACAACCTTGCCGTGATCAATGCGGAAGAACGTTTTTCCGATATCGGAGTTTGGATCAATGTGGAACTGGCCGTGTTGATCGGACAGAATCTCGATCGCGCTATTCTGCGAATGGTCATTCATCGTCAGCAAGAGGCGAACCTTACGCTCAACAATTTCTGCTGGAGCGTTTTCCGTCAGTCCGTCGTGCCATGATCCGTCCGGAGTCATGTGGCCCATGGTCATCACAATCTGACCGTGGGAATCCAAGCCCATCGGATGCACGCCGTCTGGCCCCATTACTCCACCCCATTCCAATTTCAGCTCGTTGTAATCCGCACCAAGCCAACGCTTCAAATCTTCAGAGAAGTGCATCGGCGTATCATTATCCATCCAATGATCACGGTGGATTTTCTGCATCGCATGATGACGCAACCAGTCCCATGCGCTTTCGGTGCTCGAGGTAGTTGCTGTTGAACTCACCGCGGTGTCGGATTCTACGATATTCGCGCCGGCACTGCGCAGCGTTGCCTCCGATGCGGCGTCGAGATGACCTGACGCATCAATATGCAAGCCCGATGCAATTGCGTGATGATCCGCGACCGACTCGAGGACGAAACTTCCGTCTGCTTGTGGAACGAGATCGGTTCCCGCAGGAGTGGTGAACGTTCCCCCACCAATCGCTTCAACATTCGGCGAACCGACGGCTGCGGAAGCATGGTTGAAGTACCCCATGAGCGCATGCCATGCGCTGCCAAGCGTCGTGTCGTTGGCTCCGCCGCCGGTTCCGAGCGCCCACAAGTCGTGACCAACAGTACCGACAACCGCACCAATCAGCATGGTAGACGCACCGCGCTTCAACGCTTGGCGAGTTGACCAATCCGAGAACGCCCTGTGCTGCTTCTGCGCTGCGCTCTCCTTGCCGTACAGTGCGCCCTCACGAAGCTTGTAGACTTCGTTGTAGTACTCCTGGAAGTTTGCGTATTCCTTCTTGTCCGTCGTCGAGAATGCACCATCGTGCGCCTTCCGAAGCGCGGCTTTCAAACTTGCGCGTGCAACGTCCAAATTCAATCGCTCTGCTTCCGCCTCTGCGACGCTTGTGTATTTCAGTAAGTCGATCTTTTCGCGGTCGCTGACGCGAATACGCGCCTCGATATCTGCGAGTACCGATGCCGCATTCGCAACCGAAACATCGCCACGCAACTCTTTGCCGTCCGCACTCAAGAATCCGCGGACGCTCTCCGCAAGACCCTTCGCACTTTCGCGAGCAAGCGCAAACTTCTCCATTTCTGCACGGCGAGGCTGAATCTCGCGACCGTTCTTGAGCTCCTCAAGTTCCTTGTCAATCGCATGACGCTCCATGACATTCCACCATTTCAAGCTCGCCTTCTTTCTGAGCAGCTCCGATTCAACGGCCGCACGATCGTCGTTCTTCGTTTCCCCGCCAAGCGCCATTTGACGTTCGTGGAGCGATCGCTCGCGACCAAGGCGACTCTTTTCTTTGTACGCACTGTATGCGCCAGTCACGAGCATCGACGTTCCAAATGTTGCAAGTGCCGCAGCACCAGCCTTTGCACGACCGATCAATCCGCCGACGACATACGCGGTACTGAGCGCAACAACAACTTCGTTATGCATTGCGTTCAAAATTCCGGATCCAACACGTCCAGACATGCTGTATCGCTGCAATCCATCAAGCGCACGGTCGAGCAGGTTTCGGTCACGTTCTGTTCGTGCGCCAAGCTTTGCTCGTCCAAGCGTAATCTCAAGATCCAGATCGAGGTTTGCAATACCACCCGCATGCGCCGCCTGCTGACGAACCTGCTCGGCGATCTTGTCGAGGTTGTCGGCGTACATGACGCCGCGGCCCTTTGCATCACCAGCAAGCTTATTTGCAGACGCAAAAATGGCATCTTTACGAGCAGCGAGTTCTTCGGCATCCATTTCTGGATTTGTGGCGTATTCGCGAACAAGCGCTTCCAAATCCTTCTTCACCGCTTTTTCCTCTGGGCTGTCGCCGAACACTTTCTTCTTTTCCGCAGTCTTTCCTTCGCCATGAAGAAAATCGTCGTGCTCGATCAAGAACCGATCCACAACAGCGCCAGTTGCCTTTCGATGTGCGTCGCGATCGAAATTATCCGACGCGTACAAGTTCTTCTCGTTAAGAATCTTACTTCGAGAACGCGAAATCGCAATCTGACGATACACTTCGTATGCGATGTTGTGCTTGAAAATCTTGGCAAAAAATCCCGCATCACGCTTTTCCGCATGCAACGATTCTTCTGCGGTATCACGTGCACGATCTTCCACGGCTTCCGAAACATCAACCGCACCATAGCGCAGTTTCAAAGGAACACCCTTTTTTGCAACAGGCTTTTCAACTTCTTCGTCCTCGAGCTCAACCACTACTGGCGTTGGAGCTGGTCGTCGAGGAGCGCCGGTTGGAACAACCGCTGGCTCTGGACGCTCTGGTGGAACATCAACCGAACGAATCAATCGCGCCGCAATCTCCACGCGCTCAAGGTCGAGCGAAGCGATGGTGCGGTGAACCTTTCCATTTTCGATAATCACCGGAGCTTTATCATCGCCCTTGTTAACGCTCACAATTTTCCAATCTTCACCTTCAAGGTGAATGATGTCATTTTTTCCGATACGGCGTGCAAAGCGAGCCTGCGCCTCAGTGCTCGCCTCATCTGACTGATTGTAGTCGGCCCATCCGGCGTGAACCGCTTTCAAAATACGATCCAACGCACTCATCGTTGGTCGTGATTCTCTGGACGATTCTGGTGAGCGAGGTCTTGCTGGTGCAACCATACGATTAGCTTAGGTATGACGTACGGAAATCCATGAGTGTTCGGGCAAGCACCTCTTGGTAGTTTGGAACGTTGCTGACGAAAAACTCGCGAACAACGTCTGGTTCGGCGTCGGCGTCCATGAGGTCGTTGAGTTCTTCAATTTTATCTGTTTCAAGCAACGCAACCATCTCCGCATTCAATCGCTCGCCAATTCGCGTCATCAAATCCGCACGAAGCTCGGCAAGCACCGCTTCGTCCACCGACGTTAATCCTCGTTCTACAAGCAAATTCTCCACGAACTGCTCGAGTGTTGGTTGCGACATAGCTGAAGGCAAAGAGTATTGGCACAAGTATAACAAAATGCACACCCCATCGATGCGATGAGGTGTGCATCATTTTCTTTCCGTCATCCCCGCGCAGGCGGGGATCACCAGAAATGAATATAGAACGTCTGAAAAAGGAACCGGAGAATTACATCCGCTCGACCAACTCCACCAATGTTCGGACACCGTGACCCGTTCCCCCTTTGCCCAAGTAGCTTCCCATTGGCTTTTCGGCAAATGCTGGTCCAGCGATATCGAGGTGTATCCACGGCAAGCCGTCCACAAATTCCTCAAGGAAGAGTCCCGCGGTCAATGATCCGCCGTAGCGCGACGTTGGAATATTCCGCAGGTCGGCAATATCGGACTCAATGAGCGATCGGTATCGCTTCTCAAGCGGCATGCGCCACATCTTCTCCCCGGCGTCTTCTGCGGAATCGAGAACCGACTGCGCGAGTTCATCATTGTTGCTCATCAATCCTGTAATTTCCTCACCGAGTGCGACGACGCAGGCTCCGGTCAAGGTTGCGAGATCCACCATTGCGGTTGGCTCGAGCTTCTTCGCGTAGGTGAGCGCATCAGCGAGCGTGAGCCGACCCTCGGCATCAGTATTAAGAATTTCGATAGTCTTTCCGTTGCTTGCCTTCACCACATCGCCCGGACGGATCGCTTTGCCCGACGGCATGTTTTCGACCGCGGCAACGATTCCGTGCACTTCGCATCGAGGCTGAAGTTGACCGAGGACCGTGAAGAATCCGAGGACCGCCGCGGCACCCGCCATGTCGCACTTCATCGTCATCATGCTGTCGCCCGGCTTCAGCGACAGTCCTCCGGAATCAAACGTGACGCCCTTACCGATAACCGCAAGACGCTTTCGCGTTGATCGCTCCGGCGTGTAGGTAAGGTGCAAAAACTTCACGGGTTCGTCGGAACCAAGGCCAACCGCCAAGTACGATCCCATGCCAAGCTCCTCGCATTCCGCACGATCGAGAACCTTCAGCGAGAAATTCTTTCCCGCCTCTTTCACAATGCGCTCTGCGGCTTCCGCAAGCGCAGAAGGTGTCATCACTTGCGCTGGCATATTGACGAGATCGCGTGCCACGGCAACACCACCAGCAATTGCGCAACCACGTTCTACGGCTTTGCGGACACGAAGCACGTCGCGGCCTTCGCGAATCACCAATGTCATTTCCTTCATGCGCTTTGCACCATTCTTTTCCTTGTATGTATCGAATGCGTAGTCCGCAAGTTGTGCTGCAACCACCATCGCCTCTGCAACATCGGCGGTATCACCGTCCTCGGTGACGGGAATTTCGACTGCCAAGGTTTTCGCGCCAAATCGTCGTGTACACGCAATCGCCGTTCCAATCATTTCGCGAGCGGATTCGAGCGTTGCATCGGCCGCAGAGCCCAGACCAATCACCAGAATGTGATGATGCGCAGCATCATGGACATCGACCGCAAGAACTTCCCCGGCTTTCGCGGCAAATTCGGAAGCCTTTATCGATCGAGCAGCGCTCTTCCGCACCGATTCAGGCATTCGCGCCACGACGGATTCCGCGGAAAATCCTTCCCCACCAAACACCGGGAGCACGAGCACCTCGGCTTTCGCGGCAAACACATCCATCTTTTCTCCAAGGATATTCATAGCATTCGTCATAATCCTCCGATTAATCACTAACTAAGTTAGTCTTCAGGTACGAGCTCATCTTATTCACAAGCTCAGGCACATCGTCAATGTGAACATCCCCAAACATCACATCCATTGGCATGAAGGCGACCGTCGGACCCTCTTTGCAATGGTCCATGCACGACGTTGAAAGGACACGAACCGGCAACCCGGCGGCTTTCATCGCCTCTTTGATGGCTGCCCGAAGGCCAGGCTCGGTAACGCCGCAGGATTCCCTGCCGTCGTCCCGCCGGTTTTCACACACGAGAACCACGGCTTTATAGAGTTTTTGGCTAATATCCCTCATATTTGTTAGGGCTTCCTCATTTGGCCTCTTTTCGCCTCGCTTCATCGCAAATCCGCTCAACGTACACATGAAGTACGCCTCGCGTATTTGCTCTTCGCTTAGCGAAAATAGTCTCAAATGAGAAACCCCTAGTGAATTGACTAATCTCGACTCATGGGGCATACTCTACACCATCATTGATTCACGTTTCGACTATGCCATCACGTCACCATCTCTCCCGAAAGGCCCAAAACGCTCTTTTCGCCATCAAACGCGAAAAAGCCTTTGCCACCCACCGAAAGTCCAAGGCGATCCGCATGCGCAAGCTGGAAGCCAAGGCCGCCGCAAAGTCTGCAAAGTAAGGAATCAAAAACCCGCCGATCACTCGGCGGGTTTTTGATTCCTTAGGCATCCGCCCGAACAGCCGCGAGAACCTCCGACCGAGGAATCTTCTTGAGTTCCTCAGACGTACGCTCCTTCCATTCAACAACGTTTTCAGCGAGCATGCGTTTGCTCACGGTGAGACGGATTGGCAACCCCATCAAATCGGCATCGGCAAACTTTGCGCCAGCCGATGCGTCGCGGTCGTCGTAGAACACGGAGAATCCCGCCTCGCGAAGCTCGTTGTACAGTGCGTCTGCCGATTCAATCGACTCTGTGTCTTCACCAATGTGCACAAGATGAACGAGCGCCGGAGCGACGCTCCTTGGCCAGATCATTCCCTTGTCATCGTGCGACGCCTCAACGATTGCGCCAACCAAACGACTTGTGCCAATGCCGTAGCATCCCATCAACACACGCTGGCGCTTGCCGTCTTCGTTCGTAAAATCGAGTTCAAATGCATCGGAATACTTTGTGCCGAGGTCGAAGATGTTTCCCACTTCAATACCCTTTGTTGAAACAAGCGTCGATGTGCACATTGGGCATGGATCGCCTGCCTTGTGTGTTGCGATTTCGGAGTTCTCACCAAACTCGCAATGATCGCACGCAATAAGCACGTCTTCACCGGCATCGGTCAGCGCCTGGAATTCGTGGGAAAGATTTTGTGTAAAGACACCACCGCTTGCCTGGACCACCTTCACCTGAAGGCCACAACGGTTGTAGGCGCGAACGTATGCCTTGAGCGCTTTTTGATAAAACGCGGAAAGGTCCTCTTGCGTGGTGTGGAAGCTGTACATGTCCTTCATGCGGAACTCACGGCCGCGGAGAACGCCGGATTTTGCACGAAGCTCGTCGCGGAACTTCGTGTTGATTTGATACGTTGCCAATGGAAGATCCTTGTACGACTGCACAAACTTTTTCACGAGTGGCGTCACAACTTCCTCGTGCGTACAGCCGAGCGCGTAGTCCTTTCCCGTTTGTGACTTCAGCTTAAACAACACATCAACCCCTTCCCACCGATTCGTGGTATCCCAATACTCCTTCGGTTGAAGCGATGGCATGAAAATTTCGCTCGCACCAAGCTCGTTCATTTCCTCGCGCACGATCTGCTCAATATTGCGGAGAACAGCAAGTCCAAGCGGCAACCACGTGTACACGCCAGCCATTTCCTGATCAACGAATCCGGCCTGAACAAGAAGCCGAGCGTTGACAGAATCACTATCTGACGGAACCGATTTCGAAGATTTTGAGAAAACGTTCGAGTAGCGCATAAAAACAAACGAAGTTAGTCCCAAACTAAGTTAGTCGCTAACTTAGTTTGTTTTCTGATATGCCGATGGTACCGGAAAAAATACATCGACGCAAAAAGCAAGCTGGCCACCAGTCCCCGAGGGGAAAGGTGGCCAGTAAGTCGCTCCGAAGAGCAAATCGTCGTGAGCCGTTGCGATGGAATCGCAACGGATGAGGATGAGCGAACCCAGCCTCAGTTACCTAATTGGCCGGAACCTGTTTTTGGGGTACTGGGCCGGTCGCTGGCGGAGGCGAACCTCCGCCAAACGACCGGCCTTTCCCGTGTGGTGACGATGTTCGCGCCGGCCGGACGCTACTAACCCTGGTGCTCCGTTGCACTCCCACTGCCGCGACCTCGGGTAGAGATCTCGGCTTCACTCGGTCCGGCTTGCAAGGCTCAGACACGAGCACGGACATCACGTCCTACGTTGTGGTGACGGGCAGAACCTCATCGGTCCCTCGTCGCCTCAACGTGATCGCGTGACTTGGCAACGCCTTGTTGTCCACGTGGTTTGCGGCCACTTTGGAACAAACTCGGGCTTGGTTGCCATTGATGAATCACCTCTCGGCCGATCGAATCCCTTTCGGGCCTTGTCGGTCCTAGGTGTGTCGTTCACCAACGTTCCAGGCGACAACCTGGGTTGCGAGGGACTTCCTGTCCAACGCGCTACGCCCTGGCTATGCCGGCTGGAGCCCTGAGAGCCCAGAACCGGACTTCTCGCCGCGGCCCTCTGCGGGCCGCACACGCTCCGGTCTGTCCCGGTAGCGTGACATCCCCTTTCATTCCTAGCGATCTCTCGCAAGGAACGCCACCTTACGGTGTGGGGAGCTGACTGTCTGTGCTCCGTGGAGGATTTCGAGGATCCCGGGACGAATCCCGGCAACTTCACCAGACCTCACGGTTCGATCTGGCAAATGAAGTAACGAAAACTAGCATACCACAAATTTCCACTTTCGTCAAGTGGAACGAGCAAATAATGATCAAAAAGCCCAATAAATAGAGCACTTTCTCCGTATCTTTGGTTTTCGATATACTGCAGATGTTGAAATCAAAAATTTTACGATCAAGTGTCGCAAAACACATCTATGTCTGAACAACTCAACCCGAATCTTTTGGAAGAACAGAAGAACGTCTGTTTCTTAAAAGGCACCGAGCCGCCATTTAGCGGAAAATACTACAAAACCACGGACGCGGGGATGTACGTTTGCGCCAATTGCGGACATGAATTGTTCAGTTCGGAGACAAAATTCGACTCCGGAACCGGCTGGCCAAGCTTTTGGGATGCCGCGAACTCTGCAAACGTCGCAACAGAGCCTGATCGTGAGCTCGGCATGGCGCGAACGGAAATTCTTTGCGCAAACTGCCATGCTCACCTTGGCCATGTGTTCCCCGACGGCCCTGCCCCAACCGGAATGCGATATTGCGTAAATTCATTGGCGCTCGATTTCAAGCCGAAGCAGAGCGGAACCGACCGAGCGTAGCGAGTGATTCAACGGGTGGCGCCGAGGGAGGTCCCCGCCCCCTCCGGGGACAAGTACGGAGCGCAACGAGCACAGAATGTCGATGATGATTACCGGATACGCTCACCTGCGAGCTGAGCACCGTAACGGGGTCCGAGGCGACAGGACCCGTTGATGAGTGAGAGGATCGATTAACCTACGAGAGATTCTTCGCTTCGCTCAGAATGACTGAGTGAGCCACCAACGAGCGATGAACTGGATCCCCGCCTGCGCGGGGATGACTGATTTTCTTATTTCGCAGCCTTCAGCATTTCGATTTCTTCGCAGAGCACGAGCCATTGGTGTTCGATTCGACTCAACTCGTCATCGAGCTCAGAAAGTCGACGATTCTTTTCTGGTGAATAGTCCGTTGGATTTTCAAAAAAGTACGCGAGGATTCCACTTTTTTCTTTGTCGAGCTTTTCAATCTGCATCTGCATCCGTTCCGCAAGCCGCTGTTTCTCCTTGAGCATCTGTCGGCGGAGCGACCTTGCTTCGGCGTCATCAGATAATTCTTTCGGTAGCACTTCAACATCATCCGCGTCCATGATGGCTTCCAAATCGCGAACGTAGTCTTCGTACGTCCCAACATAATGGCGAACGGTTCCGCCACGAATTTCGTAGATTCGCTCAGCGAGCGCATTCACGAACGTTCGAGCATGCGAAACAAAGAGGACGGTTCCGCCATACTCCTTCAACGCCGACGCGAGTGACTCCGCCGTTTCAACATCAAGATGGTTCGTCGGTTCGTCCAGAATCAACACACTGTGTTCGTGGAGCAACATCCCCGCTAAACACAATCGCGCACGTTCCCCACCAGAGAGTACGCTCGTCGTCTTCTCCAAATCGTCACCACGAAACAAAAAGTTTCCCGCCATCATCAAAATACGCTCCCCCGATGCCATTGGTGGAGCAAGCCGTGTGAGATATTGCAGTACCGTTTCTGTTGGGATGAGTGTCGCATCCGTCTTTTGGTCGTAATACCCAATGTCCGCGCGATGCCACCACTTCACGGACCCCTCGATCGGCTCGAGGATTCCCGCAAGCGTTTTCAAGAGTGTCGATTTCCCCTTTCCGTTCTCTCCGGCAATGACCACTTTCTCTCCACGATTAAACGTAAACGAAATATTCGATCCAATCACTTTATCTCCGTAACCGATCGAAAGTTTTTCAACGCGAACCGCAATGCCCGGAATAATTACCGGTGTTGGAATAACAATTCGCGTCGTCGATAAATCTTTTTTGATCGCAACAATGCTCCGACGAAGTTTCTCAATATGCTTGATCTTGCTCTGCGCACGCGACGCTTGGCTCGCCTTGTACTGGAATCGATTCACGAATTCTTGATGATGCGCCATTTCGCGAGCCACGCGCTTGTTGCTCTTCCGCACAAACTCCAACTGCTCCGCTTTCCAGACAAGATAGTCCTCGACAGTTCCTGGATACTCCGTCATCGCCGCACGCTCAATTTCGTACGTTGACGTACACGTATTCTGGAGGAACTCTCGATCGTGCGCCGTCATGATGAAGCTTCCCTCGTACTCCACGAGGAATCGCTCGAGCAATAACAACGTTGGAAGGTCGAGATAGTTCACCGGCTCATCGAGGAGCAGGAGATTCGGATCACACAACAACATCGCGACAATCTTCACGCGCATCTGGTATCCGCCCGACAACGCCGTTGGCGGCTTTTCGAGGTCGGCGCCATGGAATCCAAACTTCGCCGCGAGCTTGCGGACATCCCACGTCGGCTTACCCGAGATCGATGAACAGTATTCTTCGGTCGTGACGTCGCCCGGAAGAATGTCGTGCTGTGCAACCATGCCAAGCTTCGTCCACGGCATGAGCTTCACGATTCCCGCGTCCGGCTCCTCAATTCCCATGAGCATATTCAGGAGCGTGGACTTTCCGGCACCGTTTCGACCAATCAACGCAATATGCTCCCCCTCGCCCACCACAAACGAAATATCGTCGCAGACCACTTGCTTGCCGTACGACTTTCGGAGGTTTTTCACGTCGAGGAGTGGCTTAGACATGGGCAAAAGCGTACACTACTTCTATGCGTCTTCCAACCCGAAAGAAAGAACTCGAGCGTCAGCAAACCGAGGAACCTGATTTGCATTTCACGCCAGAAAAAATTGACGCGATGAAACGCGAGCTTCAACGGCTCATCGATACCGAACGTGGTATTGCCGCGGCGGAAGTGGTGCGCACCGGCGAAATGGGTGATTTCTCGGAGAACGCGGGGTATCAGTGGGCAAAGCAAAACCTCAGGCGAATCAACGCTCGGATTCTTTCCCTAACCGAAAAAATCAATCACGCGATTCCCATTGTGCACGAAGCGGGATCCACTCGGGTTCGCATCGGCTCCGTCGTCACGGTAAAACTCGAACCTGGCTCCGCGACCTACACGTACGAGATCCTTGGTTCTCAAGAGAGCAATCCGATGAAAGGAAAGATCTCTCATCACTCCCCGATTGGCAAAGCGCTTCTTGGCTGTGCAATTGGCGACGTGGCCGATGTCACCGTTGGGGATCGCGTCACGCACTACACCGTCGTCGCCATTGCCTAAACAAAACACCCCGTCGTGCCAACGGGGCGTCTGGATCCCCGCCTTCCCCCTCCGGGGGACAGGCCGCGGGGATGACTGATTGAAGGTAAATGCTATTTCGCGAGCAACATCAGGAGCGCCGCAGCGATCGCGATGTTCTTTTGGAACATGATCATGTCGGTCATCTTCTGCTTTTCGTCGGTGGTTGCCCAGAAATTGTGAATCATCACCGCGAACACCACGAGCAATGCTGCGAGCGCGCCGTATGCCCACACAAGATCCATCTGGAAGAGAATTCCTACTCCTCCAAGAACCAAGATGAGTCCGCTCACGTACACACCAACTTCCGGCATGGGAACCTTCTTGTACTTTGAATACTCAATAAGTCCCTTTGCCTTGGTGAAGTGTGGAACGCCGGCGAAAATAAAGTACGCACCAAGCACAATCTTCCCAACGAGAAATAGTGTTTCCATACCAATGGTTAAGAATTCTTAGCCACAGCGTACATGGGAATGGTCACGATTGAAAGAACTCGCCCGGAAAACCCTCAGATCGCGTCAACGAGAAGTCCTCGTGCACAATGGCGTACTCAAAATCGAATACTGACTGCAACGCGTTCGGATCAGCAAACATGAGCGCTGTCGTGAGGCCGTCAGCAACCATTGTAGAATCCGCAACAACCCACACCGTAAGAATATGTTTTGGCGACGTCAGTGATTGTGGATCAAGAATGTGATTGAACGTTCCCCACGCACGACGATTCCCCGCCGATCCACAAATGCTTCTGTTCACGAGGGTCGCGACGCCGATGACTTGCGACGTGTTCATCGGATGCTCCAGTCCAACACGCAGCGCTTCGGCAGTCTCGTTTCGATATCGAATATCTCCCCCAGCATCAACGCAGTACGAACGGATTCCTTCACTCTCAATGAGATCAGAAACGATGTCGATAAGATACCCCTTTCCTGCGGCACCGACATCGAGAAGCACAGGTTCGGCGAGATCGACCACCGATCCAGAAACACGCATCACGTCGTCCCACGGCTTCGGCGCCATCATCGGTTTCGTCTTCAACGAGTACGATGCGTCGTATCCTGCGTCGGAAAGCGCTTGACCGATCAGCGGCGTTACCGATCCGGCAGTGAGGTCGTACAGTTTCCGATACAACGCAAGCATTGGCGCAGCATCGGAAGGAAGTTCGTACCGACCAGCAGCCCTCGACATCACCGTGACCATCGAATCCGAACGAAAGCGTGAATATGTTTTATCGAACACCTCGATCCGATCGCGAATCCGCTTCATCACAAACTCGACGCGCTGGGCGTCGAGTGTTGCAGGAAGATCGATGCACCAATGCGTGCCAATCGCATCGAATTCGTTCCGGCGCATATTACGCTTCGGCCTGTGTTTTGATAGCACTCAGCGCATCGTTAAATGCCTGCGACGTCAGCGACGATCCGGAAACTTTGCTCAACTGAACGTCGGCAATATTCTTTCCAACAACAAAGGTTTTGTATCCAGCAACAAACGCATCCTGAAATGTTTGCGACGCGGGATCGTTTGCCATTTCGGTCACCGCAACATCAACAATCACGTCTCCTTTCAATGTCACGCTCACTCCAAGACTATCTGCGCCACCTGGCGAGCTGTATGAAACCGTCGTACTGTATGTACCATTGGTGAACGTGAACGCAGAAGCCGCGGCTGTCAGCGGAACCGTTGCCGCAGCAACCGATGTCGAAGATTGCGGAGAGTCCTTTGGCTTCATGACGAAAAATCCAAGCACAACAACCGGGAGCAATGCTGCAACAAGAATCGAAACACGTTGAACGGTATTTTGCATAAGAAATTTTGGTGCGAAAAGTATACAAGCTGTGATGAAACGACGAAAGCCGCCAGTGTGGATGGCGGCCTTCGCGAATATGCTCCTTTATCCATTGTCTTCTTGAACCTCTCCCCCATTGTCGCCCTGCTGTTCACCGTGTTCACCCATCATTCCTTGGCCGCGCATGAATCGTCCTGGGCCGCGGCCGTGTGGACCGTGTCCTGGAGCGAATTCTTTTGGAATGTCGTTTTCCTCTGCCCACGACTTCTGCGATTCTGCGTTCGTCTTCAGCGCCTCCTGTCGTTCTTCCGGCGTCATGTCCTTCAGACTTTCGAAGAATGTTTTCTGCGACGCCATGTTTGCAGTAATTGCATCAGCCTGTGCTTGCGTCAGCTTGCCGTCGGTCACCGCTTTTGCGAGATGTTCTGCCGCGTCCTCTTGGCGCGCCTCCTGCATTGCGGCATGCTGTTCGTCGAATACCGCCTGAACATCTGCCTCGTTGAGGTTAAACTTTTCCGCAATTGCGGTAATAAGATTCTGCATTGGGTTGTGCCCGTCCGACGTATCAGTCGCGGCAAACGCAGTTGCTGCGCCAAACGCACCCATTCCGAGCGTTGCGACGATCGCTGCAGCGATCACGGATTTCTTGGTCATCGTCATAGAACAATGCGGTTAAGAGTAACACCGGTACTATAGAAAAACCGCAATGAAGTAATCATGAAGCGTTGTGGATAGGCAAGAGAATACTCACCGTTGTCCCAACATCGACAGTGCTTTTCATTGCGATGGTTCCACCGAATGCCTCCACAATGGATCGCGCAATAGAGAGCCCCAACCCGCTCCCACCAGTTCGTCGCGAACGACTTTTGTCGGCGCGATAAAACCGATCAAAGATTTTCTGAACATCTTTTTCTCCAATGCCAACACCTGTATCAACAACATCAATGCGCACGCTGTCGTCTTCGCGCTCCAGTGAAACCGTCACGGATCCGTCGGTCTTGTTGTAGAGAATTGCGTTCTCGATCACGTTTGTGAGTACGCGAATCAACGGCTCTTCGGCCGCAAGAACGTTGAACGTTTCTGGAGCGTCTTCAAGCGTCAGAGCGACGTGATGCTTCGCAGCGATTGGCGAGAGTCGATCAATCACATTCTGCAACACATCGTTGACCGTCAATGCGCTTCGCACAGCCTCGGATCCTGTGTGTTCGAGCTTGGACAGCGAAAGGACATCACTCACCAACACGCTCATACGCTTTACCTCCTCCAGATGATTTTCTGCAGACGCGCGAAGATCCGCGTTCCCACTGTCGCGCTCGTTCTCCAGATTCGCCTGAAGAATCGCGAGTGGTGTGCGGAGTTCATGCGACGCATCGCTTAAAAACTGTCGCTGACGCTCGTAGGCTTCCTCGATTGGCCTCAGCGTTCGTGTTGCAAGTCGGTAACTGATAAAAACAGAAAGAAGCACAAGAATACCGTTCACGATGAGCAACGTATCTGAAAGCTCGGCCGTCACGTCGGTGACGTTCACCGGAAACACCACCGGATGAATCCGATCGTTCCGATCAATCACCAGTGCAAATCGCTGACTCAATCGCTCAGAAAATACTTCTCGCGTCACGCCGCTGGAAACAAGCAAAAGCACCACGAGAATCCCCGTATAAATTGCCGTCAGCGCAATGCGCGTTCGGAAGTAGTGCTCACGAAACGAGCCGGTATCCTTTCCCCCAAACGGTTTGAATCCGCTTTGCATAGTCCTTTGGCAATTTCTTTCGAAGATTTTTCAGATGAACGTCTACCACGTTGCTCAGCGAATCAAAGAACCGATCCCACACGTGCGACAAGATATCTTCGCGCGTCACAACAACATTTTGGTTCCGCAGGAAATACTCAAGCAATGCGTACTCTCGCAACGTCAGCTCGATCGGTTTTCCATTGATCGTCACTATTTGCGACCGGGTGTCCAGCATCAACCCGTCGAGCGTGAGCACATCGCCTTGAACGTTCGGAGCACGACGAGTAATGGCGCGAATGCGGGCAACAAGTTCGTCGAAGGAAAACGGCTTCACGACGTAATCGTCTGCGCCAACGTTGAACCCCGTAATCTTCTCGTGTACGTCGCTCTTTGCCGTCAAGAAAAGTACGGGAGTCTGTACGCCCGATGCCCGCAGTTTCTTGCACATCTCAAACCCGTCCATCACCGGCATCATCACGTCGAGCACAATACAATCGTACGGATTCTCCTTTGCAATCCGCTCCCCTTCCGCCCCATCAAACGCCGCATCGACTGTATACCCACGGCTCCGCAAACCCTGCACAATGGCAGCATTCAATTTTTGTTCGTCTTCAACCACGAGGATTTTCATACACAGGTAGTATACAGACATCGCATGAAGGAACCGTGAAGCCACAATATCCACAAACGTCTTGCAAAGCAAAAAATCTGTGGTATTCTCAATGCATCCTTATGAACGCTCAGTCGTACGCAAAGAAGACCGTCGCGATCGCAGCAATGCCAATTCATGGCTTCTGTGATTTTACGTGTGTCCTTCCTTGCCAGAACGACAGATCGATTCATTCTGTATAACGCATCGTGCAAACGTGCATTACTGAAGAAAAACGATCTGTCCAAACGACAGGTCGTTTTTCTTCAGGCGTTCACTTACTCCCCCGGCTTTGCCTGAGGCCAAACACCCCGTCCCGCAGAGGTTCCTATTCATGTCCACCACGCTCAGTGATACGCAGAAAAAGAAGTTCCGCCGCAACGCACTCCGCGAACTCGGTCACCAGACCACCGCGAGCGCCATTGCGGAGATCCGCACGGTGATTCCCGGCTTCCACAAGACGCGCAACTATCCCAAGGTGAAGGGTATCTGTCCGCCCATGTCGGACCTGGTGCTCTACGCGCGAGGGCTCAAGTCGTTCGCCTTCGACCACGAAACCGGATTCATCTCCGGCAACCAGCGTGATCGCGAGGCCCGCAGCTTCTCGCGTCCTCGCGAGGATCGATTTTCGAAACGCGGCCAGCCCTGGCACATCGGCGGGTAGGAACACCGTCTCGCCACACGCGGCGATGACGACGGATCGGCGAAAGCCGGTCAACGAAACGGGACGAGCTTCGCAGCTCGTCCCGTTCACGGTTTTAACTCAACGTGCTCATGTCGAGCGTTTGGGTAAAGTGAATTTGCGAAACAAATTCTGGCGCGTGGCTTACCATGATCACACAACCCTGATATTCATCGATCGCCTTTGCGATGACTGGAAGATGTCGGAAGTTAATGTGGTTTGTTGGCTCGTCGAGAATCAACAATCCCGGAGCTTGCAGTACAAATCGCGCAAAACAGAGCAGCCCTTTCTGTCCCTCAGACAATGATCCGACCGTATTCTGGAGCACCGCACTCGTCAGCAAGAACTGCGATGCGACCGCACGCAGCGTTTCGTTCGACTTCAGCTCCATAACCGATGCAAGTGAATCGTACGCGGTTTGCTCAAAGTCGAGACCGGAGAAATCTTGGCGGTAGTAGCCAACCTTCACGCCCGGATCGATGGAGAGTCCGTCGGTCTTTCCTGCGGCCAATGCGCGAAGCAACGTGCTTTTACCGATGCCGTTTGTGCCAGACACCAGCAGTTTCTGACGACGACGCAGCTTAATATGGACTTTTGCATCGTGCGGTTCGTGATTCTTGATCACTTTCACCGATGTCATCGTCACCATGGTTTCAATGAAGTCCTGCGTTGGAATGGTGAAATCTTTAATCGTTCGATCATCGCGACGCACCTCAACCATATTCTCCTCCGCTTCTTCGGCTTGATCCTTCAGCTTACTTGCGAGCTTACGCATCTTTCCTCCTTTGTTCGCAAAGAAGTTCACCTTGTCCTTACGATCTTGGATTTCTTTGAGCAACTGCGCGTTCTTTGCGCGGTCGCGTTCAACACGAGCAGCAATTTCCTCAATCACGTCGGAATAATTTCCAACGTAGATGTCCGTCTGATGACGATACACATCCAGGTGCAACACGCCTTCCGTAAATGCATTTAAGAAATCCGCATCGTGGGAAATGACGAGCACCGTCTTTGGGTACATCATCAAGAACCCGGTGAGATGATCAATACCGTCGCGATCCAAGTTATTCGTCGGCTCGTCGAGCAACAAAATGTCTGGATTTTGAATTAAAGCGTACGCAAGCAACAATCGCGCCTGCTGACCGCCGGAAAACTCGCCGACGATCTTTTCAAGCGGCGCAACAAGGTTTACCGCCTCAAGTACCTCGGCAATGCGCTTATCAAGGTCGTAGGTGATTTCTGGAAACGCGTGTGCAAAGAACTCACGAACCGATTCTGTGAGATGCTCACGGCCCATCACCTGCCGGCCAATGGCGATGGTCGCACCTTTCTGAATATGGATCTGCCCGGCGTCGGGTTTGATCTCCCCCAAAATCATTTTAAAAATGGTGCTCTTCCCCGCACCATTCTGTCCCATCAGGGTCATTTTACTGTTCTCGCGAATCGAAAAATTTGCGTCGTCAAGAATGGGGTAATCCCCGTCGTAGGCGTACGACACATTTTCGAATCGAACAATGACATTCCCGTGGTCCATAAAAAAGATTATCGGACAGGAACACCTGATGCCGCACCAACCATGCAGTCGTCGTTGCACCAAATGCCTTTTTCGTGTTTTGCGCAGTTGAAACAGATCAGCAATTGCTTATGGCAATCGTGCCACGCGCAGTTCCCGAATCGCTCTGTTTTTGAACCACACGCCGTACATTCACCAATCACCATATACTTGCTTGTAAATTGTTCAGTCATTCGTCCGTCAAAGACGTATAAGGAGCCCAAAAAGTCCTCGCCCGGGAATTGTTTCATGTATGTCCCAATGCCTCCGTGCAATTGATAGACGTCTTCGAAGCCTTCTTGTTTCAAGAAGCCCGATGCCTTCTCACACCGAACACCGTACGTGCACACGGTCAGTACCTTCTTCTTTTTCAGCCCTTCAAACTTCGCCGCAATCTTCGGTAAGTCCCGGAAGTTCGCCATTGTGCTATTTCTGGAGTTGGCAAAGTGGCCCACAGCGTACTCGTAATCGTTGCGCATGTCGATAATTTCGAAGTCTTCGCCATTTTCAATCCAGCGTTTCAGCTCTTCGGGACCGATGTGCTTCCCAGTAACCACATTCGGATCGATGTCACATCCCTTCGGCAATCCGGTTGCGACAATCTCAGAACGAAGCTTGACGATAAGCTTCTTAAACGCCTCGCCTGTGCCCGGACTCGATTTAAACCAGAGGTCGGAGAACTCAGGTCGACCGTGCATCCGCGACTCGTACTCCGCGATCGATTCTGTCGGTCCTTCGAGCGTGCCATTGATTCCCTCTTCAGCGATGAGGATTCTGCCACGCAATCCAAGCTCCTCGCACGTTGCCCGCTGCCACGCCACAAACGCGACCGGATCGCTGATCCGAACGTATTTATAGAAGATGATAATTTCTGTTGACGTGAGCATATTCGGCGGAAGTGTACGGGAAAAAAGTGAAAGAGACCAGACCGGAGACTGACCTTGGATGGATGTGAGGGGGACGGATGGCGACAGCAACACATCATCGGCGACCTCGGCGTGTGCGTTTTGCGATATTGAGGATGTCGTGTGGACACGACATCCGATATTCAAAATCATTGGCATTTCTACGCACAAAATGTTATGTCGACACGACATGCGCGAAAGAAAAAATCAAAGTGTCTTTCCCTCAGTCATTCTGAACGAAGTGAAGAATCTGATCCATGATCGCCTACGAGAGATTCTTACCCTTCACGTACACGTCGCGTTGCCGATTCACAACCCTCTCCAAGGTCAGCTCCGGTTCAGGTTACGATTCCCGTTTGCCGTGCATCACCATGTCCACCGCGTGTTCCAACGATCCTGCTGGGGTTACGGTTCCGGCGTTCACGAAGTAAATTTCGTCCGCGGCTTCGATGGTGTTCAAACGGTGCGCAATGATGACTCGCGTTGTTGTTGCGGGAAGTTGACGGAGAATGTCTTCAAGGAGCTGTTCCGTCACCGTGTCGATATTCGCCGTCGCCTCGTCCAAAATAAGAATATCTGGTTTACGCAACACAGCACGCATGAACGCAATGAGCTGGCGCTGGCCAAGGCTCATGGAATTTCCGTTTGATGTAACCGGTGTATCGAGCCCTTCGGTAAAACGAGGAAGCAGCGACGAGAGCCCGCTCTTTGTAAGAATCTCCACAAGCTGCTCCGATGTCACGGATGAAAGGTTATCGTTTCCGTACACAATGTTATCGCGAATCGTTCCCGTAAACAGGAATGGCTCCTGAAGAATAAAGCCAATGCGCTTCGCGCGGTCTGCTGCCGTATACGTCTTCATATCAACGCCGTGAAGCAATACCGATCCTTCGGACGGATCATACAACCGCGCCATCAAAGACGCGGTGGTGGTTTTTCCACCACCAGTTGGGCCAACAAGCGCGTACGTCTTCCCCGCTTCAAGCGACAGATTCACGTCTCGCAGCACGGTTTTTCCATTAGGATAGTGGAATTTCACATTCTGGAATTCCAAGACTGGTGCAGATGTATTCATCGTACCGCCAGCGCCTTCAACCATTTCCGACTCCATGCTGAGAATATCGGAAATGCGATCCCACGCCGCAAGCGCGAGCTGAAAAGAACTCCAAAGGTTCGCAATCTGGCGCAACGGATCGTAAAAGCGCGTCACGTACGTCAAGAAACTGATGAGCACACCAATCGTGAGGAGTCCGAGCCCGATGAGGTGTGCGCCGTACGCAATGACGACGAGAATCGCGATGTTGCTCGACAGACCGTAAATCGGCGTAAAGATAGTGTTCGCAAGTCCGGCAGTGATTGATGCTTTGAAGTTCTTGTCGTTCACCGCAATAAATCGCTCACGGAAGTAATCCTGGCGATGAAATGCAACGATCACGCTAAAGTTGTTCAAGCTTTCTTGAATACTCGCGCTCATGTCGCCGGTGGTTTCAAGACTTCGCGCATTCTTCCGCTTCATCCAACCCGAAAGCACACGCGTCACCACCAGCAAGAACAACGCCGGCGCAAGTGCTGCAGCGCCAAGACGAGGACTGATGACGAGGACGGAGATTCCTGCACCAATCACCATAAACACGCTTCCCACAAACTGCATCAATGCCTGAGAAAAAAATTGGTTCAATTTATCGGTGTCATTATTGATGCGCGAGATGAGGTCACCAGCCTTGTTCTGATTGAAGAACGCCACGGGAAGCGTCTGCAATTTTGTAAAGATTGCGTTGCGCAAATTGAACAACACACGGTTGCTCACGGCGCCCATCACGCGAGTTTGGGTGTACTGCGCCAATGCGGCAAGACCGAAGATGGCCAACAACAGCGACGAAAACGTGATCACGCCATCAAACTGACGGGTGACGATGTACGTATCAACAACGTGACCAATAATCATTGGCGCAGCGAGGTTCAATCCGGAGTTCAAAAGAATCGCAATGAATGCGACGATCATTCCGGTTTGTTCTCCACGAATGAACGGAACGAATTTCTTCGCCACGGCAAGCAGCGCGTTGGACGACGTTCCCTTGTTTTCTGCAAGGCTATAATTCATACGTACTTGTGCTTTGCTGCGATTCAACCATCTGCACGTACTCTGGCGACGTTCGCATGAGCTCTTCGTGCGTACCCTTCGCGAGAATCTCTCCTTCCATCAGGAGCACGATCTGATCGTAGTGCTGGATCGGCGCAATGGTCTGCGTGACGGAAACAATCGTCGTGCCCGGATAGTTCGCGCCGATATTTGCGACGATTGTTTGCTCGGTCTTTGCATCAACGCGCGCTGTGAAATCGTCGAGGAACAGAATCTTCGGGTTCAGTGCCAACGCACGCGCTAACATGATCCGCTGCTTTTGCCCGCCGGAAAGACTCGTTCCACGCTCGGAAACAATCGAATCCAATCCTTGCGGCAGTGCGCTGATGAAATCGTTCAGCTCTGCTGTTGCAATCGCCTTTGCGATGTCTGCCTCAGTTGCGATGCCAGCGAACGCAATATTCTCACGCACCGACACGTTGAACATGATGCTCTCCTGGAACACCAGACCAATTTGGCGGTAGAACGAGACTTTCTCGAAATCTTTCATCGGAATACCGTCGTACGACACGAATCCTTCCTGCGGATCAATCAGTCCGATCAATACGTAGAGCAACTGTGTCTTCCCTGCAGCCGTTGGACCGAGAATTGCCGTTTTCGTTCCAGCCTTCATCGAGAGCGACACATCCTTGAGCGCGTACTTTTCACCGAACATCACCGTGACATTCTTCACATCGATATCGCCACGAATATCGACGACACGTGCTCCAGTGTCCTTTGCGTCTGGTGCATTCAACACATCGGTGATGCGTTCGTACGATGTTGTGGCGCGTGCAATCACGTTGCTCATCATGCCAATCATGAGAATCGGGAAGATCATTAATCCAACGTAGCTGTTGAACGCCGCAAAGTCTCCAAGCGAAAGTCCGCCACCAATAACGAGGTGGCCACCAAGGAACAAAATACACAACGTCGCGAAACTTGAAACGAACGTAATAATTGGGATCAGTCCAGCAAAAAGATACAAAATATTCATGCTCACGTCTTTTGCCTTTGCGTTGACGACGGTGAATTTCTGCTCTTCAGTGCGACGGGCATTGACGACACGAATAAACGCAGCACCAAGAATGCTTTCGTTAATCACCTTGTTCAACCAGTCGATGACTTCTTGCGACGCCTTAAAAAGTGGACGAACTCGGGCAAGTGTCATTGCGAATGCAAACCCGATTGTCGGCAACACGCACAGCACCACAATCGCGAGCTCATACTGAATTGAAAGAAGCACAATCGCGGATCCAACAATAATGATCGCGGACGACACCAGCGTTACAATCGCCTGCGACACAAAAAGCTTCACGGCGTCGATGTCAGATGTGAGATTTGTGAGCAGCTGCGCCGGTGTCTTTTCTTGAATGTATGCAAAGCTCTGATTGGAAATTTTTGCCGTCAGCGCATTCCGCACATCGCGAGCCACACGCTCTGATGCGTATGTTTGCACAATCCCTTGGAGATACGTCAGCACCATAATACCGACCGCAACGGCAACGAACGCGATCGTGATTGCCGAAGGGTCAAACCGATGCGTCAAAAACGCGTCGATCGCGCGTGAAACGAGCTTTGGAATAACCAAGCTCACCGTATTCATCGCAACAGCCAAACCAATCAAGAGCACCACGAATTTTCGATACGGCGTGAGCACGCTAAAGATGCTCGGAGACGATTTCTTTGAGGCTTCTTGGGTCATAGGAAGTGAAATATGCTACCATAACGTGCTTGATTATTCAAACTTTTTGTGTAACCATAGCGCAGAAATCTCTTTTCCCTATGTTTATCTCCATCATTACTGACTGCCAAGACGGCAACGCGCAGATTCGTCAGCAAACCCGATACAGCGTGCTCTTTCCGGGCGTGCCGTCGAGTTTTGCCGGCGCGTTCTCCGATATTGAAGCTGCAGGCAACCTGATCGACGTGCTCGACGCCTCAGACGACCAAGAGGGCATCATCGCCGTGAACGTCGCTCCTCGCCATGGCGCTGCACGAAAATGGCCGAACGGCACACCATTTGGATACCTCTGGATTGGCAAGATTCTTGTGGTCTGCACCATTGATGGCGAAGTGCTCTCGCTCCTGAAGAAATTCGGTCTCTCAGATCACGTAAACGTCACCGACATCCGCACCGTTCTGGCGTTCGGCGGATATGATCAGGAGATTATCGACCGCGCAGCAACATCACAGTTCCGCAGCTTCGACTACCTTCCCCGCCTTGCCCGCATCGTGTGGGACAAGAAGGACGTGCCATCGGAAAAACTCATGTTCACCGACATTCCCGACGCGGCACTCGACGTGTGGCGCATTGATTCCTTCGGCAACTGCAAAACAACACTTCTTCCGGAAGACATCGCATTCGAAGAAGGTGCTGAACGAGAAATCATTTTGAACGGGCTTGCGATTAAAGCAACGTGTTACAAACAGCTTCGTACAGTTCCGAATTACCAAACAGGATTAACGATGGGAAGTTCCGGCTACGGCAGCAAACGATTCCTGGAACTCGTCGTGCAAGGATCGAGCGCTGCAAAGCATTACAATATTACACAGAAGGACACGTTCCAAATTGCGAAGTAAGCCCCCTCCGACTCCCCCATAAATGGGGGAGAGGCTATCACCGACATCCTCCCCTCCATTTATGGAGTGGTTGGGGGAGGCAAAAAAACGCCCCGTCATTGCGACGGGGCGTTTTGATTTCCTACTTCGCTGGAGGATACATCGTTGGATCAATCGTGCGCGAGAAACATTGTCGTCCAGCGTCGTGCATCCAGTTTTCATTATACGGACTATACACTCCGTACGGCCGAGTCCAATCCGTTTGGTTCCCGACGGAATCTGCTTCAAAAGTGGCACAGAGCTGAAACTGCAGCGGGCTTAGAACACTGTACTCAAACGCAGCATTCGTTGTTGGATCAACCGGGGCAACAAATCCGCTTATTGAATCGGTGAGATCGGACAACGCTGAAGGAAGAGCCTGTTTCGTTGAATAATATCTCGTGATTTCTCCCTGAATCGTTGAAAGATCTTGAACGCGTTGCTCATCAAACCGAACCTTGCGCTGTTGTGCCGGTGAACCCACAAGCAAGAACCCAAGAACGATTGTAAGAACCACAACAATCGATGTCGCGATCGCGGTCTTCTTTGGGACCACCGACTTCGCGATGGATTCTGTACGCAAATCCCAAAGGTAATACGCAAACACCACAACGGCTGTTGCGAGCACCACGAGGACTTTCAAAATGAATCGTGTCGAAATTTCGCCGTTCAAGAAATAATTCACCAAGGTAATGAGATCAACAACGATCGTGATCGCAGTCACAAAAAGTGTGAGGTAGAGCAACCATTTGCGAATGGAAATCTCGCGCTTCTCGGCATCGGCCTTCGCGTCCTTATGCATAAACCACGAAATCGCAATGAACGCCGGCCACATGACGATAAGACTTGCCATGCCACCACGAATCGCATCGAGTGCGCCGGTGTAATAAAAACTCAGCGCATCGGGAAATGTCACGTCGATATACTGGAATCCAAGAATGATGAACGACACCACAGAAACGTAGAGCGTCACGATTGCGAACAAATGCGAGAACACATCTTTCGCAGTGGAGCGTGGAAGTGCCTTCATAGGAATAGCAGTTAATGTTGAAGAAAGTGTAACACAAAACCGCCCTTTCAGGCGGCCTTGAATTGATCAGAACTTTCTCATTTGAGACTATTTTCGATGAACAAGGAGCAAAGTTCGCGAGGCGTACTTCTCGGTACGTTGAGCGAATTTGCGACGTCGAGAGTCGAAAAGAGGCCAAATGGGGAAGTTCTGCGTTCTAGATTTCGTCTGCGTCGAGCAATTCGAGAATCTGATCAAGTTTGCGTTCGATAGCGGCAAGGCGCACGGAATCGCTGCTTCCAGACGATCGATCCTCGCGAGGAGCATACGTTGGGCGCTCAAAACGATCGGAATACGATGGTTTGCGGTCGAACGATGGACGACGATCATCGCGATCACCGAATGATGGTCCGTCGGTGCGGAAACAATCGCGACACTTTACGGCGCGTCCTTCACTTGGGAAGAATGGCACTTGGCATGGCTTACGGCACTCGCTACACACGGCATCGTGCAATTCGCGAGGCGCTGGGCGCCCTGCGCCTGCGCGGTTCCAGGTGCCACGATTGCTGGGTTTTCGATCTGTCGTGCTGCCAGAACGCTGACTGTGATATTTGTTGTACATAGGATTTTGCGAACGTTAGCAGAAAAAAAGGAATGATGCAAGCTGGTGGCTCGGATACATTCTTCTGCACTCCGCGCGAATCCCCTACGCTGCGACGGTTCGCTTTCGCTCACCTGCAGCTGTGGGGCGCGTGCTCGTTGGAAGAATGTATCCTCGCCACTGGCGCTTGCGTGTTAGGGGAAGGCTCAGTCTCCCGTCACCACCGTAAAGGTCATTCGTCCCAAGACTTGACCCGTTGTTGTCTCAACGCTCACGCGCCACTTTCCAGCGGCGATGGAAGACACCATGGAATAGCCACGATAGCCGTCGGGCCGGCCGCCACTGATTTGAAACGGTAATTCGTGTTCAGTTTCCCAGCTATGGGTGTCCGCATCATAGCGCTGCCACACGTGAACGATTGTTGTCGTCAATCCTTCTGGCGCATACACCGCGGTGTAGGCATACAACGCATCACCGGGAGTGACAAGAATGGTTTCGCCAAAAATGAATCGATCAAGCCATGATTCTTCCGGAGTGACGAGAACGTAGTCCGACGTTACGCTGTACGCCATCGTTGCGTCACGAAGCGCGAGAGGGATTGGCGGAATAATGTTCAAAAAATAACACGTGTTCATAAATACAAATACGCCGGCAATCACCAACCACATGTGAACACGATCTTTGTAGAGATCCCCAAGGTTGATAAGAAGCACGAGGAGCAACGTCATCACAATCATGCTCGCCAAACCTCCGGCCAAAAACACTGGCCAGCTGAGCGAATCAAAAAGATGTGCGAACCAAATAGCGAATAGTGAGAACAGCGCAAAATACAAAATGCCAACCTGCACCATTGGCCTCAGCACAACGTGCCGCAGTGTTTCATTCGAAATCATCAGGATCGCAACAAGCGCGATGAGCGGCCACGTCACTGAAAATGTTCCACTAAACCAATAAAACAACAGCGCGGTGCTCAGCAATCCTCCCATCGCGAATTGCTGTGCAAATGGTGCGGCAAGCCTGAAATATCGCAACGATGAAATCTCCTCCGCTCTCTGAAATGCCGTGAGTGCCATCGATCCCATCACCATTGCAACATACACGCTCATCACCACAAACTTCTCGCGCAAGTCCAATACGCGGAACTGCCACACATCAAACGCCGTTCCCATCACAAGCATGATCGGCATGAACCATCGCTCATGTTGACTGAGAAATTCACGAACGCGCTTATATGTTTGCAATGCCTGTCGCGATCCCGGAATCATAAAAGTATGCTGCGAGCATACCACGCGCACGAACCCGGCGAACTCAAGCCGCGTTCTCCTTCAAAATTTTTTCCTGCAACTCCAGCATTGAAAGAACGCTGTTCGTGTCCACATGTTCCAGCGCCGTCTGCAGTTCCGCCTCAGCATCAGCTAGGCCTTTTTCTGTTGAACGGAACATGTCCTCCAGCTTGAGTTTTGTTGCTGCGGCTTCGAGGGCAAGATAGCGTTTCATCGCGTCTTTCGCATCGGTGAAGGTTGCGGGTTTATACTCGCTGCGCGTAAGACCCTGCGTCACAACACTCATCGCGAATGCAATAATGTGTTTCATTGTCGTCATTCCTGGAATAAAGTTCGTTGCAACATCTCCTACAGTATAATCTGCTTCAGCCCAAGCGTCGTCCCTCTCAAGAAGCGTTTGAAGAAACGCTTTCCGTGCCGCAACCGCAGATTCGTATGCACGAAGCGCGCCGTCCACCTCTGGAAAATGCTCTGCTCGTTCGGCTTCCAACCGCTCTCGCTCAGTCCGCTGTATTACCGCTGCGTCTACGGAAGAAGGCGTCTCAATCATACGTCGCGTCGCTAAAAATCATTCCTTCAGTCTATCAGGATAACGAGGAATTCTTGCAGGAACTTATCCACCAGACAAATGCATGATGTTCATGACGGCGCAGGTGTGGTACGATCGCCCTTCTATGATTCCCGCGTCTTTTTTTACCGCAACCACTAAACTCTCCGACCTGCCGGTGGATGCCAAACCGCACATCGCAATGGTTGGGCGTTCCAATGTGGGAAAGTCGTCGATGATTAATCATCTCACTGGACAAAAAAACCTCGCACGCGTCAGTGCTGACCCTGGCCGCACACAAACCATCAATTTATACGATATCGACGGACGGTTCTTTCTTGTGGATCTTCCGGGATACGGTTATGCACAAACATCAAAAGAAAAGCGTGTCATGTTTGCAGAAATGATTCATGAGTACCTGTTGCACACGCCACAGCTGCGCCTAGTGCTTCTTGTGATCGATGCACGGATTCCGCCAACGGAACTCGATGCGGACATGGCGGCATGGCTCCAAGACAACGGCATTCCGTTCATCATCGTGACGAACAAGATGGACAAACTCTCAGCATCGGAAGCTACAAAGGTTCATCGCACACTCGAAGAAAAATATCCTGGCGTTCGCCGCATCGAACACTCCATTACTTCCGGACGCAACCGCAACGAAGTGTGGGGGGCGATTGAAAACGCAACACGATCCCCGGCTCGCGACATGACCATCACCGGTGAGCGCTCGTGGACTGCACCGTCGTTCAATGTGGATCTTACTCCGCTACCTGAAGAAACGAACGAATACCTTGGGTAACGCCGCTCACAACAGAGAGATCTATTCAACACGTATCCACGTTGGTTCGCAGACACGATTCGCGTCGTCGATGTCGAATCGGCGGAACGCGCCAAGTCCGGTGGACGAACCCGCATTGTAGATCGCAAGCGGCCGCTGCGCGTAAGGGAAAACAATCTCTGATGGAACATGGCGGTGTCCGTGAAGCACAAGGTCGCATCGGCCCTTCACCGTTTCCAGTAATCGCGAACCGTACGAAAGACTTTCTGCGAACGGGAGCGAGAACCACGACGAGATATGTTCAATGAGCAATTCCGCCGGAAGTGGCAATGGATGATGGTGGAGCGCAACGATAACTGCCGTATCGGATGAAAGAGACGCAAGCAGCCGATCAACCTCGCGAACCATTGTCAGAGAAATATTCCCATGACTTGCGAACGTGATGCGATTGTACCAAATCGTTGTATCAATCCGGAGAATCGCAGCCCCATTGCACATCACGAGATTCGCTGTATCTCCGCCCATCATTCGCGTGGTGATGTTTGCGCGCGAACGATCGTGATTGCCGGGGAGAAGCACAACGTGTCGGCTGGAACGAAGTTCCGATGTTAACGCAAGAAATTCCTCAAACTCCGCAACGCTCCCCCGATTCGTAACATCGCCGGTCACGATGATCGTCTCAATGTCGGTCGCGAGAATCGCGTCACAGATCTGTTTCGTCGCAAACGAACGCTCGGGCGAGGAGCCGATATGAAGATCCGAAATATGCGCGACGCTGTGCAGATGGGGACATTCTATCAGGTTCTGTACATTTGCCCCTTTTTCTGATACTCTCATCCCTCACCGTTTCTTCGGATTCGGGGAGACCTCACCCACACGGAGCCTGCTATTCTTTCCATCCTCACTGTTCTCCTCGCCGCTTGCGGCACCCCCTCTACCCCTGCCCGGATCGACCCGAAGACCCTCGTCGAGCCGCCCATGACCGCGGACGACCCGGCCCAGGAGCTTGTCGTCGAGCCGGAACCGACTCCCGCAGAAGCGCCGTTCACCCTGGCGGAGACAACGACCGTCTACCAGACCGCGCTGACGAAGTTCGGCGAGCTGGAGACCAAGGCCTCCACGCGACAAGACGCCACGTCGGCGAAGGACTTCCACGCGTTCGCCGAGCTGCTGCGCAGCCGGTTCAAGCCAGCGGAAGTCAGCGCGCCGGACGCGGAAGGCATGGCCTCCGTGCTCACGGACAACCCCATCGGCGCGTACAACTTCGTGGTCTTCAATCCGCACCTGATGTTGTACAACATCTTTGGGATGTGGACGGCAGGCGACGCCGGGGTTCCGGTGGTGCTCATCGACGGCACGCTCGACAACGAGTGGCTGACGGTGGCGGTGATCGCCCACGAGCTCGCGCATGCGAAGCGGGCGCTGCCGTACATGCAGAAGCACGGAGATCCGGACAACGAGAGCCGCCGCGAGCGCTTCGGCAGGGCCGCAGCTCGCGAGGCGCTCGACACCGTGTCCGATGGGCAGTACTCGAAGCTCATCGCGAGCACGGCGGCCAGCGTCGCAACGCCCACGGACAAGAACGGTTTCACCGCCGTGTACGTGGACCCCGCGCTGTTCGACCTGTTCAGCGTTCACCACGAACGCGCCCGAGCCTGGTTCTACCAGCAGGCGCTGTTCGACCTGAACGTGGACCTGGACCGCAAGAGCGCCAAGGGCAAGACACTCGAAGAACGACTGGACCGCCTGAACGACCGGTTCCTCAGCGCGCAAGAGGATCCCGAGAAGGCCCTTCAGATCAGCTGGGGCGCCGACGAGTAGGGTCAGAGGCAGACAGACTACGACGACGAACGGAAGGCTGTACCCTCGGGTGCAGCCTTCGCGCGTTCTGGACGTTTTTCAAAATTTCTACTATCGTTCACGGTTATTTTTTGTTTATGGCCTACACGCCACGCAAGACCGCATTCACCGTTGTGCCGCGCAAAAGCGCTGCGGGCTTGGGCATCTTTACGAATATTGCCATCCCCAAGCGCCGATTCATTATTGAATACTGGGGCGATGTCGTCACAGAAGACCAAGCAAACCGTATTGGCGGAAAGTATCTTTTCGAGCTTGGGAACGGCAAAACCATCAACGGTACCACACGAAAAAACCTCGCGCGATACATCAACCACTCCTGCCGCCCGAATTGCGAGGTAGAAGTAAAGGGAAACAAAGTCTTCGTCTACTCCAAGCGCGCCATCAAACCCGGCGAGGAACTCTGCTACGACTACGGCCGCGAATACTTCAACTTTTTCATCGGGAAACACTGCCGCTGCGCAAAACATGAGAAATAAGGGATTTTCGTTGACCTTTCGGCAAGATGCTGTCTTACTATACTCACCACTTTTGAGGAAACGTGACCATCACCGAACACTTCATGCTCGAACAACTCGAGCTCGCGGACAACACCATCGAACACTGCCTTTCAGATCCAACCACCCAGTGGTTCTCCATGCTCGTGGACGACGTACTTCCGAACGTCGAGCGCATCTGGGTGAGGATGGAAGGCGGGCATCTCGCCGTCGTTCACCGAATCCTTCCCGTTCCAAAAGGCACAACACCGCTCCTCCACCGTCATCGTCGACCAACAGGATTTCTTCTGAAGGACGGCGCGTACTGGGAGGGACGTGGAATCGGAACACCCGACGGGCTGCCGCCAAGCGTCGTCGAACGGCATCTCTGTCTTCCCGGGGAACGTCGCGTGATGATTCGGCCAGATGCATGGCACTGGGTCTGCCCGGTGCGCCATTCCGTCATGAGTGTGAATGTGTTCGGACACGGGCATCCGGGTGTTCCCGAACGCACGACGTTCCAAGAGCTCTCAGCTCTCCCGCCGGATCGCTTCGCTCGTCTCGTGAGGGACGCTCGGATGATCTACGGGATGATTGACTGAGATCAACGCGGCACGAGAACGCAACGCTCGTGCCCAACGCAAAATGCAGCTCATCACGAGCTGCATTTTGCGTGTTGTATTACGAGTGTTGCGGATTGATACCGATGTTGCCGTTCACTGGAAGTGCGTTCATGAACGGGTCGGAAACGAATTTCACTTCGTGAAAATCTTTGTTCCACGAGAGGAAAATCGCCTCAGTTGGGAACAAGTATCGCCCACCGTCGTGGCCACAGAAGTACACGTCGGGATTCCTTTCCGTGCGGATCATGTCGCCCGGCGCACAGACTGCAGGATCTTCAACCACCGTGTTTTGGCTTTTTGCGGCTTCCGTTTCCGCTTCCGCAGCAGTCGCACTCAAGGTTTGTGTTTCCGCTTCCTGTGCAGCCTTCAAAATGGGATACGGATTGATTGGCGCGTTGTTCAGATCAAGAATTTCAAAGTGAAGATGCGGGTCCGTGTGCTCGGCATTTCCCGAATCACCAACATACCCGAGCTGCTGACCACGCTTCACATGGACGCCCTTTTTGATACCCGCGGCGTACGCGTTTTCCGGGCCACCAAGACCGTCGTCGGTTCCCGGCGTGTCGTTGTTTAAATGAACGTAATTATATTGATACCCATCGTCACCGCCCAGCATGATCATGTACCCGTAGCTTGGCTCCACCATTGGAGCGAAAAGAATCGTGCCGTCGACCGTCGCCACCACCGGCAACATCTTTGCTGCCATGATGTCCGTGGCGTGATGAATGCGGCCGCCGCTTCGTGGAGCCGTAAAGGTGTCGGCGTACGAGACGTCGCCCACCACCGGAAACTCGATGTCAAGCGTTCCCTCAGCATGAGCGAACATTGGCGCGCCCAAGAGCAAAAGCACGGAACATATCCAATACTTCATAGGCAACCAGCGTATCAATTTCGCCACCATTTTGGAAGAAATCGTGTGGATACCGCGGTTGATACTTCTATAGACAGAACAACGGAGATCGGCTACACTTTTCGGTCCGTTTTCACCCCTGGAGAACCCTTGGCACACATCATTCCATTGAACCTCGAGAACGAGGACGCTCAAGAAGAGTTCGAAACCCAACAATACATCTTCTGGCGCGGCCACTGTATCCCCTTCGCCGCCGCGGTGCATCGCATCACCGGCTGGGAGATGATTGCCATCGATACTGCGGAGTACTCACTCTCGCACTGTGGCGTTCGCTCGCCGAGCGGCGACATCTGGGACGGCCGTGGATCGGTGACGCCGGAGGAGTTCATCGAAGGCCACATGAATGCGGTACCGGAAGCATTCCGCGTCGTGACGTGGAGCGAGCTCCGTGACGCGTGGCCGCCGATCGATCTTCCCGGCACCGAGCGCCTTGTCTCGCGGATGTACCCGAACCTCCCCCACCTTCCCACCAGCGATCGCGAGTTGAACCTGGCGTTCATGAACGAGGTGGAGGCGCTCTGCAGGCGACGTAACTACTGGATCGTCGCGCAACAGCGTGGGTCTCTCACCTGGTGGCCCGTCATCGGTGAAGCGTTCGGGGAGGAAGTGGGCTACCGCGCCACGAACACCCACGGCGAGCACCTGATGGACAGGATGCTCCGGTCCGAGCAGGGCCGCGGGCCGAGCCACCTCTCGCACGGGCTCGATCGGTTCCTCCAGGAACTGGCCGATCTCAGTCGGAAGCACGGCCTGTGGATCCGAGCCGGGCTGCCGACGACGTGGCCGCGGATCATCCGTCTTCACGGCGAGGAACAGAAGGCGGCAAGCTACGTGATGCGCCAGACCCCCAACGTGGCAGGGTTCCTCACAACGCTCCGCTAACGCGAAGGCCGCCCTTACCGGCGGCCTTCATGCGTTTTACAGCTTCATCATTGCGGCACCAAACTCTTCGTCGGTTGATCGCTCTCCTTCAAGCAGCGCAAATGGATTTGCCTGCCAATGTGGCAATGCAGACATATTCTTTCGCGTCAGCCGTTCAGCCAACGCACGATCGCCGTCGGCGACTTCGCTCAAGAAAAATTGCACTCCCCCTTCAAAAATATCTTCTGCAGGTTTGATTGCACCATCGACAACATCGTACTTGCACACAAAGCCTTCTGCGGTTTCGATCCCCACGTCTCCCGCATGATCTCCCTCCAGTGGCATTCCGCACGTGATGCATGATGTCATAATCGATCGATAAATATTTCTGCGCTCATTCTACCAATCGCCGGAAAATCGATCCACATTTTGCGTCATTGACATCCCCACCCAACAGGCATGAAATAAAGGGTAAGGCCTTATTTTTAACCTCCTGGCTTATGACGAACCTCTCAATTCGGAGGATTCTCGCGTTTCTGACGGTCTTTGGTCTGTGTACAGGCTTCTTCCCATCAACGGTCGGCGCCGCATGGCTTGCCGCCCCAACGAACGTCACGCTTGAAGGGGGCATCTACACCAACGACACCACCCCAACCGCAACCTGGGATCGCCCTTCCGGCGCAACCTGGTACCAGATCTTGGTCGATAACGGAAACTGGATGGACGTCTCCAACGTAGATTCGTACACCATCTGGAACCTGCCCAACGGTTGGCACACGTTCTACGTTCGCGCCCGCGACAACGGCAACACAGTGAGCACATCCGGATCAGTCACATTCGAAATCGACACCGTCGGCCCAACTGTCCCCGCAGTGTCGCCATCAACGGCGATAGAAGATCGCGCCACCACATTCAGCACAACGCCATCCGGCGAAGCGGCAACAACATTCTGCGACTTATACGTCAGCGGATCGTCTGTGGGATCGATGACAAAGACCGGCGCAACATTCAGCAAGTCTTACACCTTCACCAACGACGGCAGCTACACC
>CALRCK010000007.1:0-2349 GCA_943354605.1 Candidatus Uhrbacteria bacterium | reverse complement strand
TACACCTTCACCAACGACGGCAGCTACACCATGTACGCATATTGCGAAGACGAGAACGGTAACTGGACCCGCGGAACATCGCGCACCGTGAGCGTCGTCAACCAGGAAGATCCCGACGACACCGTGTGGTCGCTCAGCGTTCCGTCAGTGTCCCCTTCAACGGCTATTGAAGACAGGCGCACAGAATTCACCGTAAAACCAACTGACGATTGGAACATCACGGACTGCTGGCTGTACGTTGATGGTTCGCGCGTCGCAACCATGGACGAAGCATCCACCAACCGATTTGTTGCAGATTACACGTTTACGAACGACGGCAGCTACAGTGTGTATGCGTACTGCAAGGACATCCACGGCAATGCACTGAGTGGCACTCGCCGAACCGTAACCGTGAGCAACCAAACATATTCGTACAACGACGCAAACCGCGGATCGCTCATCAAAATTGCGTGCGGCGTGTATGCCAACACATCGGAAACATGCAAGGCCGTGTACTACTACGGCAACGACGGCAAGCGCCATGTGTTCCCCAATGAAGGCGTGTTCTTTACCTGGTACAACAGCTTTGATGATGTCGTAAGCGTCAGCCAAGACTTCATGTCGTCCCTTACCATCGGCAAGAACGTCACGTATCGGCCAGGAAGCGTTGTGGTAAAGTTCGATAGCTCGTCCAAGGTGTACGCCATTCAGGCAGACCACACCCTTCGCCACTACACCACAACTTCCCTGCTCAAATCCGACTACGGCAGCACCTGGACCGACTCTCTCGTGAAAGTTCCAGATTCCCTTTACAGCAACTACACCATCGGCAACGAGATCGACAGCACTTCCGACTACGACCGTGACGATGCGTATGATTCCGTCGATTCGATCGACGATATCCTGTAAACGCAAACATCAGATCGGAGACACAACAAAACCGGCTCCGTGCCGGTTTTGTTGTGTGCTAAAAGCAAAACGCCCGCCGGGCAGACGTTCTGCCGTGGCGAGCGCGAGCGTTCAGGAGCCGGGGTTGAGTCGGGTCCGGATGTTGCTGAGGAACGTACGGAGGAACGCCCGATCTTCTGCCTTCAGGCTCCAACTCAGGAACCGTGCGCCCCGCGTGTCGCCGACGTTGGCCATAACCATGTCATCACCAACGAACGAGATGGTCCAGGGAAACTCGAGACCCTTCCGCCAGACGATGACGGTCGTCCCGGTCGGGAATCCTTCACGGACCGTCTGCCACACATGGCAGCGAAGCATGTCCGATCCGAGCATCATGGTCGGCGGCTCGGAGAAAAACGTCGCGGGCTGATTGTGCCAGCGGTCGTCGATGGGGATGGACTGGAAGTTTGGTTGGCACGACTCCCACGCCAACTGGCGGAACGTTGGTGCCTTCGGAAGCTGGTTCTTTCGAGCAAGGAGCTCCTGGAACCACCAGCTCCAAATGCCGGCAAGGAATGCGAGAATCAGAAAAAGAACCTTCATGAGTCACCAGTGAACCCGTGTGTTGTAACAAAATAGAGAGGAACACGTCAAAGCTGAATTTAGGAAAAAAATCCGAATGGAAGCACCGCGGCGGCAAGGCCAAAAAGCGCAACAAGTGCGCCGAGTACCACAATAAGCCAGCCAGTAACGACCGCCGACACTCCGCGGACCACGTGCGTACCAACGCCTCTTCCACCCATACGAGCTTCTCGTTTCACCACAAGAATAAGCCCACGAGTACAAATCACCATGCCAAGAGACAGACAAAACGCCCCGATCATTCGAACCTGAGTATTTTCGGGGGTCATGATCGTTCCGACGAACGTTACTGCAAGTGCCGTCCACGACACGCGCCGAATGGAAGACAGCGTTCGAATACGGCGCTGCTGAAGCGCGGAAAGCACAAGTGGCGTTGATGGACTCCACACGTCCAATCCTCTTTTTTTAAACATTCCAAGAATCACCAATGGAATCGCCACACCAAGAACGAGAGCAATTCCAATAAGAACCTTAAGGTGTTCATCGGTCATATGCCAAGAGTGTACCATTGGAGCATCAGTATTGATTGATATTCTGTGGGTAGGAAGGCTTGATAGAACATGTCTGGTATGATATTCTCCCCCCGCTTGATTCTGAAGGAATTCAGAGTTAAAACAACCGAAGCCGTGATAACGAGGTTTCCCAAATGAGGCTAGTTTCGATGAGCTAGGAGCACATTTCGCGAGGCGTACTTCATGTGTACGTTGAGCGAATGTGCGACGCAGCGAGTCGAAAATAGACCATTTGGGGAAGCTCGTTGTATTCCGAGGTAGCTCAGCGGCAGAGCAGAAGACTGTTAATCTTTTGGTCGTGGGTTCGATCCCCACCCTCGGAGCCAAG
>CALRCK010000006.1 GCA_943354605.1 Candidatus Uhrbacteria bacterium | reverse complement strand
TCGCAGAGATAACACAAAACTCCCCTTTCAGGGAGCTCTGTTTGGACACCGATTCGGTGATGGTGACTCCACGGGGAATCGAACCCCGATTAAAGGCTTGAGAAGCCTCTGTCCTAACCGTTAGACGATGGAGCCGAAAATGCGTGAAAATAATACCAAAAAATTCAACCTTGGTCAACGAACGTTCCCTTGCAACCCTTAGCGTTGCTCAACCCTAAGGGTTGAAATGTCTGTCAACTTATCCTCAGACATACTTGCTCGGTATGTTCGGCAGAGATATTGTCAGATGGTCGTTCTCTACTAAATACAAGAATATGTGTGGAATCATCGGGGTTGTTGGTGATACCGATAGCGTCAGTACAATTATTGACGGGCTTTCGATCTTGGAAAGTCGTGGATACGATTCCGCTGGCGTTGCCACGGTTTCTGACGCCGGCGAGATTGTGACGACAAAGTTTGCGAGCGGCGCAACAGCAAACGCCATTGCTCGGCTCAGAGAACATCTGCCCGAGCACGTCGGAAACCGATCCGGCATTGGCCACACCCGCTGGGCAACGCACGGTGGAAAAACGGATGCCAACGCTCATCCGCATTCGGACATGAAGAACCGCCTCGCGCTTGTCCATAACGGTGTTATCGAGAACTCTCATGCGCTGAAAGCAAGCCTCGAGGCCGCGGGCATCGTCTTTAAATCCCAAACCGACACGGAAGTTATTGCGCAGCTCATCGGTAAATACCTGGACGATGGTGAGGCGCTCGACGTTGCCATGAAACACGCACTCGCAAAACTGGAAGGCACGTGGGGCGTTGCGGTCGTCTCCCCCATCATGCCAAACACCATTCTCGCGGCACGCAATGGCAGTCCGCTTGTGGTTGGCGTTGGTCGAGGCACGATGTACGTGGCCAGCGAACCTTCGGCGTTCAATAACCACACTCGCGAATTTATTGCATTACAAAACGGCGAGTTCGCACTCATCACTCCAGAAGGAACCACACTCGACACATCGCGCGTAGAGCTTGCACCCGAGGAAGTCATTGAGCTCTCCCCGGCGCCATTTGATCATTGGACGATTAAAGAAATCATGGAGCAACCGGATGCGTTGGCACGAACACTGAATCATGGCGCACGCATTCCAACGGATCTCGAGATCAAACTCGGCGGACTTGAACGGAACAAAGAAACTCTTCTCGGTATTAAGCACCTTGTCATCGCCGCATGTGGAACATCGCTGCATGCTGGAATGTACGGTGCACTGGGTATGCGTGCCCTCAAGGCATTCGACACGGTTCAGGTGGTTGATGCGTCGGAGATTACCGAACACCATTTCGCTCCGCATGGCGCCGGACTTCTCGTCATTTCGCAATCTGGCGAAACAAAAGACACGCATCGTGCGCTCGTCATTGCTCAAGACCGCGGCGTGCCAACATTTTCTGTGGTGAACGCGGTTGGTTCCCTCATTGCGCGATCGACGAAATGCGGCGTGTACCTGAACGCTGGTCGCGAACATGCAGTTGCTTCCACAAAAGCATTCAGCACACAGGTCGTTGCGCTCGAAATGATTGCCGCGTGGTTTAGTATGCATCGGGGAACGGAGGTTGAACGCCGTAAGCATCTCATCGACGAACTTCGTCGCCTGCCAACGCTCGTCAAAATCGCATTGAACACCCGCGAGGCGTGTAAAGAAATCGCAAAGACGCTCGTCGACGCTGAACATTGCTTCGTTCTCGGCAAAGGAGCGTGCGAAAGTATTGCTCGCGAAGGTGCGCTGAAAATTAAGGAGATTACGTATCTCCATGCCGAGGGCTACGCTGGCGGCGCACTGAAACACGGACCGTTTGCGCTCATCGTCGAGAATACACCGGTCATTCTTTGCATCTTCGACGACCAGCACGGTCAGCTAATGCGAACAGCGGCCGAGGAAGTGCGAGCTCGCGGCGCGCGAACCATCATCATTACGGACAATCCGAAGCTTGCCGAGCGTGTCGCGACGGAAACCATTATTGTTCCAAAAAACGGCGTCCTCACTGGCCTTGTGGCGAACATCCCGATGCAAATCCTTGCGTACGAACTTGCCGTCCTAAAAGGCATCAACCCCGACCGCCCTCGCAACTTAGCAAAGGCGGTGACGGTGGATTGATATCAAGGATGAAACATAAAAGTCGCGATCGCGACTTTTATGTTTCAGTTAATTTTCTCTGCACGAAAGACAGAAATCCAACGCGATAATTTTTTCGAAGCAAAGAGCCTTGAAAGAGGCGTCGTTGCATCGCGCGCGGAAATCCAAACACTTTTTTGGAGTGGCGTAAAACTCGCATACCTCAGAAAATCTCTCAAATTTTTCCGCAACTGTTTTTTTGATTCTGGAATGTCAAAAACGACCATACAGATCTGACCATCCAGACACCGCGGTGCATGAATGATCTGTAAACGAAATAATTCATTTTCCCCCGTTTGGGTTAAAGCTGCGCGCAACGTTTCTCCAGCTTCTTGAATAACAATCAGTTTCTTTTTCACGAGTCTTTGTAAAATCTGTTTTTCGTATCGGTGTTCTTTTGCTTTACGAATACGATTCATTCCATCAACTCCATATCGCAAAAACCTGAAGGATTATTCCCAACCGAAAAAAGAAGGTCGCAACTTTCGGCTATCTCCTGAAAAAGATTACTCGATTTTGAATGGAGTTTGAGAGAACGAGGCATAAAAGTCGCGATCGCTACTTACATGCAGCATCATTATGGAGCCTTTATGATCCAGATACTATCCATTCTTCAACCAATATACTTCCTGTCGAACAAGCAATTCTTTTGCGCGCAACGGTTCGGCGATAATGTCTTTCGCCGCCTTTTCCATGCGCGCGCTTTGCGAGCCCTTCACAAGAACGATGTCGCCTTCCTTCACGTTTGTATCAAGCCATCGGCCAGCTTCCACGGCGTCGTGCACACGAACGACTGCTGACGACTTCATCCCCATGCGTTCAGCTTCGTCTGCCGCGCCCTGCATTTCGTTTCCCGCAGCAACAAAGATATCGGCAACCTCGGAAACTCTACGACCAACAGCGGCGTGCTCGGCTTCAGAATATTGTCCGAGCTCTGCCATTTTTCCGAGAGCGGCGATGCGCCTGCTTCCCGGGCGATCGGCAGTAAACAACGCAAGAGCGTCGAGCGCAGCGATGGTGGATGCTGGAGCCGCGTTGTACGTGTCGTCGAGGATTAACGATCCTTTGACTCCGGCGATTGGTCGAAGCCTTCCTGGCGCTGGCGCAAATGATTCATTCAATGCTTTCGCGGCCTTCTTGAGCGGAACATCACAATGTTTTGCTACGAGCAGTGCCGCGGCACACGCAAACACCGGCGTATCGCCCAAACAATTCGGCAGTTTGAGATCCACGGTTTCGCCGTCAATTTCAATCGCGGCCTTCGTCAGCACCGCGACATCGTTTGGCGCGTAATGATCGTCGAGTACCGTCTTCACGTAAATATCTTTGATGTTCGCTTGTCGGCCAGACTTTCCATACGTTGCCGTTGTCGCAGCAAAGCGATCGCGCATGAGATTCACCGTCTGATCGTCTGCGTTCAAAATGACCAATCCGTCTTCTTTTACATTATCGCCGAGTGTGGCTTTCTCGTCCGCAAGCGCGCCAAAGTTTTTGTAATTCGATGCGTGTACTGGAGAAATTGCAGTGATCACCGCAACATCTGGTCGAGCAATGTCGCACGACGCCTGAATATCGCCAGAGCGATCGGCACCATATTCGAGCACAAGATGTGTTGGAAACGTCTTCACGCTGTACTGACGCGCAAACAGCTTCACCCATTCCCACACATTTTTCCCCGGACTCATCTCTCCCATGATGGCGAGTGGCACGCCAAATTCGTTGTTGTAATTCTTATTCGCCGTTCGTACGTCGAGCGTCGAACTCAGCGCAATCGCAATAGCATTTTTGGTACTCGTCTTACCCACACTCCCCGTGACCGCAATCACCATTGGCTGAAACTTGGCAATTTGCCGCTTGGCGAGATATCGGAGTACGCGGATAACAATGGGCTTCATATGAAAGAAGTGTATGTGAAAATGGGGGAAAAGTGAATTCGTCTGAACCTTTGAAAGAATGAGGACGAGAAGGCATGCGGCCGGGGAGTATGGGGTATTGCGACAGAAAACGGTACCCTCGAATTTTGGGGTTTTAAAATGTGGCAATAATGCGATCTGAGCTGAGAATTGAGGGAAAGAATGAAATCAATTTCGCAAATGCGCGATCGATGATCGTGAGCGGCGGTATCGCCAACCACGCAGATCACCAAAATCAGTCAGCGTTTTCAAGACGCAACTCGGTTGCGTTTGCAAAACACCTTGTTTGAAATCAAGTACCCCCGCTCTCGCAAGACCCTTCCGAACTCCCGTCACAACCCTCAAAGGTTCAGCTTCAGATCGATGTTATACCTACCTCGTCGGTGGAATGCGGTAGTACTGCATGAGGAACTTTGCGATTTCACCAAAGATTGGTGCTGCGGTCGCCTCACCCCACGCAACGCCAAGGTTCGATGCTGTTTTTGGATTGGAAAGTTTGACGATCATCGCAAACTTCGGGTTTTCGACTGGGCCAAACCCCGCAAACGATCCGTTAAACGCGGTTTCCGAATATCCACCGTTCTCAGCAATCTGTGCCGTTCCCGTCTTCCCCGCAATCCAATATCCCGGAACTTTTGCACGCTTTCCGTGACCGTTCTCCACCACGGAAACAAGCATGCCACCAACGGTTGTCGCAGTTTTTGCATCAATAACCTGCCGAACTTTCACGGGAAGTTTTTTGTCGATGGTACCGTCGGAATATTGCATCTCGTCCACAATCTGTGGAACCATCAACGATCCCCCGTTCGCGATCGCCGCATAGCCCATCACAATCTGCAGCGGCGTCACCGTAATACCTTGTCCAAAACTTGCCGTGCCGGCATACACAATTCCTGGTTCATCGAGCGACGCAACCGTTCCCGCAACTTCAGTGTTCAACGTAATGCCTGTCAGCGTTCCGAAACCAAAATTCTTCACATATTGCGTAAATGTATCTTTTCCGGTGCGCTCCATGGCATACACCATCGCGGTGTTCACCGATTCTTCAAGGCCCTGTGTCATGGTAATTTTTCCATACGACTTTTCGAGCGCATTGCGGATGGTTCGATCGTCGAGTTTTACAAAACCTGGGTCGTCAAAAACGGTGTTCGGCGTAATGGCACCCGTATCGATACCAGCCGCAAGAGTGAACGGCTTAAAAATCGAGCCCGGTTCGTATGGCGTAAAAATCGCCTGATTGTTAAAGTCGGAAATACTCCCAACGTTGGAATACTCTGCGGGATCGAAATCTGGACTACCACACATCGCAAGAATTCTGCCCGTCGACGGCTCCACAATAACAAGCACACCAGTATCCGCGTGATACTGCTGCACGCCGTCGCGGAGCATCTTGCACGCCGTGTACTGCACCGTGCGGTCAATCGTCAGCACCAACGAACCGCCGTCAATCGCCGGCGTATAGGCCCGGCTTGCGAGCTGTGACGAAATTTCACCCGGCTTTCCGGCAAGAAAATCATTAAAATATCCCTCAAGTCCGTAGTTCCCCACTGGGTTATCTGAATCATCTTTTCCGACAAATCCCAACACATGGCCACCGAATCCCTTCTCTGGATACGATCGCGAATCCTTGAGGACGTAAGAAATACCGTCGATGTTCAGCGCGAGCAATCGGTCGAGCGACTCCGCGTCGACACCTTCTGCAACGGGCTCGTATGGATCGTCGTGCTTCCCAAGGCGAGCAATAAGATCCGTAATCTTTTTCACGTTTGCGTCTTCTTGAAGACACGCATCGGATTCAACCTCCTCCGATGACACCTCTCCCTCTGCTAAGGGGGAGTCGGAGGGGGTCGTAACCGTCGCCGGGGCGCAAGCGGTCAACGCTCGGAGCGAGTCGGCTTCGTCCTGTTTTCCTTGCGATTCGAGGCTCGCAATCAGCGCGTACCGATCGTATTCGTCCACGCCTTCCCATCCCAATGCCTGTGCAATGCGTTTTCCAGCATCGGTGGCGTCGGTAATTTTCCGCGGATCCGCCGTTATCACCGCTTGCGGTTCGTTCGTTGCAACGTCGTATGGCGTAGGGTCGTCAAAATCGTGAACCGTGATCTTCCCGCGCTCTGGAACAAGCTCCTCGTACAAAGAATATTTGCCGTTGGCGATGTCTTGATAAAACTCCGCAGAAACCACTTGCAGCACAAAAAGACGAATCCAAATCACTCCAAAAAAAGCAAAAAGAACACCTCGCAACATTCGGAGGCGTTTCCCATGCGTTCCAGCGTCACGTTCACGGAGAGAGACCATACGGGAAGTATAACAAAAAAGGACGCCGAAGCGTCCGTTTCTGTTTATGCTTCTTGAATTTCTTCCTCGGTCACCACGGATCCGGAAGACACAGTGGTATCGCCGTTCCCCTCGTCGGTTGTGAGGCGAATACGCCGGCCGTCGGCGCTTTCAAACTCGCGGAAGGTGTACATCGCCGCAGTTTCGTCATCCTTCAATGTTGCAGAGCCCTCATACGAGAACTCAAAGTCGTTTCCGCCGTACACCACCACGTCGTCTTCGGGCTCAAGCTCCTCATCAATATCCTCAAATTGCATAATCTCCTCTCCGCCTGGATCCACCGAAAGCCAGATGCCAGCATCGCCGTAAGCCCAAAACACATTCTCGCCGGAATCGAGAATAACGGTTTCGACCGAACGAGGATGAAAGGTTTTATCGCGAACAACAATATCGGTCCCGTTTTGAAGCGCTGAAATAATCTCGGCAATAATCATAGAAAATTTGATGAGAACAACAATGTTCGGGATCAGTATACCCGGCTCGGAAGAATCCGAGGGAGTACGTATCCACAACAGAAAAAGAACATACAGGAGAATGGGATTTTCGACCAGTTAGAAGTCCAGCCCCTCCCGAGCCTGAACACCAGAATAGAAATAATGCCTTTGTAATTGCATTTCCGTGACGAGATGTGCGGCGTCGAGGAACTCTTGCGCAGGGTTTCTTCCCGTGAGAATCACCTCAACATTCTCCCCCTTCGATCGCAGCGCATCGATCACCGATTCAACCGAAAGCATCCCAAGGTTCTGCGTGGAATTAATCTCATCGAGAATCACCAGATCGTACTCCCCCGACATCATCGCCGCCTTCGCCACTTCGATTCCCTTCGCGGCCTCTGTTCGGTCCTCATCCGTAATTGAAAAGTCGAACCGGTTCGTGACAGGGTCGATCCGATCTCGCCCAGTGGCGACATAATCGATTCCCTCAATCTGGTCGATAATGCACCGCTCGCTGTAATGCGACGTTCCACCTTTATCAAAATACACAATCAACACCCTCTTCCCCGCCCCCGCACACCGCACCGCCTGCCCCAACGCCGCCGTCGTCTTCCCTTTTCCATGGCCATGAATGAGCTGAATCAGCCCGTAACCTTGTCGGCCCTTAATGCGTTCGTCGAGAATGGGTTTTTCAAATTGAGTCATAGGTCCTATTGGTCCAATAGGACCTATGTTCTTGAACATTCTTCAGGAGCATCCGCTTGTGCTGCCGCAGTTCAGGCACTTGTAGCAGGCTGCGTTGCGCACCATGATGTTGCCGCAGGTGTCGCAGGCTGGGGCGTCAGCAGTGTTGTTGAAGGTGGACGTGAGACCTGTTTTCTGTGGCGCTGTGCCAGGAGTCATCATTGGATTTGCCTCGGATGCCGTGGCGAAGATGGTTGGCTGGAGTTCCGTGGCTTGCGCTGGAGCTACAGCAGGGTCGACAGCACGATCGGCAACAACGGAATCGCCGATTGCTGGGACCACGTTGATACCAACAGCAATCTGTTCTTGTGGCGAAAGGAACTTGAGCGCCATCCAGCGGAAGATGTAATCGACGATCGATTTCGCAATGCGGATGTTTGGGTTGTTCGTGAATCCGGATGGCTCAAACCGCATGTGCACGAACTTGTTTACGAGGACCTGGATTGGCACGCCGTACTGCAAGCCGATAGAAACTGACGTTGCGAACGCATCCATCAAACCACTGATGACCGATCCTTCCTTCGCCATGGTAATGAACATCTCGCCTGGCGTGCCGTCGTCGTACAAGCCGACGGTGATGAAGCCCTTGTGTCCGCCAACCAAGAACTTGTGGTTGATTGCACGACGTTCATCTGGCAAGCGGCGACGACGTGGTGCATTACCATTCTCCGCGATTGGCGCAACCTTCACGGTTGGCACCGACTCCGCAGCAGCCGTTGCAGCCGCAGCCGTCTTAATATCCGCATTCATCTTTCCCGAATCCTTTTCCTTGCTGGTGGTGAGTGCTTGCTGACGCTTGCTGCCGTCGCGGTAAATGGCGATCGCTTTCAACCCCATCTTCCAACCTTCCATGTACACTTTTTCGATTTCCTCAACCGTTGCCTCGTTTGGCATGTTCACCGTTTTGCTGATGGCACCAGAAATAAACGGCTGCACTGCGGCCATCATACGAAGGTGACCCATGTAGTGAATCGACCGCACGCCATTCTTTGCCTTAAACGCACAGTCGAAGACGGAAAGATGTTCTGGCTTCACGAATGGTGCGCCTTCGATGGTATCCTGCTTGTCGATAAATTCGAGGATCGCCTTGCGCTCATCCGCGCTGTAGCCCAAGCGCGTCAATGCTTCTGGAACGGTCTGGTTCACCATTTTGAGCATTCCACCACCAACCAACCACTTATATTTGACGATCGCGATGTCTGGTTCAATTCCCGTGGTGTCGCAGTCCATCAAGAACGCGATGGTTCCTGTTGGAGCAAGTACGGAAATCTGCGCATTACGCAAACCGTGTTTTTCGCCTTCCTCAACAACCTTGTCCCACGATGCCTTTGCGGCAGCAGCAATGTCGGCTGGCAACGATTCAAGGTTCATTGCATATGTTGCGTCGCGATGCATGCGCATCACTTCCATACATGGCTCCTTGTTCAATTCGAATCCAGCGAACGCGCCAATCTTCTCCGCAATATGCGCGCTCTGTTCGTACGTACAGCCAGAAAGCAACGACATAATTCCGCCGGCAATGTTTCGGCCTTCGTCAGAGTCGTACGCAACGCCGCGGCTCATCAAGAGTGCACCAAGGTTTGCAAAGCCAATTCCGAGTGGACGGAAATCGTGGCTGTTCTGTTCAATGGATGGTGTTGGGTAGCTCGAGTTGCCGACGGTGATTTCCATGGCGGTAATCATCACCTTTGCTGCGCGAATGAACGACTGCACATCAAACTCCATGACGCCATTCACTTCCTTGCGGAACTTCATCAAGTTCAGTGACGACAAGTTACACGCGGTGTCGTCCAAGAACATGTATTCCGAACATGGGTTGCTTGCATTGATTCGGCCCGTGTTCTTTGACGTGTGCCAACGATTCGAGGTTGTATCGTACTGAATGCCAGGGTCACCGCACTGCCACGCGCACTCCGCCATGCTGCGCATCACGTCTCGCGCCTTGTACGTCAAGGATGGCTTGCCGGTCGTTACTTCGTGCGTCACCCACTCGCCATCCATTTCCACCGCACGCATAAAGTCGTCGGTCACACGCACCGAGTTGTTGGCGTTCTGGAAGTAGATGGATCCGTATGCTTCACCATCCATGCCGCTGTCGTACCCAGCATCCACCAACGTCCATGCCTTGCGCTCTTCCTTTGCCTTACATTCGATGAACGTCATGATGTCTGGGTGACCAACGTTCAGAATAACCATCTTCGCGGCGCGGCGCGTCTTTCCGCCAGACTTCACAATGCCCGCGAAGGAGTCCAAGCCCTTCATGAAACTCACCGGACCCGATGATCGGCCGTTGCTTCCACCAAGGTATTCCTGGGACGATCGGAGATTGGAAAGGTTTGATCCGGTTCCCGAACCCTGCTTGAACAACATGCTTTCGGTAGCCGTCAGGTGAAGAATTGAACGCATGTCGTCCTCAACGCTATTAATGAAACATGCCGAGCACTGTGGGTGTGGATTGATGCCAACGTTGAACCACACTGGCGAGTTAAATGCCGCCATTTGGTTCACCAAAATCCAAGTCAATTCGTCTTCAAACACCTGCGCGTCTTTCTTGGTTGCAAAATAGCCATCCTTTCGGCCCCAGTTCGCCATCGTCACCGCAACACGGCTCATGAGCTGCTTCATTGACGTTTCGCGCTCTGGTGTGCCGACTTTTCCGCGGAAATACTTCTGCGCAACGATGTTCACCGATGTTTGGCTCCAGGTGCTTGGAACCTCAATGTCCTTCTGCTCAAAAACCACGGCACCCTTTTCGTTCGTAATGCTCGCCGTGCGCTTCTCCCAGGTGAGCAAATCGTACGGATGAACACCTTCCTTGGTGAAATAGCGATCCATGGAAATACCCTTTCCGTACTGCTCCGCAGCAAGAGCGACATCGGATTTTCGGTAGGACAAAAACACGCGAGCAACATGGACAAGGTTATTGTCGATCAGCGCAACAGCAACCATCTCCCGAATAATGCTGGATGTTGGCGTGGTGTGACCATCAAAACGGCGTTGAATGCGAGAAAGGATATTTCCGGTGATGCGATTCACGTAGCGTGGAAGATCTTTTTCTTTCAACCCCGCAGCGAGCAACGTTTGGATCACCGATCGCTCAAGCTTCTCCGAAGAAAACACCTCATGCGTTCCGTCGCGCTTCACCACCTCCTTCACCGACGTCATGTAGCCATACACGGCGGACGTGACATCAGCTTCGCGTGTTTGTACTGTGCCCTCCTTCACAATTGCTGCGGACATACATCTTCGAGGTCTAGCGGAATAAATAAATGACGACGTTGATCACATTTGGGATAAAAAAATCCCAGAAGAAGAATCTGGGTGGATTCCTCCTATCGACGACGCAACACAATCGCTTGTGGTGCATTGGCGAGTATAGCACTACATCTAGTGGTCTGCAGTTCGACGGTCCACCAAAAAAGTGGATAACGCCGTTGCGGATTTTTCACCCAAAAAAAATCAAGAAAAAACACGCCCTGGAGTGTTCCAAGGCGCGGTCAAGAGAACATATCCACGGGGATAAGTCCCTAGAAACCCATCGTCAAATTCACGACGGTCTTTTCGGGAACTGGGGTGAAATTCACTGGGATCAATCGACGCTCTCCAGACCGGTCATCGAACAGCACATAGCCATTTTTCAGGCCAAATTCGTACACCTCTTTTGTTACCTTCACGTCCTGCTGACAATACTCCCGAATTTCATCGATTTTCCCCTCTTTCCACCAAGCAACGGCTTGCAATCCATGGCTTGATTTTCGGGCACCGATCGTTGCCGCGGCAACATCGTCGAGCTTAATGCGGTAGCCAAGAGACTTCTCAATCTCTTTCAGAATATCGAGTTGCGGCAATTGTAGAAGGTCACCAGCGTAATAATTATTCAACACGGGCATGTCAAACCCAATGGAGTTGTACCCAATGATTCTCCCGCCGGTTTCGAGCTTCTTAAACATGAGCGGAAGCTCGTGCTCTAAATATGATTCGTACGTATCGGTTGCGTAGTAATACGCAACAACGATCGAGACCTTCAATTTATCAGTGAAATATCCCCCAACCTCCTCGAACGTGTTCTGTGTTTCGATGTCCAAGACAATGTCGTTCATATTTACGCCCCGATTCCCGCCTTCAATTCTAAAACCTCCACGCGTTCCTCAATACGGTTGCATTGCGACCGTGCAGCAACAAGTTCATGGTCAAATTTCTGATTCTGCTGCGCAAAACCATCGATATGCGTAATGAGTTCAGATTTTACAGCAGCAAGATCCTCCTTAGTCGCCATTGAATCCTTAATAAACTCAATATCCTCAAGAATAGCAGCGACATCGTCCTTCGTGGCGAAGCTCTTCAGATCGTCCTTCGTGGCGAAGCTCTTCAGATCGTCCTTCGTGGCGAAGCTCTTCAGATCGTCCTTCGTGGCCATGATTTTTTGCATGGATTGCACGATTTCGAGGACGGCACCAAGCTGATTTTTTTCTTCGTCAGTCATAGTCAGTTCATCGTATCAAAGCAATCAAATCCAAGCCATCGATTATCAACATCGACTACCACGTTGCACGAATCACGATGCCGGTTGGCAATTCGAATGCGCGGGGAGATTCTTCTTTGAGTGTGAGTTCCACCGCTGCGATTATTTTCACAAACGGCATCGTCGTTCGAACAAGGTTCTCGAGAGCCAGCGCCGGGAATCCCAGAGAATATGCATTCAATACCAGTGCTCCAGATTCTGGTTTCAACAGCTTCGCACAGTCGGCGAGCAGTACCGGGAGGTGCTCTTCAAACTGCCACAATTCCCCCTCTGGCCCACGACCGAATGCCGGAGGATCAAGCATGATCACGTCGTAGGTGTTCCCCCGACGAATTTCACGCGAGACAAACTTTTGCACATCGTCGACGATCCATCGAATCGGAGCATCGCCGAGCCCGGAAAGCTCCGCGTTCTCTTTGCCCCACGTCACCACCGGCTTACTCGCATCGCAATGCGTCACATCGGCTCCAACACTCGCCGCAGCCAATGTTGCGCCACCGGTGTAACCGAAAAGGTTGAGCACCGTCATTCCCGATTTCACATTCTCCCGAATCCACTTCCAATTACTCGCCTGTTCAGGAAAAAGCCCCGTATGCTTAAACGACGTTGGACGAATACGGAACGTCAGATTTTCCCATGAAACATTCCACGATTCTGGAACCGGCTTGTGTGTGGTCCATTCCCCTTCACGGCCCTGTCGCTTATACGCCAAATGCGCAGATTGCCAACCCGAAGGATTCCCAACGTCCCACAACGCCTGTGGTTCTGGACGAATCATGACAATATCGCCGTAGCGCTCGCACTTTTCAAAATTTCCAGAATCGAGCAGCGCAATATCGCTCCAGACTGCAGATTCGCGAACAACGGGGGTAGACATACGCGCTTACGGTACTCGAAAATGCGTTATCGAGCAAAGAATAGCAGGATGACAATGCCGAGCACGATCCGATAATACGCAAATGGCGTGAAGGTTTTATTGCGAATGTATTGGAGGAATAATCGAATCACGACAAGTGAAGAGAGGAACGCAACCACGAATCCGATTGTGAGAATGAGCGCATCGTTTCCTGCAAGCGCGACTGGATGCTTCAGCAGTGAAAATGCCGATGCCGCAGCAATGGTTGGCACTGCAAGAAAGAACGAATATTCCGCCGCAGTCGCTCGCGAAGCACCGAGGAACATAGTGCCGATGATCGTGGCGGCCGATCGGGACGTTCCGGGAATAAAGGCTAAACACTGAATACAGCCAATAGCGAAAGCCTTTCCGTACCCGATTTTCGCAACATCTGTGATCGATTCTTTCCTGCGCGATCGTTCAGCGATCAGAAGGATAACGCCGCCGATAATCAACGCGATCGCGACAACCGTTGGATTGAATAATGCCTCTTGAATTTTCGAACCAAACAGCGCACCGAACACGAGCGCCGGCAACACGGACACGACCACGCGCTTCCACAATTGGAGATTCGATCCGTTCAGCGGCCAGAATCGTTTTGCAAAAACCACAACCACCGCGAGGATCGCGCCGAATTGAATAACGATATCGAACGTCTTTGTGAACGCTGGCGTAAACGAAAACCATTCGTTGAAGAGAATGAGATGACCGGTCGATGATACCGGCAAAAACTCGGTGATTCCCTCAACCAACCCAAGCACGAGCGCAGAAATCACCGCCATAGAATGCAATTAGGAATCGAAACTGATGCGTTCGCCTGGCGCGACTGGCGTTGGAACAGGCCCCGCAGACATTGCCGCAGCGACAGGGTCTTTTGCGGGCTTTGCGGCGACCGCTGGAATCGGCGGGATCGACGACCCAAGTCCAGACGACTTCTTCTTCCGACGACGCTTTTTCTTTGCCGGCTGGCCTTCTGCAACAGGCGCGATCGGTGATGACGGCGCCGAAGCAACCGGTCGAGGAGCTAATGGCGCAGGCCGCGGTCGGGGCGCGGGAGGAGCAACAGGAATAAGTTTATGCGTATGCCCATCGTCTGGTGTGTTTTTGAGCTCGGCGTGATGAACAACTGGAGCATCTGGTCGTGGCGGCAAGGATTCGAGCGATGTTGCGCCGGGCGTTGGAGTAACCACCATTTCGCTCGCCGATATCTTCGGCGGCTCAGGCGGATACTGCTTTCCTTGTGGTGGCTTCGATGAACCTTTTTTCTTTCGCTCCTCTACCATGAGCGCATGGCAATCGTCGCAATAAATTGGGCGACTCCGATCAAGCTCCACCGGCAACGTGAAGAGCTTTCCGCAGCGTGCACAGGTGTATTCGTGTGCAAAACGCGCCTTCTTTGCTTCCTTCTTTTCCGCAGCAACTTTTGCCAGTGCCTCACCAACATCAATGTTTGGATCAAAACCACTCCAGGTCATCACGTGCTCCTCGATCATCTTTCGGTTCCCACCGAAACGCTCACGCGATTGTTCGATAACCTTTTCTTCGCTTCCGGTTCGTTGCGCGATTGGTGGAAGCGTTGTTGCGGAAAACGGTTGGCTACTCACGCCGTCAATCATGAGCTTCAGATAAATGCCATATTTTGGAAGGTTGATGAGGTCTTCCGGTGTAAACCGCGGCATGAATTCGCTTTCCATGAACTCCGCGTCTTTTGCACCAATACGAAACGTGATCAAACTTCCAACGTTACCGAACACTGCATCGCGAACTGCCGTCGATGTCATGCTATCGAGCTGCGCAATGTACTGATGAGCGATAATGAGATTCAACCGATATTTACGAGCCTCGGAAAGAATATCCGCGAACGATTCAGTGGCAAAGTTCTGGAATTCGTCCACGTACAAGTAAAAATCTTGTCGTTCATTTTCGTCGCGAATGTTCACGCGCTCCATGGCCGACATGTAGATTTTCGTAATCAACATACCGCCAAGAATGCGCATGGCGTCTTCACCAATCTGACCTTTCGATAAGTTCACGAGCAAGATTTTTTGCCCGTCCATCACCTCCCGGAAATTGAACGACGATTTTGATTGCGCGACGATATTTCGCATCATGGTCGACGCAAGAAATTGACCAACCTTATTTTGAATTGGCGCAGAAGCCTCTGCCGCGAACTTCACGTCGTACTGCGCAAATTCCTTTAACCAAAAGGCCTGAACCATTGGATCCTTCACGTTCTGGACGATTTCCGTGCGATATTCCTTGTCCGAGAGCATTCGATTAATACCAAGCAATGTGGTGCCCGGAGTATCAAGCAACGCCAGAATGGTGTACTGCAGAATATATTCCATGCGGGCGCTCCACACGTTCTCCCACACTTTTTTGAAAATCGACAGCAGGCTGTACATCACTTTCGCGTTGTAGTCCTTCACGTTTTCCCAGCCTTCCGTTTTCTCCAGCATGTTGAACGCGATAGGAAAATCGCCGTCTGCTGGATTGAAGTACACCACGTCGTTAATACGCCACGATGGGATGTAATCCAAAATTTTGGACACCGTGTCTCCGTGTGGGTCGATGTACGCACACCCATGACCTGCATAAATATCCGCAAGAATCATGTTTTCGAGAAGCGTCGTCTTTCCCATACCCGTCTTTCCCACCATGTACATGTGGCGACGACGGTCGTCGGTTTTAATGCCAAACCTCCGCATTTGATTGCGGAAATTGGTTTGGCCAAAGTAGACAATGTCCTTCTCGTGGTCGTGTTCGTATCGCATAACGAATTACATCGGGAGATTCGGCGGAACGTCGTCCGGCTCGTGCAGCAATACGTGTTCTGTTGGCGAAGCTGGAGTTGGCACGCTCAGTGGCGCAACGGGAAGGCTCTGCACACGTTCTTCCTCTTTGGCGTCGGCATTTTGCAGCTTCCAGTTCTGGAGCTGAGGCTCGTTATGCATTGCCACCTGCAACGCACTCGGCGCTTCAGCGCGGCGCGCCCCAGTCGTCGAAAGCACAGGCGTACGTGCATCTGCCGCTGGGAAGTGGAATAAGGTCGCAAGCTCAACCGTGTTCAGCATCTGCCAGCTTCCTCCTTCACCGCCGCTGCGTCGCTGATACCGAGAAACGAGATTTTTCTGCTTCTGTGGCATCTGCCACGCTTGCCAGAAGTAGTCGTCCTTTGGCACCGCGGGGCCATGCAAGCTGAGACCATTCAAATTCTGATTGGTAAATACCGCCCACATACCTTTCATCGAGCTTGCCATCAAGCCTTTGCGAAATGCCGTTTTTGGACCCGCGTACAAGAAGCGAATTTTCGTCTTCCATCCAACTTTGGAGATTTTTTCTGCAACCGCATCGAGCATCAATCGCTCCTGTGGAGTCATACGGAACATGCGGAAGTCGTCCTTCTTTTCTTCCTTATGCCCGTCCGCAGCACCGCCGAAGCCAATCAGCTGAGATGCAATGCCCTTTGGAAGCCATAGCGCGTTTTCCGACAACGAATCCATGAATCCTGGTTTGTGTTTCTCCTCCTTCCCCATCATCTTATTCAAGTATGCGATTCCCTCTTTCGTCCAATGCTGGTCATCCGGCGGACGGATAATAAACTGAATCCAATAATGCTCCTTTTCGCGCATCTTTCCCATCATTTCGATAATTGGAAGCAATGGATCCTTAAAACGGAAGTCTTTCTCACCCTGGTGCTCAAAATCCTCAAACGTACGGATTGGGAAATATGATTTGTTCGACAACGCCAATTCGCCACCAAATACGTCGTACTCGTTGTTTGGATACTCCTTCGGAATTTGCGTCACGTAGTCAGGAACTTCGGTAAACTGAGCCTCTGGGTACTGCGCGTAGAGTGCGGCTTCAACAAGATCGCGGTACTTATCGATCGTACGAATCAAAAACTGAATCTTCCCCTCGTTGCTCACTATTTCAAAGCTAAACGACGCCTGTTCTTTTCCAACCAACCAAATTTCTCGCCAGGTAATGCCAGACTTCACGCCAGAAAGGTTCATGAAAAAGTTCTCCATGCCCTTCGGGGTGTTGATCGCATCCTGAGGAACATTCACCTCAAGAAGCACCCATTTCAAGCCCTTACTATAGATTCCTTGCTTATAATCGAGCCAAATGTGTGTTAAACCCCAAATAATCACCCCAAGAATCGGCACCCATCCGACGAGAAGCAATGCTTGCGTCATCATGAGCGGAAACGGCGTGACCTTTAGGTAGTGAACAACGACATTCGGGAGGTGGATTGCAATGCCAATCATAGGCGATAAACTCCTTGCGATTATAGCACGCGCCAGCAGTACAGTCCTGAACTGAACCTTTAGGGGGGGTTGTGAGCGGAGGGGAGTAAGGAGGGGGCTTGCGAGCCTGGGGTATTTGATTTCAAACAGGGTGTTTTGCTAACGCAACTCATTTGCATTAAGGAAACGCTGGTTGATTTTGGTGATCTGCGTGGTTGTCGACAGCGTCGTTTGTGATCGTGGTTTGAATATTTCCGAATTCGATTTCGCATTTCGTGTATTTCAGGCTCAGATCACATTCCGTTGCCCAGTTTGAAAACCACAAAATTCGAGGGTACCTCTTTCTGTCGCAGTACCCCACACTCCCAGCCGCATGCCCTCTCGTCCCACCCTCTTCAAAGGTTCAGGCCAGGGTGATGAGATACCAAAACGAGCCCTTTCGAGCTCGTTTTGCTTCTCAATATTTTATGTACGATGCGCGCGCCACTTTTCCCATTCAACGAGCAACGGGCTGGCAACGAAAATGGACGAATACGCTCCAGAAAGCATACCGATGATGAGCGCAAGCACGAATGGACGCGTGGTGGAACCACCAACGACGAACACGGCGAGAAGTGGGAGCAATGTTGCGAACGTGGTGTTCAACGAACGCGCGATGGTTTCCAAAACGCTCTTGTTCACAATGTCGCCAAACGATGCATCGCCATGACGATGACGGATAAGATTCTCACGGGTTCGGTCAAGAACCACAATGGTGTCGTTAATAGAGTATCCAAGAATCGTCAGCACTGCGGCAACGAATGCCATATCCACCTGGTATCCGAGGTAATGGCCAAGCACGGCGAACACGCCAAGCGGAATAATCACGTCGTGAAAGGCCGCAATCATCGTGACCACACCGTATTTCCACGATGCAACAGGGCGGGTGACTTTGCGGAATGCCCACGCCACGTAAAGCGTAATGAGAAGAAGCATGAGCGTCGTTGCTTTCAGCGACGCGTTCTCAAGTTCGTCGCCAATCACCGGACCAACAGTGTCGAAACGGATTTCCGTTGCATCAGGCGAAACCGATTTCACTGCGGTGAGAATGGTCTGGTGTTGTTCTTCAGTCACCGGCGCAAGGCGAACAAAGTACGCATCGCCCTCGCCCTGCTGAACGACAGGCTCAAACCCAGCGGTCGTCACCGCATTGCGCAACGATTCAACCGACGAACTTGGCGCGCTCACCTGAAGCAAGCTTCCACCGGTAAAGTCGATACCGAAGTTCAATCCGTACGTAAACAGCGCAACGCATGCTGCAACGATGATTGCCCCGGAAATCGTCAGCCAGAGCTTTGAATGTCCAATAACGTTGAAGGAGAGTTTCATAAGATTAGAGGCCAAGGAAGAAGAACGACTTTCGCAACTTTGGCATGCGTGCAAGACGGCGGAGCACAAATCGCGACACCACGAACGCGCAGAACAACGACACAAACACACCAAGCGCCAAGGTGAGTGCGAATCCACGAACTGAACCGGAAGTCATGGTATACAGAATTCCGGTGGCGATAAGCGTTGTTGCGTTACCGTCGCGAATGGAAGGCCATGCACGGCGGAATGCTTCCTCCATTGCGGTTGGAAGATCGCGACCGTTGCGAAGCTCTTCTTTCAAGCGCTCGAAAATGAGCACGTTGGCGTCCACTGCAATGCCAAGGGAGAAGATGAATCCAGCAATTCCAGACAAGGTAATGGTCACACCAAGAATTTTGAAGAGCGCCAAGTTCACCAATGCATACACCGCAAGCGCACCAACGGCGACCACACCAGGAAGGCGGTAATACGCAATCATGAAGAGTGCCACAAGCAAGAATCCGATCAATCCTGCCTTCACACTGAGATCGAGCGACGCAGATCCGAGCGCAGGGCCAATCGTCTGTTGACTGATGACGGTGATTGGCACTGGCAATGCACCGGCATTCAAACGCTGAGCAAGCAGCTTTGCCTCAGCAATCGTGAAACTTCCAGTGATAGACGCCTGGCCACCGTAGATCGGTTCCTGAACGACTGGTGTGGTGATTGGTTGGCCATCAAGGAAGATGCCAATCACTTTGCCAACGTTATCCTTCGTCAGTTCACCGAAAAGCTTGGTGCCATTTTCGTTGAAGTCCAAAACGATGTACGGTGCGCCGCTGTTCTGGTTGAATGCGACCGATGCATGTTTCACGTCCTTTCCTGAAAGCTCGGTGTTCTTCCATGGATCAACGGTAAGAACATCGGACGCTGTCGTCCAAGGCATCTCAATTTGTGCAATTTCGTAGCTGCGCGATGGACGAGAACCAACGCGATAGAGAATGTGGTATCCGAATTCCGATTCCACGACTTCCGAAATCCGCGTGTCGTGAAGCGCGTACGCCGCATCTTCAAACGGCTGTACCATTTGGCCGCGCGCAACATACCCTACGTCGCCACCAGCATCCTTACTTCCCGAGTCGTCGGAGTTGGTTTTTACGAGGTCGGCAAAGTTCTTCGTTGTTGCTTCCTGTTGTAATTGCGTTGCAAGCGCGAGCGCCTCTTCCTTTGTTCGCGACTGGGTGCAACCCGATGCACCAGCGTAACAGATAAGAATGTGCGAAATACGTGGTTCAGATTCCGTCTTCTTGCTGATGTACTTCACGATATGCATCTTGCTCGTCCCTTCGTACAAACCGTTGACGACACCAATCTTCGTGCGGTCCTTTTCGAGCTGTGTCACGAGACCGTCGTATTCCTTGTCGTCTGCAGCAATGAATCCAGCGTATCCGCCGTTGTCCTTTGTTGCGGAATCGATGGAATATTGTTTTGCAAGCGCGGCAAAATCGTCGCCAGCAAGCGCCTTATTCATCACGTCAAGCGCATTCGCACGTTCGGCTTTCTGTGCATCGTCAATTTGCTGCTGTTGTTCAGCAGTTGGTGTGGTGCTCACGTCCGTGATTGGCGTGCGGAACGCCAACACCGGCGTTTCACCAATTTGCGCAATAGCGTCCTTCACATCAGTCACGCCAGGAAGATCCACCAACACACGATAATGACCATCGGCGATATTTGTTTGGACGATTGGCTCCGCAACGCCGAATGCGTTCACACGACGCTCCACCACATCGCGAACGCCTTCAAGTGCGGTGGTGCGCTCGGATTCGTCGATGGACGACATGTCAGCTTCGTACACCAAATGCGCGCCGCCTTTCAGGTCCAAGCCCAGAGTAAAGTCATGTTCTGGAACATACGGAAGGTGAAAACCCACCTTGTCCTTCATTGCAGCCATTGCACCGTTCCATTCTTTTGGAAACGAGAGGATGCCGGCGCCGACAGCGAACACCACAAGGAAAAACGCACCAATCGCAGTACGATTCATAGTGCGAGCATTCTAGGCAAAATTGAGAGTTTTCACAAGGGATTCGCTGTGATCAAACGCAATTCCTCCATCATTCGCAGATAAAAGCCCAGATTTTGCAGGGTTGCAAGCCGCAGCCCCAGTGTTTCGCCGGTTTTGAAAAGATGCCGTAAATACGCTCGAGAAAACGTTTTCGACGTTTCTGCGTCGTTCCACGCGTCGATGAGGGCGTCGTCCGCAGTAAAGCGCTCATTCGTAATTTGGATCTTTTCGTACAGTGCCTCGGCAATACGAAAGTCTGCAGCGCCATCCATCGCCCGGGCAAACGCTTCACGAACCGCGTCTGCTGGATTCCCCTTCCACACAAACAACGATCCATGCCGAGCGTTGCGCGTTGGCAATACACAATCGAACATGTCTACGCCAAACGACACGTACGCGACAATTTCTTCCGGCATTCCCCCACCCATAAAATACCGCGGACAATCAGCCGGCATGTCTTTTGCGAGCGATCGAACAATACGAAACGCATCCTCACGCGATTCACCAACAGAAAGCCCGCCAATCGCGTACCCGTCAAAGCCGATATTGACGAGGCCCTGAAGCGATCGCGCACGAAGATCTTGGTGCGTACCACCTTGAACAATGCCGAAGAGTAAGGGGCGACTCGCGGGATTGACGACGAATTCATCAAATCGTTTCTTTGATCGCGCAGCCCAACGCAACGATCGCTCCATCGCCACAGTGTAGCGATCGCGAATGGAGTTCCCCGCCGCAACATCGTCGAACTGCATGCGAATTGAAGAGCCGATCGCGTCTTGAATTTCCATCGAGCGCTCTGCTGTCAGCCGATGTGTGCTGCCATCAATGTGCGATTGAAATGTTACGCCATCGTCGTCGGTTGTGTTCAGCTTCGACAAACTAAACACTTGGTATCCGCCGCTATCCGTCAACAACGGGCCGTCCCAATGCATAAATGGACGAACGCCGCCGAATTTCTTCAGCTCCTCCTCGCCCGGACGGAGCAAAAGATGATACGTGTTTCCCAGAATAATCGACGCACCAAGATTCGCCACTTCGCTTGGCAGCAGCGTTTTCAGCGCGCCAGCCGTCGCAATAGGCATAAACACCGGCGTTTGCACAACGCCGTGCATGGTGCGCAGCGTTCCCCGCCGCGCCGCACCGTGCTGCTGAAGAACGCTAAACGGCGAGCTGTCTGGAGCGTTCATACAAAAGAATTGATGTCGCAACGCCAACGTTCAGCGATTCAAGTGCAGGATTATGCGGGATTGCGACAGATGTCCCTGCGATAGGAAGCGTAATACCCTTCCCTTCACTGCCCGCAACCACCACACACGGCTCAGCGCGAATTTCGTTCGGCAACACCGCGCCGTCGCGCAGTTCGAGCCGATACACCGGCCGATGAAACGATGCGATAATTGCCCCAGCATCTTCTCGCGCCACGGTCATCCACGGCGTTCGCAAAATCGCGCTTGCCGACGCGCGAACCACTTTTGGATTCGTCACCTCCGCAGATTCCACCAACAACACACTCGCGCCAAACCCGAGTGCCGCACGCAAAATGGTTCCAACATTTCCTGGATCTTGCACGCCGTCGAGCACAACAATCGTCGGCGATTCCGCGAAACGCTTCATGGTGACTTTCGGAATGCGCGCGACTGCAGCGAACGCTTGCGGTGTTTCTGTGGAAACATATTCCGCGAACCGCACAGTGTCGGCAGGCGTAAACGTGAACTCCACCAGTCCACCAGCATCGCGAACAAACTTCTCGCCTTCAATCACGAACATCTCCGCCTCGCGTCTGCCTCGCTTGGTTGTGAGCTGCTGCAATAATTTTTCTTGAGCGGGTGTGAGCATAATGGCGAGAATGAAGATGAACCCAGCGTAGCGAGCGATTCAACCGGTGGCGCCGAGGACATCGCTCGCGCCAGTGGCGAGGATGCATTCTTCCAACGAGCACGCGCCCCACAGCTGCAGTCGAGCGTAAGCGAGACGTTGCAGCGTAGGGGATTCGCGCGGAGTGTAGAAGAATGGATCCGAGCCACCAGCGAGTGATGATCACTGACGGATCCTTGTTATTTCGACTCAGAGAATACCTGTTTCGCAATGTTCCAGAGCGAAGGATCGCCATGAACCTTCTGGTAATACCACCACTCCGCACCCCAAAGCAACACCTCGTGAATGCCGGTTTGCTTCACGAAATCCATGTGATCAACAAAATCGGCCGCAGTGAACGGAACCACCATCGACTCTGGCTTTTGTGGATCGTCCGTAAACCACGGTTCCATTTGCAGCTCAGAAATAACGACATCCTTTGCGAAAAGTTTGGTGATGATTGCATGAACACGGTAGTACAGCGGACTGTACGGAAACGCGACCGCACCAAGCACGTCGTTGTAGGCAAACCGATACATACTGACACCGATCGTGTCCGCAATGCTCGAAAGATCGAGCCACGGTTCCTGTTCGCCACTCACGGTGAGCATCACCGGATGCACCGTATCAAGCCCACGAACCAAGGAAACTTCGTGCGTTAATCGCTCAAGCGACGGTGTTGGGCAATCGCCGTACGGAAAGAGCGGCTCATTTTCTACTTGCCAACGCACCAGCGCAGGATACACCTTTGCATGGTCGATCAGCGCTTGATCGTACCGGTACACCGCGGCATTCAATTCCGTCTCGTTCATCCCATTCACAAACGCCGGCAAGTAACATTCTGGCCATCGCGGGACTTTCATGCCAATGGCAAGTGTTACCTCAACATCGTGCGCGCTTGCAATCTGCATCAACGAATCCAACGCCGAAAAATCGTACACGCCAGGTGCCGTCTCCTGATCACTCCAGTACACCGGAATACGCACGCGCCTTGCACCAAGGTCGCCGACGAGCGCCGTGAACACTTCCTCCGGATTCAAATCAAGATCTTGTGAATATGAGCTTGAAAACGTGATACCAAGTTTGTCTGCGCCTGGACGAAAAAGAATCAACACACCAATACACGCCACCGCGGCAAACGTCATCAAACACACCGCAGCAAATGCCACAGCTTCGCGTAACCCTCGAACACGATGCCTCCGTTCGTTCATGTTCGTATTTTACCACAGCACTTTAGATCTCTTCCTTTTTCTCGCGAACAAACGTTAGCCAACTTTCCACAAACTCAATCGCGACTTTCAACGGCGCCTCAACAATAAAGTCGAAGAAATAAATGAACACGTTAATCTTCGCAACACGAATGGACAACCATGCCCCAGCGCGAACAATCGGCAATAAAACAATATCAAACGCTGTACCAATAAATCCATTTCGCGCATCAGACGCCACAACGTCTTTGGTGGATGATCGGATGCGAATTCCAAAGAAGGTGACAAGCGACAAGAAGAACACAAACAACCCAATAGACAATGCGTGGAAACCAAATCCATGCAAAAGAGATGCAATAAAGCCGAACACCACAATGAACAACGCCGCGTACAACACGAGGAAAATATTGAACCACGCACCGCGGGTCTCTCGCTTCACGCGAACCGTAAGAAGCTGGTGTTGCGCACCAACCGCAATTGCGCGAACGGCGCCTTGATAGTCTTCCACATTCTTCTTTTCCGGAATCGTCACCGTCAAACCGATCAGCGCCAAGAACAACGGATGGAACGTAATATTCACCAACAGTGGATACCACGACGCGTCTTGCACGATAAACAAATCGTATGGCACCTCAAGAATCAATGCGAGTAACATTTTCGTAATAAAAAGGAACAACACCGTACGCACCACCGTTCGGCGCAATCGGACACGAAAATCATCCGTACGGTGATGCAGTAACTCCTTCACCGCGTCGTCCAACGCACCAGCATCGTTCAACAGCTTGGATGAATCTTTTGCATGCACAAATGCGTCGCGAAGCACGCGGAAAATTCCCGCCTTCCGACGAAGCACGCGTGAAAGTCGATCGGTGAGCGGGTGAAAAATCTCTGTCTCGATCGTTTCAATAACCCGAACAATATTCGCCGCAAGCTCATCGCTCAGTGCTGATGTCGCCTGCACACCGGCCCATGTTGGGTAGTACAGCGTCAATAATCGGAACCGCAGCGTTGCGGCATTACTCTTAAGGAGCGTGCGATGAATCGCGGTGTACAATCGCAAATCTTTTGTTTCGTCGCTCAATCCAAACTTTGGATCCCAATCAATGCGCGAACGCATTTCCTCGTACATAAAACTCGCCATTGCTTCGTCCGCCATTGGTGGAGCAAGCGTGTACTCCACTTCTGTGGCCACAACATCAAGCAACCAGGTGTTCAAACGCTCGCGGTTCGCCTTTACAGCCATGACCGCCGCGAACAACGGTTCGTATTTTCCCAAAATAATCGCAATCGTGTTTCCCAACGACACGGGAATCGTCTTGTTCGGCAAATACTTCGCCCACACCAATTCCTTCAACAACTCGCTCGCCATGCGCTCTGGCGATTCGCCTCCCCCACGATACCTCCGAAGAATACGTTCGATGGCATTCCGACGAAGCAGATGCTCTTCCTGATAATCGAGCGTGTTCCGAACCTTTTCGTAAATGGACGCCGCGGTAGACGCCGGAACGCTCACTTCGATGGTTTCTTCGCCGTTCGTTGCCGCAACAACGCTTTCGCGATGTTTCAGGCCTGCCGCAAGTTTCGCTAATCGTTCGTACATAATCGTCTAGAAGAGATGTCGTTCAGGTGATGTTGAAACAATCTCAAACGCTTCCTTGGCGGAGTCTACCACAGTGATGATCCGCAAGTCGCCGGGATCAATTGCGTCCTGCGTACCGTACACGCTCCCCTCCAGCCAAGCAATCAAGGGCGCCCAATGGTCCTTCCCCACAAGCACAATAGGCATTCGGCTCGATTTTCCGGTTTGGACCAATGTTAGCAGCTCAAAAAGCTCATCCATCGTGCCAAAACCACCAGGAAAAAACACATATGCCTGCGCCGCCGCAGCCAACATCACCTTTCGCGTAAAAAAGTAGTGAAACCCATGAGAAAGTGTCACGTACGGGTTCAGCCGCTGTTCGTGCGGGAGCTCGATATTCAACCCAACTGACTGCGCGCCCTCTTCGAACGCTCCCTTATTCGCGGCCTCCATAATGCCTGGGCCACCACCAGTCACCACGGTGAACCCATGTTTGCCAAGAAGTTTCCCTAACGCATACGACTCTTTATACCAATGACTCGACGGCGCACATCGCGCAGAACCGAACACCGAAACTTCTCGCGTTGTTTTGGTCAGCAACTGAAAGCCCTCTACAATCTCCGCCATAATCCGAAACACGCGCCACGTAATTTCCGACGCATGCGGAACCATGCCCTGCTGTTCGCAAAGTGCACGTTCTTGGTCGTTCAATGGAAAGCGGCATTTGTCTCCTGGAGATTTTGGCGGTGTCTTGCGAAGCAGTGCCATAGACGCACCAAGTATACCTCATCGCAGCACGTATCGCGGATCAATCACGCAATTCCCTCGCATTGCCTTCAAAATCTCCGCACGATCGAAATCAACAAATTCAGGCCAATCGGTCATGATCACGAGCGCGTCGGCGTTCTGGAGTGCATCAATTGCGCTCCCAGCCATTTCAATCTCCGCAAATTCCGACGGCAACGATCGAACCAGCGGATCGTACGCCACAAGCCTTGCGTCGTCGGCCATACATCGACGAAGGAGACTGAGCGCTGGAGCATCCCGAATATCGTCGGTTCCCGGCTTAAATGCGAGGCCCCACACGACGATGCGCTTGCGCTCAAGGCTACCAAGAGATTCGATGAGCATTCGGTACGGCAACGATTGACGATCCGCATTGATCGCCGTCGTTGCTTCAAGAATGCGCAACGGCACATTCACCGATTGCCCTAAATGCATCAGCGCACGGACGTCTTTTGGAAAACAGCTTCCACCGTACCCTGGCCCTGGCTGCAAGAACTTTGCACCGATTCTGTCGTCCAATCCCATGCCAGCCGCAACCGATCGAACGTCGGCACCAATCACGTCACAAAGATTTGCGATGTCGTTAATGAAACTAATCTTCGTTGCAAGAAAACTGTTTGATGCGTACTTAATCATTTCGGCAGTAACCGTATTTGTGGAAATAATTGGGGCACCGGTTGGGGTATAGAGGTCCAGTAGGATCAATTTGACCGATTCGTCGTCGGCGCCAATCACCACTCTCGACGGATTCAACGCATCCTGTACAGCGTGGCCTTCCCGCAAAAATTCTGGATTTGCCGCAACGCGTAAGTTCCCCTGAACAAATTCCAAGATCGATCTCGACGTTCCCGGTGGAACGGTCGATTTCAAAACGAACACCGCATTCGGCGCAGCGTCGGCACACGTCTTTGCTACCGATCGCACGAAGGAAAGGTCCGCTGATCCGTCTGCTGCGCTTGGAGTGCCGACACAACAAAACACGATGTCGCATACACAGGCTTTCGGGAGATCGGTCGTAAACATCGCCGGAGTCGATGCAGCCGCAAACACCTCTTTCATTCCCTCTTCAAAAAACGGAAGTTCGCCAATCTGAAGTTTCACTATTTTCTTCTCGTCGATATCGGCGCACACCACCGCAAAACCACGCGCCGCAAAGCTTGCTGCTGTTGCCAGTCCTACATATCCTGCTCCAAGAACGCCAATGGTCATAATGATTTTTAACCTACGAGAGATGCTTACCCCTCCGGGGCACAAGTCGCTTCGCTCAGCATGACTGAAACGACAAGTCGAGGCTCACTCAAACCGACCTTCTGCCATGCGGTTCCCTGATGGTTCAGGGTTTCCGTCGTTCGGTTCGAGCATGATGACGATGGTTGGATAGTCCAATGGGTCTTTCGTGCTGAACGTTGCTGCCCAGCTTCCATCGGCACGCGGATTCAACGCGCCAACACTCTTCACATCGGCAAGCCCATCCTTCACTAACCACGCCTCGTACATCGAATCAGGAGCAAGTGCGACAAGATTTGCAACGAGGCTGTACGACGGCGCTTCGTTTGTGCCGGATCGCACCACCGTTCCCGCGGTGGATCCATCGGATACCTTCAGCACCGCGGTGCTATTCAATTGCGCGATTGCCGTTGTCTTTGCGTCCGCAGTCTCGACAGCCGCAGTAGCTGCGTCGTCTGCAATAGCTTTTGCATTACTCGAACGGAACCACAAAATAAGTTGATACACCACAAACACTCCAACCACCACGGCGACAATCAACAAAATTCCTCCCCCAATGCTGGAGCCTTTCCCGCCGCGATGTCTGAAGCTTTGTTGTCTCATACACTTTCGATAGCCTTTGCGATAGTCTCCGCTGGATTCATCTCGATAATCCTTGGAATAATGTTTTCAGCGGTTGGTGCCGCGACCATACCAGCGAGCGCGGTTGCCGCAGCAATCTTCATCACGCTCGTCAGCTTGCTTGCGCGACGATTCAACAATCCGCGGAAGAGGCCAGGATACACCAAGACGTTGTTGATTTGGTTTGGATAATCGCTTCGACCGGTCGCAATCACCGCGGCACCCGCGGCCTTTGCGTCGTCGTACGCAATTTCTGGAACAGGATTTGCGAGTGCAAAGATGATGGGGCTTGGCGCCATAGACTTCACCATATCTTGGGACACAAGGTTCGGCTTGCTCACACCAATAAACACATCGGCTCCTTGCATTGCTTCTGCAAGCCCGCCCTGTACGTTGGCCGTATTTGTGAGCGAAACCAACACCGCCTTCTCACCCGTCAGATCTGTTCGATGATTTCCGATGACACCCTTCGAATCGACAAGAATCACATTCGCAACACCGGCATCGATGAGCAATCGGGTAATCGCGACCCCCGCAGCACCAGCGCCATTCACCACAACATGCATCGATTCCAGCGGTCGGCCAACAACCTTCGCCGCGTTCATCAAACCCGCAAGCGCAACAATCGCCGTTGCATGCTGGTCGTCGTGCATCACCGGAATGTCGAGCATCTCACTTAACCGGCGTTCAATATCGAAACACGCAGGAGCCGCGATGTCTTCCAAATGGATTCCACCAAATGTTGGTGCAATCATGCGCACCGCCTCCACAATCTCGTCGGCGTTCTGACTTGCGAGCACAATGGGCACGGCATCGATGTTTGCGTACTTCTTATACAACACCGCCTTGCCTTCCATGACTGGCAACCCTGCCATGGGACCAATGTTGCCAAGGCCGAGTACGGATGATCCATCGGAAACAACAGCAACAGCGCGTCCCTTCATCGTCAGGTCATACGCTGCCAATGGATCTGCCGCAATTGCCAAACACGGCGCAGCAACACCAGGTGTGTAGGCAATACTCAAATCGTCCGCAGTCTCCAGCGGCATCACGCTCGTGACGGCCCACTTTCCCGCATGAACCTTGTGTGCATCCATCGAACGCTGCGCGTAGTCGTGATTGGGCATAGTTTGGAGAAGATAATGAACCGACCGAGCGTAGCGAGCGATTCAACGGGTGGCGCCGAGGGAGGCCCCCGTACGGAGCGCAACGAGCACAGAATGTCGATGATGATTACCGGATACGTTCACGTGCGAGCTGAGCACCGTAACGGGGTCCTCGGTGACAGGACCCGTTGATGAGTGAACGGAACAATAACCTACGAGAGATTCTTCGCTTCGCTCAGAATGACTGAATGGAACAATGTACTGACTTTAATGATCCCCAAGAAACGATCCGGGTGCACTCTTTTTTACCATTTTCTCCCCCATGTCGTCGAGAACGATTGTGGGTTCTTCGAACTCGTCGGATTGGTGGTGACGCGAGACGGTTGGTGAGCTGTACGACGATGACATGCTCCACGCTGGCATTGCACGACGGAGGCGAACCGTTTCCGCCATACCGAACGGAATCTCGTCGAGGAACATCGATTGCTGACGAAGCTCCACCGATTCGTATCCCGTCGTCAGCGGGTAGGTGAAGTACAGTTTCGATCGTGCACGTGTTGCCGCAACGTAAAACAGTCGTCGCTCTTCCTCAATTTCCCGCGATTGCCCCATGCTTCGGTCGCTTGGGAACATGCCTTGTGCGCAATGCAGTACAAACACCGCGTCCCATTCTAATCCTTTCGCCTGATGAATGGTCGATAAGATTAATGTGTTTCGATCGCCTTCTTCACGCTGACCAGAATCGGCGTCATCAATTCTTCCGCTAAAATCACCAGCCAATGTCATCGCGTCCAAGAATGCACCAAGATCGCGATACTGTTCTGCGAACACGGCAAGCTGATCCAAGTCTTCAACACGCTCACGAGCGTTCGGATATTCTGCTTCAAGATACAACCGATACGATTCATGATTCGCAAACGCGCGCACGGCTTCCGATGGCAGTGGTGCCGCAAGCATCATCCGAAGAATCGATCGCGTTCCCGCAAAGCCTAACTGTGCGCGAGGAGAAAGTTTCATTGGCGCTTCAAGGGCATCGCGGGCGGAATCGTACTGGCTCATGGTTTCCGCAATCTTCTGGCTGGTGGTAATCCCAAGCCCTGGCTGAATTTGGAGCGCACGAGCCCAGGCCACAAGGTCGTGACCGTTGCGAAGCAATCGAAGGTGCGCAACAGCGTCCTTAATATGCGCACGCTCAAAAAACTTCATGCCGCCGCGGTATTCGTATGCAATCCCCCGCTTCATCAATTCAAATTCGAGCGCTTGCGAATGGAATGCTGCACGAAACAACACCGCGATTCCTTGGAGCTCGATTCCTTCGTCGATCAGCTTCAAAAGCTGTTCAACGACATACTGTGCCTCTTCCCGCGCATCATTCGCTGGAACAATGTTCGGCTTTTCGCCAGAAGTCTTTGCCGATACCAATTCCTTCGCGAACTGCTCGCTGTTGTTTGCGATGACGGCATTCGCCACCGCGAGAATCTCTGGCGTCGAGCGATAGTTCATCACGAGTCGGTACGACTGCGCGTCCGAATACCGTTTCTGAAAATCAAGGATGTTCCGAATTTCTGCGGCACGAAAGGAATAAATGCTCTGCGCGTCGTCCCCAACCACCAACAGATTTCGGTGACCCGACGACAACAAATCGACGATGTCGGACTGAATAATATTTGTATCCTGGAACTCGTCCACGAGAATAAACTGAAATCGATGTGCAAGCTGCGCGCGAACGGACTCGTTCTCCTGCAGTAATTTCAAAAGTTCAAGAAGGAGGTCGTCAAAATCCATCGCCTTCGCCATGCGCTTTGCCGACGCGTATCGCTCCGCAACTGCAGTCACCTCGTGAAGAATCCCTACAAAGTGTTCTGCGCGATCGTTCAGCACCGACTGCAACGATCGACGTGCGTTGTTCGCATAGGACAACAATCCGCGCAACACCCCAACGCTCGGAAATCGTCGTCCCTTCGTGTCGATCTTCAGCTCCTTGATGCACATCTTCATCAAGTCGTTCGCATCCTCCTCGTCCAAAATCGAAAAATCGCTTCCAAATCCGGTGTACGCGCCGTACATCCGCAACATGCGGTTCGCAATGGAGTGAAAGGTTCCGCTCCACAGTCCGGTTGGATACGCGCGGAGCAATCCCTCAACACGCGTCATCATTTCTTTCGCCGCTTTATTCGTAAACGTGAGCAACAACATGTTCTCCACCGGCGTGCCATGCTCGAGTAACCATGCCACGCGATACGTGATCGTTCTCGTCTTCCCGCTTCCTGCTCCGGCCAGCACCAACATCGGCCCACCGCCACCAGAAACCACCCGATATTGCTCGTCGTTTAGCTCCGATTGATAGTCAATATGAAGATTTGGCGACGGCTGCTGCTGGGAGAGAAAAAAATCTTTCATAGCGCATGGAAGTGTAGCGGAAATCGGGCCGGGCGTGAAACTGGCCTGAGCCTTGGAAGAGGTGGGACGAAACCTGGGAGCATGGGGTACTGCGACAGAAAATGATACCTTCGAATTTTGGGGTTTTAGAACTGGGCAACAAAACGCGATCTGAGCCGGAAATCGATGAAAAGTGAAGAAGCTTTCCCATAACGCTTCAACATCGGTCCTATTGGTCGTATAGGTCCCATTCGGATCCGCCACACAAAAGGAGTGTTTCCTAAATGCAACTCAGTTGCGTTAGCAAAACATCTGTTTTGAAATCGAGTACCCACACTCTCGCCGATGCCATCGCCGCCGCTCTCATTCCATCCAATGCTCACCTCCCCCTTCCCGCCACAACCCCTCAAAGGCTCAGTTCAGGCTGTTCCCCAAAACGCGCCGTGTCCGGAAGCCTCCGTTCGAGGTTCCCGGACACGCGTTGCGTTTCATGCTGCCCTCGGAAGCAGCAGCTGGTGGCGTTCCTCCGCCCACGCCCGCGCTTCGACTTCACTCCTGAACGCTTGTGCGAGCACGAGATATTCGCCGAACTCGAGGATGGTGCACCTCCCCACGAACGCCGAACTTGTTCGGGCATGGCCCCTGCCGTATGGCATGGGCTGCACCCAGTTGAGATTTACCGCATCCGCGTGTGGTTGCACCGACAACCGATGTACCCCGAAGGCGCCGTTCACGTCGCGGCCGCTGAATCGCGGAGCCGAAATAGTCCGGGTTTTCACAGCCACACGATCTTCCGCTGGCTTGCGCGCTTGCTCTTGAAGCAGTTTTACACTCGCCAAGGGAACCTTGACGAGGATAACGTGAAGCCACGTTCCGTCATTTGGGCTTGGCATGATGTCTCCCTGTGACTTCTTGAGAATACCTCACGTTGTCAGGCGCGCAACAATTCTTTCCACAAACCACAAGGCGCCAGGGATTTCGTTCCCCAGCGCCCTCGTGTTGTCATCGGTCACGTCATCGCCGACGGACCACGGCGTAGCGGCCGCGTATCTTCGATCAGGATACGCATCAATCCTTCGATGTGCTTGGCGCGTCCCGTTCCAGACCGCCGACGCGACACCACGAAGCCGTCGTCATCGTAGTCGATGCCCCGGCCGAACGGGCCGTCCTTGTCGCTTCCATCACTCACCGTGATGGATCGCCGCGGACGGAAGATTCCCCCCACACGAACAAGCACAACCACCGATCCTTCGTGCGCAGGCCGCTTGCCCTCCTGTTCAACCCAGTACTGCATCCCTTCCCCAAGGTCGAAACGACCCCCAATCTTGTACGTGCATCCGAAGAAGAGGTAATCCCTCCGGAAGATCAGCGTAATCAGGAACAGCGTTGAGAAGGCCGCGGAGACGAGAGCAGACGACACACCTTCGTTCACGAAAAATCCCGCGCAGAACACGAACATCCCGCCAAAGGCGGCCATGCCGATCCGCGTTGCCCACCACCGCCAATCGGCCAGGAACCGGCGTTCCACGTCTGCCACCGTCACCCACTCAGGAAAAAGATCCATGCAACCTCCTTCGGTGCCCAACGATCGTAACACACCATTGAATCGTTGACGAAATTGCGGAATTTCGCTAATATCTGCGCCGGACACCACCGTCCAAACACTCTCGACCCGGAGCTTCCGTGATCCTGCATCTCCTCATCTGCACCCGACCCCCTGGCCTGGCGCTGCAGATCAAAAACAGCGTCATCGCTCGCACGGCCCGCGGCCGCTGCGGCCACGACATCGCCACGCGGCACACGCTGCTGGCCGGCCCGAGCGGGCCAATGATCCACGACAGCATGGCCATGATGGAATCCGGCCGCAACACGCACCGCGCACGCCCCCTGGGCCTCCTCGGCTTCCTCACCGGCCGCAGCATCCACCGGTGCGACGTGTGTCGTCGGAAGGACGAGCTGCAGCACAGTGTTGTCTGCATCACCTGCGGATGCAGCATCGCTCCGGGCGCATCGGTGGAGATTGTCCCCAGCGCCCTGGCGCAGGCGGCGAGCCACGAGCGGTGGCGCCACCTGGCTACCACCACCAAGGACAATGCGAGCACCGTGGTCTGCGCCGGATGCGCGATGGGCCAATTCGAGCATCACACCGTCAGCCTCCGCTGGGCTGGGCTTGGGGTGATGCACGAACGGGACTACTCCGCGCTCTTCAACATCGCGTTGCGCCGGGCCGCGTAGTCCAGAACTTCGCACCGCCCCGAATACGCACGGCCCGGAACTCCTCACGTGGAGCTCCGGGCCGTGACGCGTTTACGAAGCGATCAACTCCTCCTTTTCTTTCTTCGACAATCGCTTCAGATCGACTTCCGCCTTTCGCGCATCAGTCGCACTCTTCATCTCCGCACTCCACACCAGTGCCACCGGCAATCTCGCCCTGGTGTACTTCGCTCCTTTTCCGGCGTTGTGCAGCGCAACTCTCTTTGCAACATCAATCGCGATCCCCGTATAGAGACTCCCATCACCGCAACGGAGCATGTATACGAACCATGTTGACACAGTACTATGCGGCAACGAGATCGTAACGCTTAACCTCCTTTTCGATGCGCTTTCCGGAAGTCTTTTGCTCAACAAGCAGATCGTATCGCGACTGAAGATTCAACCAGAACTCCGCCGATGTTCCAAAATACGCGGAAAACCGAAGCGCAGTGTCAGCCGAGATTGACCGATCACCATGAACGATTTCGTTAATGCGTCGCGCCGGAACACCAATATCCTTCGCAAGCCGATACTCAGTAATCGCGAGCGGCTTGAGGAACTCTTCGTCGAGAATCTCGCCAGGGTGAATGTTTGTCATGGCCATATGTATTGTGTTAGTGATAATCCTCAATCTCGACCTCGTATGCTCCGCCGTCCTTCCAGATGAAACAAATCCTCCACTGATCGTTGACCCGTATGCTGTAATATTTCGATCGGCTTCCCTTCAGCCGTTCTAGTCGATTTCCTGGCGGCACTTTCAAATCTGATATCGATACTGAAGCATTCACCATTTCAAGCTTCCGGCGAGCGATCCGTTCAAACACTTCAAATCGCTTCACCTGAATTCCATGGAAGAGCTTCTCCGTTTCTCCATCTCCGAAACTTTGAATCATACACGGCAGAACTTACGGCATGCCCAAATAATAACGCGTGACGTTATTAGTGTCAATTCCCGACTTCGTATGTCCGAATCTCTTTCCTCCGCTCCTTCCAATCCGGAATCGTCTGTGCCACAAGGTCCCAAAACTTCTTTGAATGATTCATCTGCGCCAAGTGGCACAGCTCGTGAACGATGATGTAATCGGCAAGGTACGGCGGCAACAACGCAATCTTATAATTGAAATTCAAATTCCCCCGCTTCGAACAACTCCCCCATCGCGTCCGTTGATTCCGAATCGCAATGCGCTTCCACGATAATCGGTAGACAAGATTGAAATGCGCAATGCGCGATCGGATGATTTCCAGTGCGCGATTCTTATCCTCGGCGACCTGTTTCTTCGTCCTCTTCGGCGCCGATTCGAGACGGCGCAGCGCGCCGTCTCTACGCGCAACCTCTAACTTCTCCAAAATCCATTCCCTCTTTTCCGTAATCATCTTCTCGATCATTCGTTTCCCGATGAAAACTGGCGCGGTCACAACTAATCGCCCATCCGCATGCACCGCAAACCTCAGCACCCGCGAAAAGCGCTTTCGGCGGAGGGTGTAGGGGATGGGTGCAGCGTTCGTCAGAAACGAAATTATTGAACAGACTGTACGCCGGCAATATACGCGCAGTACTCACAATCCACCGCAGCCTTCGGCGCCTTGCTCGCGCGCAAGCATTTTCGCATCTGCATCAGCACACCGGGAATCCACGCATCGTCGCCTGTGTACGGAAGAATCTTCACGTCAAACTCAATCTTGCCATCAAACGCTGCCACGTCTTGCCGGCCGTTGCAGTACACAAAATACCCGGTATTTGAGACGACAAATCCCATCCTCCGCAAAATCCACTGATAAATTTCCATCTGCCGCTTATAACTCTTTTGCCACTCCGCATCCAAATTCACCTCCGTACTTTTACTTGTCGCCTTATAATCCACCACGATAATCTCCCCCGCCGGATTCACCCACAAATCATCGACGGCGCCGGTCACCAAAAAATTACTCGGCTCATCCACCACCTGGCACCCCACAAAATTCTCCCTCCACGCATCCATCTCCTCATGCGCAAACGGAATCGCATCTAATCCATATTCCCTCATAAGCGGATGCGCCGTCCCCGCCGCCCGATGCACATCGAATTCCTTCTTCAGCAACAAATCGACGGTCTTGTTGATATTGAACGGCGGACCAGACGGCCGACCAACGCCTAGTCGACGATCAATGTAAAAGCATCTCGGGCAATCGACAAAGAGCTCGATCTTCGAACGCGAGACTTTGTACGGTGCTTTTGACTTTGGGTCGTAGAGGTTGCGGACTCGTGGGGGCATAAAAAGACGATGTTATGATATCTCAGTATGAACCTAGAAGATGAAGCAATCCAGTACGCCAAGACAAATAGAACCAAGATCGCTCGTGAACTCACCGATAAAAATATCTATCCACCGAGTGCATCGCCGGAAACCGTTTTCATGGCCGGGTCTCCAGGTGCGGGGAAAACGGAATTTTCAAAAAGTGTTCTTGCGTTGATCGCGGAAACGTATGAAACCATTCCTATTCGAATCGACAGCGACGAACTTCGCCCAAAGATTAAGGGCTATACAGGAAGCAATTCCTCGGAGGTCCAAAGAGCGGTATCACTTATCGTTGAACGGCTATACGATAACGTATTAAAGAATCGTCAGACTGCAATTATCGACGGGACATTTGCGAACTACGAAAAGGCCCGCGACAATATCGAACGATCACTCCGTCACCATCGAAAGATTCTGATCCTCTATATTTATCAGGATCCTGTTGTCGCCTGGAACTTTACTGTGGCGAGAGAAATTGTTGAGGGGAGAAATATTCCTAAAGAAGCATTTATTCGACAATTTCTCGGCGCACGAGAAACGATTATGCGAATTCGCAAAGAATTCCCTGATGACGTGAAAATAATCCTCGTGAAAAAGGATTTTAAGACAAATGCAGTGGAATCCCTTCAATATCTCTTGGCAAACGGCCCCGGATTAGACGAGCTCCTTCCCGATAAGTATACTGAAGAAACACTGATGAAACTCATATGAAAATCCTAGAATTCCTGAGAATACAAAAGAAAAAGACCCCAGGGACCGACGGGCTCTCCTATTTCCTTCGTCACGCCTCGGACAAAGAAAAAATGAAACTCTTCACAAAGGCGGCAAAGATGGCGAACAAAAATCAACAAGAACTCGTGAAACGAAGCGAAAAACTTCAAACCACGTAGTCACAAAGCCCACGATTTCTCGTGGGCTTTTGTTTTACATTCACAGTACACGTTGTGCTTCGCGTATTCTCTGCTATCCTTTGAACACAATCCATATCACGAGCGTGGCGAGAGTTTTGGCTCTACGACCCACCGGCAACCCTTATTCTAAGAAGGTGCCAATTCCAACCCCGTGAGGGGAAAGATAATTACAAATGTCTTTCTCTTTCATCGGGGAAAGATTTTTCTTTATGTCCATCAAAACCGCAGAGTGCGTCAGCCCAAAGCACCCAGACAAGATTTGCGACTTCATCGCCGATTCCCTCTTGGATGCGTATCTCGCGATAGATAAAAACAGCCGCACCGCAATCGAAGTGATGGGCGGCCATAAACTCATCACCATCAACGGCGAAGTGACGAGTCTTGGAAAGCCAGATCTCGAAAAGATCGTGAAATCGATCGTTGGCGACGACTACACCGTGCAAATCAACATCGTTGCGCAAAGCCCAGAAATTGCGCGCGGCGTTGATATTGGTGGCGCAGGTGATCAAGGAATCATGAAAGGCTATGCAACAGCGGAAACACAATCCATGACGCCACTGGAATACGAGCTCGCCCGGAATCTCTGCCAAGAGATTTATAAGGTTTATCCCTTCGACGGCAAAACCCAAGTAACCCTCATCGACGGAAAAGTTTCCGCAGTCGTCGCCAGCTTTCAGCACGCACCAACCGAAGCCCTCACCGCCCTCGTACAATCCATCATCACTTCCAAAAACTATTACATCAACCCCGCCGGCGAATGGAATCAGGGCGGATTCGACGCCGACACCGGACTCTCCGGCCGCAAACTCATCGTCGACAACTACGGCCCCGAAATCCCCATCGGCGGCGGATCCTTCTCCGGAAAGGATTACACCAAAGTAGATCGCAGTGGCGCCTACATGGCCCGCAAAATCGCCGTCGACTTTATTTCCGCTGGCGCCAAAGAAGCCTTCGTCAAACTCGCCTACGCCATTGGCGTACCGGAGCCTGTAATGGCGATTGCGATTGTGGATGGAAAAGAAATCCCGATCACCGGATACGATCTGACACCCCGCGGGATTCGCGAGCTCCTAAGGCTCGATGAAGTGACCTATGCGGAGACTGCGATGTGGGGGCATTTTGGGAGGGGGTGTGGGTGGGATCTATAAACTTACTCGAGTTAACCATCGACCTTCTAGTCTAAATGGGTTAAGCTCTCATCAAACAACATATGCAAGAATTCCAAACGATAGACGTAGATGACGACGGCCGAATACAGATCAAGCGCATAAGGGCGATCTCTGCAGTTTTCCCAAACGTACCGGAAGAAATAGATATAAAACTGGCGCTGGAGAAGATTGAAGCAAAAATAAAAGAAGAGGCAACAAAAGCAAAAGTAAAGGTTGACCAGAATGCCTTCAATAACGCAAGAGGCGAATGGTTCGAGATGCTTCTTGCGGCGAAGTTTTTCAATCTAGCACGAGAGTCAAAGCGCTTCTGTGTTTTTACGATACCCAACGTTCTCTCGGTTAACTACATCGACTTCTTCTCCGAAGATGTTCGTTCCCGCATCGGCGAACTTGAAAAACATCTCTTGGCCCAAGGAATCGAATTAAAGATGTCCAATCCGGATTTTCTTTGCGTTGATCTCTCCAAGATTAATCGAATAATCTCTGAAGAAATAATAAATCATCCACCGATCACGAAGTTCGATACGGAAACCGCAGAATTTCTGGAAAACTTACATAAGCTATTTATCGGCGAGTGCCCCTTCGGCGCAATTGCCTTTGCTGTCTCCGCAAAGACTTCGGTACGACCCGATCGGAGATACCAATTCGTGCACGAAGGAAACGTCATCAAAGCAATAACAGCCCATTTGCAAACTAGATACTGGGACACCAATACTTCAATCGGATATTTTGCGCTAACTAATAAAAAGCCAACTAAGCCCGATTACGAAGTCATGAAGACTGCAGCAATCTCATCGATCACGAATGTTTTCGCGAAATCCGTAAAAGCTGTTGACGAAATCTTTTGGATTCAAAACATGGGAGACGTAGAGGACTTTTTCAAAAAAACTACTTCTTCTTGATTCTTGCTTCCTTTCTGCGAAGTACAGCGATAGCTTTTCTCATCGAAAGCCCGACGGCTCGTGCGAGTAGCGGCGGGACGGCATTGCCTATCTGTTCCCCTATGGACTTCATGGCGCCAACGAATTGATAATCGTGAGGGAAACTTTGAAGCGCCGCCATTTCAATTGTATTCAACCCTCGGTTCTCTCGAGGGTGAATATATCTGCCTTTTGTTGGATTATATGCGCAAGTTCGAATGGTGACTGACGGATGATCCCATCTCAGTCTTCCAAAAGTATCTTGACCTTGGTATTTTCCGGACTTCCAGCAATTGGGCAAGAGTTCTACTGGCAAATCCTTATAATTACCGCCCGGCGAAACATAAGAAATTCTCTTTACCATTTCGTCCGAATGATTCATCGAATAACAATCCGACCCTTTGAAACGGCTCTTGGGAATGGCCGCGAATGCCTGTCTGACCGAAATCCACTTCTTTTTTCCAGAGTCACCATTTGGAGAATGAGTCGACTCCATAAACTCGGGGGTCACACCAGACCTACAGCCTATTACAAACAAGCGCCTTCGCTTTTGAGGAACACCATAATCTGCAGCAACGAGTATCTTAGACTGCACTGAGTATCCAATGTCCTTAAAAGCGTCATTCAAAGTTTCGGTGACCGCCTGATGTTTTTGCTGAGTCAAGCCCTCGACATTTTCAAAAATAAAACCACACGGGTGCGTGTCTCGAACTATCCTAATAAAATCTCGAAACAGATTTCCTCTGGCATCCTTCGTGCCCTTCTTCATTCCTAAATTACTAAAAGGCTGACAAGGGGCGCCGCCCACAACTAACGCCGCCTCACCCTTTCGCAGTCCAGATCTTTTTAAGATGTAATCCGACGATATCTTTGTTACATCACCATTAAACTCGTCGACAGGATCCCAAGACGGCCTATTCAGGCGAATTGTCTCTCTGAAAACAGGGTTGAACTCGATGGAGATTACCGTCTCGAAACCCGCCTCCTCCAAGCCAAGATCCATACCACCAGCACCAGTAAAAAGACTGATAACTGGTAATTTCGGCTTCCTCTTTTTATCTGAACGCGACTCAGTCGAAGGCAGTTTTGATTTACGCAAATATTTCACAAAAGCAGAAGGATTAGAGGATGCAATCCTGGCAACATCGGCGGGAAGGAAGCCTGCAAGAATAAGCCACTCATCCAAATCAGCCTCAAGCGAAGCTGCTAAACGGGCAAGTAATTCACGCGAAGGACGAATGTGATCATTCTCTATTTTACTTAGATGCGTGTAGTCAATATCCAACTCTGCAGCAAGTTTTTTAATACTTACATTCACACGTTCGCGCCTGCTTCGTATGGCTTGTGCTAGAGTCATAGGTTGATTTAATTATCAACCTATGACGACAATTCCACAATTCGTTTATCCACATTTTTTTCTAAATGAACGCCCCACACAAGATTGGCACTTGTCTCTGGGCTCAAAATTATGAAACTTTTAAATCATTCAAACCCCAGGCGGAAAAAACCGAATGGGAGGCGCGTTGTTATTTAAGAGCAACAATATTCTTCACAATAGTCTCAAGCGTCACAGATCCTTCACCGTTGGCCTTCGCAATCCGCAATACTTCAGAGTAGACCGTGGGCATCTTCATAGCCCAATCTCGCTTTGGAATTCCCAACTTATCCTGAATCTCTTTCAAGTACTTTTCAAAGTTACCACCAATTTCTTCTCGTAATGTTTCTTCTAATTTTACTTCAAAACAAGCGTACCTATCAGCAACCTGAGTCGCCGGAAAATCTTCTAGCACAGCGCCGACTAGTCTCCCCATTGTTTGGTTATCTTTAGCTGACTGAGCTATCTTCTTCGAATCGGACTGTCCTTTATCCGAATCCCAAACAATAAAAGTGGAGATACCTAATTCAGAAAAGATTACAGCCGGACGATCAATACTATTTTTACCATTACACGCTATAACAGACACGCCCATACTAGCTAAATCGTATCCGAGCACGCCGGACGCGCCACAAATCGCAGCAACATCACCCTCCCCTTCGACCAACACAACAACATCGGCGAAGAAACCTTCATTTAAAGAAGGGGTCATTATAGAAGCCAATCTTGGCAACAAAGTAAGAGGCGTAAACGCTAGGCCGTTCGACCCATTAACTTCCCACACTTTTCTCGCCACCCTATCCAAATCAGTCTGAATAACCTTTGTAACCCTTGGGTTAGAGTCGACTACAGATTTTTGTTTTCTCAGTAATCTGATCTGATCTATCCGATCAATACCGACAAAGTACGGGGAGTGAGTACCGTAGATAACTTGAGTCTTTTCCGCGACACCCGGAGTCTTTCCCTTGGCAATTTCAAGGATAATTCTCGCCAAATGATGCTGGCTATTCGGATGTTGGTACAGCTCAGGTTCTTCGATCGCTAAAATAAGAACTGGAAGAACAGCCGAGGAGACTCCCTCGGCAGCTCCATCTTTCTGCTGCGCTAGAGCAAGATGTTGCAAGGCTGTTAAGATAAATGCCCTTTGTAGACCATGCCCCGCTCTTCCAACAGAAGAAGCGTAGCCATCTTGGTTCAATTTTGTATCCGCCTTGGGAAGCGGAAAATCTATATCCGGAAGCTTTTGCCAGCTCATCTCGATACTAGCGTCAGGAACAAAACTTTGGAGAGTATGCGTCATTCCTCCGGCTAAAACACTCAGCTCACTCAACTTCGATGGATCCATCAATTCACCAAACTGTGTTTGCGTTGTTCTTTTCAAATCCGCCAATTCAGTTTTTCCCGCAAGGACGCTCCGGACCACTAAGTTCATCAGTTCTGCGATGGGAGATGACGCCCCATCGGCCGCGTCTTGTGATGCATCTCTGATCGCGGGAATAAACAGAAATTTTGTAAACCTACCCAAATATCCGCTCGCCACAGATTTGAAGCCAAAAAATTGTCCGTCGTCTCTCGACCTACTACATTTGGCTGGATTCGCTCTTTCCCAATTTTTTAGAGATTCTGAAATTGCAGCCTTAGTTGTCGCGTGAACGAGAGAGCTGAATTCAGGGCCAGCCTTAAGTTGCGCGTATTTTTCCTTTGCAGTTTTCCCACTATCTGTTAATAAAAGGGCCTCCCGTACTTCTGAACATTTGTCGTTCTGCAAAGAAGAGCCATGGTAGGAAGAGCTAAACTTCCCGTCTTTCAAAGAAAAAACTCTTTCGACCGTCAATTCATTATTCTCAACGTATTTTTCAAACAAAGAGAGAGCCTCTCCGTTTAAGCTTTTATATGTAACCGAAATAACTATCTCTCGTGTAATATCTCGGTTGTAAAAATCTTCAGAATCGACTTTTGGCGAAAGACTATAAAATAACTCAAGGGCCCGCAAAAATGAAGACTTTCCCGATCCATTTCTGCCAACCAATGCGGTGAGCTCAGAGCAGAACAGAATCTCATTCTCTATAGACCGAAAATTCTGAACTGAGACTTTATGAACAATCATAGTATTGATTTTGTGGGCCTCTAAATGGCCTTCAAATGCATCCTCGACTTCATCACCGCCGCAATCAGGATGAGTACCGTCGCCAGTGGAGCGCCCCACTGTGGCACGTGAACGCCGAAGGCTTCGAACAGCATCATCATGCCGAGGATCAGCAACGAGTACATCGCGCCATTCTTCAGGTAGATGTACTTCTTAATCGTTTCCACGTTGCTCACCGTCAGTTGGCGCACGACGAGGGCGCCGATGCCGTTGCCGATGAGGATGAGGGGAACGGAGAGGGTGAAGGCGAAGGCGCCGAGGACGCCGTCGATGGAGAATGTGGTGTCGATGGCTTCCAGATAGAGAATTTTACTGATGTCGCTGCGATCTTTGTTGCCGGAGAGGAGTTCTTGTTCCGCCTTCTCTGCGTTGTCTTTGAATCCATGCGTAATAAAGAACGCGGTCGATCCCACAACGGCGCCGAAGGCCATCATTGGGGCGATGTCGATGGAGAACCAGACAATCGCGGCGAGGAGAATGGAGACTACGGCGTAGAACCACAGGCCTTGGCGCGAAAAGAATTTTTCGTGCGGAAGGCCAAAGTGTTTTTCTTCAAGGAACAGCCAGTGGAAGAACAGGAACAGCAAGAATGTTCCGCCGCCGGCAAAGAGGACTGGCGCTGCGGATTCCACGGCGAGATGCACGAGAGGATCGCCGCTCATCGTCGAGAGCAGAGCTCCGACCGGGCCAAGGCTTGGCACTACGCCCCACACAATCAGCCATGGGAGCAATCCACGGACGATGAACACGGCGAAGAGCATGCCCCAGAGCAAGAACCATTTTCGGCCCTTGGGGCTCATGGTTTGCAACACTTCGGCGTTAATGACGGCATTATCAATACTGGAGACGACCTCGAAGGCCGCGAGACCGATGATAGTGAAGATGGCGGTGAGCATAGAAATATATTCGAGTCCCCTCTGGTCATCCCCGCGTAGGCGGGGATCCATATATTCCGAACGGTCTGGATCCCCGCCTACGCGGGGATGACTGAAGTGAGGTTACGGGAATGACCGAAATGACGCGAGAGGGATGACGTGATTAGAGATACTTCGCCTTATTCGCTAAGTGCTGGTCGTAGGTTTTGGCGTAGTAGATGTCGCCATCATCCGTGGTGAGGAAGTAGTAATAGTCGTTGTGCACTGGATGGAACACGGCGGTGAGGGCGTTTAAGCCTGGGGACGAGATTGGGCCCGGTGGAAGGCCCGGGTTCTTGTATGTGTTGTACGGTGAATCAACTTCCAGATCCTCGTATGTTGGGCTTGGGTTATCGCCTTTAATGATGTAGTTGATCGTTGCGTCCGATTGCAACGCCATGCCGATCGCGATGCGCTTCAAGAAAATATCCGCGACGTTATTCATGGTTTCTGGCTTGCGAACTTCTTTCTCCACGATAGACGCCAACGTGAGCACCTCGTGAATGCTCATCCCCTCCGCATCGCCGCTTGGCGCGCCCAGATCCTCGATATGGCCCTTCATGGCATCGATCATGATGTTCGCAACGTCGTCCGCCGTGGCGTCCTTTGAGAATTCGTACGTGTCGGGGAAAAGATAGCCTTCAAGATCGACTCCTGCCGGTTTCTGTGCCGACACAACAAACGCATTTGCGGACGCCGTTCCGTTGACGCCGACCGCGGCATTCCACGCTTCGGTGGTAATGTTCGGCAAGAACTTCTGAATGCGAACGCCAATATCCGCAAGAGAGAATCCTTCAGGGATGGTGATGCGAACAACGTTGGATTCGACTTGATGAAGCGTTGCCATGATGTCGCGGTAACTCGATCCGCCAATCAACGTGTACTCTCCAGGGTAGAGCGTCGAGGAATCGAATAGTCGCACATACACGCGAAACGCGAACGAAGAATCGATGAGCGCATCGGTTTCAAGAACTCTTGCAAGCTGGCCAACCGTTTCCCCGGGATCGATAGTGACCGTTGCTTCCAGGCGATTATCCCCCGTCGGATGTGCAAACCACGCACGGCCGGCAAACATCGCCGCAAAGAATCCCACCACGACGACTGCGCCGCCGATGAGGACCGCGAGCAGCTGCACTTTTCCTTTGAATGGATTCATTGATCGTCGTTCCCAGGAATAGGTAGGCATAGTGGAGAAACAAAGGGTAAGACCTGGCCCTCACCGCACGCCTCCCCCGACCCCTCCATAAATGGAGGGGAGCCACTCAGTGAGCGGCTCTTTTTTATTTATGGGGGAGCTTGGAGGGGGCACGTAAATTTAAAGATACGTTTCCCCTGTCTTCTCCCGAATCTCGGCGAGCAAATCTTTCAGCTGTTCCGCGGAGCGTTTGTTGCAGACGAGGAGTGCGTCGGGAGTGTCGACGATAACGACATCTTGCAGGCCGAATGCTGCAACGAGGCGATCACCAGACGCGTACACTAACGATCCGTTCGTGTTCTTCACGATGGCATTCCCCTTCACCACGTTCCCGCCTTGGTCGGAGAGTCGATCGTGCAGAACGTCCCACGTACCAATGTCGCTCCAGCCAAAATCTCCACGGAGAATTTGCACCTGATCGTGGTCGATCTTTTCTGCAATAGCGTAGTCGAACGACTTTCCTGGAAGCATTGCGTAAATTTCTGCGACACGATCAAGATCGCCATCTGCATACGCTTCACAAAGAGCAAGAAGCCCTTCACTCATTTCTGGTGCGTATTTCTGAAATGCCTCTAAGAACTTCGCAGGCGTCCAAGTGTAATAATTCGCGTGCCACAAGTATGAGCCATCTTCGAGGTACTGTTTCGCGATCTCATATGGCGGCTTCTCTGTGTGCCCCGCAAAAGCAAACACGGCAACACCATTCTTTTCGCCGATCGACGATCCAATTTTAGTGTATCCCAGCGCTGTTGACGGAAACGTTGGCGGAATCGCGATGTCGACGAGAACGCCTTTTTCGCGAACCAGCTCGTCGGCCGTTCGAAGCACCGTCAAGAATCGTTCAACGTCGCGAATGTAATGGTCCGCCGGAATGAACATCATCGGTTCATCGGCGTCACGAAGGGACAGAACAGCGGCCGCGAATCCCATAGCCGGGCCAGTGTCGCGACGTTCGGGTTCGACAATAATATTCTCCTCTGGAATTTCTGGGAGCACTTGACGAACGTGATCTGCGAATGCAGGAGAAACGGAAAGATAGATCTTCTCAACCGGATACGCTTTTGCAATCCGATGGTATGTGTCGCGAAGCAAGGGCTGATCCGAAAGCACGTCAAAAAACTGTTTTGGTTTTGTTGCTCTACTCATCGGCCACAGCCGCGTTCCAATTCCGCCAGCAAGAATAACAATTCGCATAGGCTTTTCTTGAGATTCCAGGGTAACACAAAAGCGCGAGCCGTTTAAGGCCTCTACGCCCATTGATTTACCGGGAATTGAGCTCCTCGCGGGTTTCCAGGATCGATGGATCAACGACAATATCCGCCGACGTTGTTACATCGTCGCCAACGGTGAAATGTCCCCAAGCCGTCACTGGAACATCAATCACGTAATCGGCCCAATGGCTGCCGTACATATTGGCGGCGAGAGATTCGGACATAATCCACCGGAGCGTATTATCGGCCTCCAGCGCATAGACGTTGTTCAGCGAGACGACCTTCGCCAACACAACTCCCGCCTTCGGCAGCATTGGCTCCCCAATCGGATACGCGGCTAAATCCGCATCCGCGACTTCGACAACATTCTCGAAAGTATCCTCGTACGTAAAAAAAGTCTGCTCGTCTAGAAACGGCCGTCGCTTCCCCACTGAATCAATCGAATAGATAGTGCTCCACGAAACGCCCTTGATGAATTGTTCTTCCGGTTGCTGAACAGCCGAGTCCTCAGGGGCAACATCTGCGGTGTCTGCCGAAGACGCTTCATCTTCCGAAACTGGTGGAGTGCCAATGGTAAACACGCCGCTCGTTGCCGTTGCAAGAACATTCACAAGGTCTGACGCCTGAACACGAACCATCACCGACGCGTTAATGTTCGGTGCGGTCCAGGCGTATCGGTCAGTGTTCGCAGCACCATTCGCAATGGCGGTGTACGTCGCGCCGCCGTCGGTGGAGTATGCAATGTTCACCACACCAACAACCCTTGTGCTTTCTTCTGTAGACCAATCGATGAGTATTTCGTCGCCAGCACCATGCGTTTCACCAGCCACTGGCCTGGAAAGCAAGACCGCATAGGTACCGCCACTCGACGGGACACTCGCTGTTGCCGAAACAACGAGCACAACCGCGAATGACGTTGTTGCGTTCCCCGACGCGACAAAGCGCGCAAAAGCATTTCCAGATGCGTCTGGTGCTGCGGTAACTGTGAGATGGTTTGTTCCGTACACTTTGGATCCAGAAAGAACAACCGTTGGAGACGACAATCCCGCGTTGGTTAGCACCACTCCACCAGTAAGCGTGGTGGAGAGCGAAGAGACAACCTCGGAAAATACCAAAGTAATTGGCGTTGTCCGCTCAATTTCCGAGGTGCCGTCTGGAGGGTCGGACGACATCACCACTGGCGATGCACCGTCGGTTGCGGTGAAGCTCGCACCGCCCTGATTGCAGTCGGCAACAACGCTCCCAGCCGTTCCGGCATCCGAATAATCGATTCGAGGATTCGTTTCCCCGCCAGTGATTCCTGCAGTTGCGGTCACCGCAAGGTTGAGATAGTGATCGGTCGTACATGTTCCACCATTACTGATGCCGGTAACCGCGGTGATTCCTACACTTCCCGCAACACCAACCGTCCAGTCGTCAGCGTCGTATGCACACGAAGAGACATCGGCGAAGACAATCTTTACGTTGTCCACTCGCCCATCGGTATTCAGATCCTGATACACCGCCGAGGTTGGCGAGAGCGCAGCAGCGTGAACCACGTTTTTTGGAACAAAGAGAAATCCGACTATGACGAGAGATCCAACGACAAGCGCCCAAGATCGCGCAGAATTCATAACAAAATGCTAAAGAATCGCTCCATGAAAGGATAGCACAGATGGAATACAAAACGTCCCGCCATAAAGACGGGACGTTGTGTATGTACTTACTTTGAGTTCAGAGCCGTTCGTGTTTCCATCATTGAACGGTCAACAGTGATATCGTTCACCGATGTGATGTCGTCGCCGATGGTGAAGTGTCCCCAAGCCGTAACCGGGACATCGATCACGTAATCAGCCCAGTTGCTGCCATAAAGGCTTGAGGCAAGAGACTCGGAAGTAATCCAACGAAGTGTGCTGTCGTCAGTCAAAGCGTATACCTTGTCTACAGACTGGATCTTCACAAGCACTGAGCCCGCCTTTGCTACCATTGGTGCTCCAATGGTGTAGTTGGCCAAGTAGTCATCCGATGTTTCGATGATCGAATCGAAGTTGTCGGCGTAGGTGAAGAATGTTTGACTATCCAAGAATGGTCGGCGTGTTGTGCCTTCCACGTAATACACCGTGGTCCAGGACGTTCCCTTCATGAAGGTTCCGGTTGGGAGAAGCGTGGTGGACGTTGACGATGTGTCGGTCGTGGTTGTTGTTGTGGTCGTGGTTGAAGTATCTTCGGTTGTTGTAGCTTCTGTTCCAATGCTGAATGCATTTGATGTTGCAGTATCGAGCACCGTGAGAAGATCCGTAGCCTGACCACGAATAGTCACACTCTGGGCGCTGATGTCTGGTGCGGTCCACGTGTATGAACCATCATTTGCTGTTGCAGTAACGATCGAAGTGAACGTGGATCCACCATCGGTTGAATAATCCAAGTTCACCGCAGCAACCGTTCCCGTTCCACCTGCCGTGGACCATGTGATAACAATCGAATCATCTGCGCTGTAGGCAGCGGCTGCTGCTGGAGCAGAGAACGCGATGTCGTACGTAAGAGGAGTAGAGGTTGCCTGTGCGTTCGAAGAACCGCTCGCGCTGAACATCGTATCAGCGGCCACCGCAGTATCCGTATCGATAGATGCGTCTGCAGAGGTTGTTGTGAGAATTGTGTACGTACCCGTTGTTCCCGCCGTGACAGGGTTACGAATCAGCGCGATGGTACAGGTTTGCGCACCAGCAACCGCGGGGCTTCCCGTGCTACGCGTGATTGTTACCACTTGTCCAGAGAAAGCCGCGGCAAACGACCCATCCATCGTGGAGCACGTCGCACTCGTTGATGCAACTGAGGTCACGACGTATCCTGATCCAAATGTAACCTTGATCTTTCCCGTAGAAGGAATCGAAGTAGTATTTGTGAAGTTTACCGTAACCGTGTTCGTCACACCAACCGTTGAGCTTCCAGGGATGACATTCGTCGACGACAGAGCACCAACGGTGCTATCCGTTAACGCAACAGTTGAATCTGAAGAGATATCTACGCTCGAGGTATTCTGAATGGTGTAGGTAGAAATATTCGTCGTGTCAACGTATTGAGGGATGGCGTCGGCACCAGGGATGACGATGGTACAGCCACTTGAAGCGGCAAGCGTACCCGATGTTGCTACCGTCAATGTCAGAACCTGTCCGGACGCGGTAATTGAAAGCGTTGCGCTACCAGAGCTACAAGATATGCTTCCCGCAGCAATGGATGCAACGGTTTGCGCAACAGCGTATGACGCAGGGAACGTGATGTTAATCTTGTCAGTAACAACCAAAGCACGAACGATATCTGTCGTTAATGTAAGGTTTCCAGTGCTTCCAGATGTTGGAGTCGCTTTTACAACAGATGCGTTTGGATCTGCGGCGGTAATGGTGGTTCCAGCAACTGTCGCGCTATCGATGGCTGTACCGTTGTTCTGCGTTGTAGCGAGAGTATACGTACCCGTCGTTCCAGAAATGTTTGGGTTGACGATTGTTGGGAACGTACAGGAAATTGCCGCAGGGGCACCAGTCGTGCTTCCGGTACCGTCAAGAGTCAACGTCAAAACTTGACTCGAAACGCCGAATGAAAAGCCCTGTGTGAAACCTGTACAGTTGATCGGTGGAGTAATCGCGCTGATGTTAAACCCCGTTGGAAATGTGATAACGATCTTTGCGTTCGTTGGAAGAGCCGAAGCCGTCGTGAACGCTGCGGTCACCGTGCTTGAAGCGGAAACCACTGTGCTTCCCGGTGTAACAGATGCACTCGTTAACGTAAGCGCATGAGCGTAGTGAGAAGTTCCCAGGAACCCTGCGACTGCCAGAAGACACGAAGCCGCGAGTTTCGTCAGTCGCGTTATCGTTACCGATGAAGTACGAACGTCAGTCATAAGTGGAGCTTCGTGAATAAAAATGAACCCTGATTCACGAGAAGCATATCGCAATTATGATGATTGTATGCCACGCTTATCCACACAGACAGCATTTTTCTAAAGAACTGCAAGAAAAACTCCAGTCACGAGAATACCAAAAAGGAATCCAACCAAAACATCCCCAAGGTAATGCACACCAACCATAACACGAGAAAGGCCAATCAATAGCGCAAAACCAATACACGCAACACTAAGCGCGACACCATACGTCGGCAACGAAAGGAGAACCGCAGAAATCGCGACAGCGAATGCCATGGATCCGGCGGAATGCGCAGACGGGAAAGAAGGCGTTCGATACCACATGCGGATTTCCGACATCGCGATAGGAGGACGAGGGCGGCGAATGACGAGCTGCAGAACCAATGTAATGCCGTGCGTTAACGCCACAGGAACCAATAACGTAAACCAGCTCACCGTGCCAGACGCAATCATCGCCAAGCCAAAAGCAAAAAGTCCAACAATCCCGTAGCTCGCCAAGAAACGCCACATGGGGAGCAAGGGCCGTCCTGCTTCACGAATTTGTGTCGTGAGATGTTCATCGAAGTGCAGCATGTAAAGCATCTTTAAGGAGACGAATTCCGTCACGCATGGATTGTATCGTATTCAGAACCTTTTCCTTATTCGGCGGAGGGATAAGATTCTTTTGCGCAAACGTACATTCATTCACCAACGGACACGCCCAGCATCGGGGCTTCGCGATGCAAATCGTGCGGCCGAACGGAACAAAGACGCGATTAACGATCGGCTGCATTGATTTCGGGATAATTCGAAGAAGCGCCTGCTCCGTCGCCTCAACCGTTTTCGTCTTCACCCACCCAAGCCGGTTCACCACGCGATGCACGTGCGTGTCCACGGCAATCGCCGGAGTGTCGAAGGCTGCAACAAGAATCACGCTCGCGGTTTTCCGACCAACACCAGGCAAACGCACAAGATCGTCCATGGTTCGCGGGATTTCCCCATGGAATTCCGAAACAACGAGCTTTGCCATCTTTGAAAGGTTCCGCGCCTTCTGACGAAACATCCCAATCGTGTTGATCCGATCCGTAATATCCTGAATCGATGCCGCTGCGAGCGACTGCACGGTTGGAAAGGCCCTAAAAAATCCCGGGGCAAGTTTCAAAATCTGCTCATCCCTTGTTCGCGCGCTCAACGCCACCATCACCACCATGTGATACGGCGTGCCAGCATGAAGCGCGCCGGTCTCGGGGTAGAGATCGGATAGCCGATGGAGGGTTTTGAGGATGAGTTTTGTAGATTGCATAATC
>CALRCK010000005.1 GCA_943354605.1 Candidatus Uhrbacteria bacterium | reverse complement strand
TCGCAGAGATAACACAAAACTCCCCTTTCAGGGAGCTCTGTTTGGACACCGATTCGGTGATGGTGACTCCACGGGGAGTCGAACCCCGGTTACAGGCTTGAAAAGCCCGTGTCCTAACCATTAGACGATGGAGCCCTAGAGAACTGTCTTATTGAGCGCCGATACTATATCAAAAAATCGGTTTTCGTCAAAATAAAGGATCACGCGAGAACAGTTGGGCTTTTTATTCAAAAACCCAATGCGCTACAATAGAACGAGCCTATGCCTCCAACGTTCGAAAAATCTTCAAAAGAACACCATCACGACGCGGCGCTTGAACAACAGCTCCGGACATTTTTTGCCTTCTTCGACCCAAATCCTCAAGACATACCCCTCACCGCCGGTGAACGACGCGCGAACCGAAACGAACATGTATTGCTCTTGCACCGCACAACGCTCGTGAACTGGGATGTGCATTGGAACATCGGAGCGGTCACGTCAAAGAGCGGGAAAGATACACGAGAAATCACAATATACATTCGAGGAATATTGCCGCTCAAATCATTCTTTCCGGATCTGAGTACCGACGAACAACACACAATAGCCGATGGAGATCCCACCCTCGACTTCGACGAACCGTGGTTCGTGAACGACACCATTATTGCCACATGGTCCGAAGAGCACGACACTGCTTCCTCAATCAATATCGAAATCATTCAACACACAAATCCACTAGACACAAAAGATGATACCGATACGTTCACCCTTTCCACAGAGCGTATTGTCACGAACGAAATCGTGGCATCAATTCTCACAAAAGTCCTCGAGCTCTACCGTCGACGGCGTCCGGGCTAATACCCACAGGAATCATGACGATTCATGAAGTTGACGCAAACGGATCCGCAGTACACAGCGTTGTGTGCGCCCAGCCGCTTTCCACAATTTTCTGGAAATGGAAACGAAGTCGTTGTGGAGGAATACACCGTCGCAAAACACTAAACTTATTCGTACGTTTGAACGAAATCCGGAAGATGGTGAGCGAAATCCTCCGGCGCTTTCGTATACACCATCACTTCGGGCCCGAGCTCTCGCTTAAACGCTGCAATTTGCTGTTCTGGAGCAAGATGTTTGAACACTGTCTCGCCGAGCACTGGAAACGTGGCAAGCTCTTGTCCCCATGTTGTCGCCATAACCCCCAATCCAAGTGTAGCAACAACCTCTGCATAATACCGACGCATTTCTGCGGCTTTTTCATGTGCTCCGACGGTTTCCAGGACGCTTGCAAGAATCGTCACCGCAGAAAGCGATACCATTCCACCAAAATCTTTTCCTGCCGCAATCTGCTGCTGCAAAACGGTAACAAGATCCTCCGGCAAACGTGTTAACGCATACCCGGTTTGTGTTCCTTCCCCGTCTGGACGAATTGGGCTCTCCGGCCCAGCAGACACCACAATCTCACTTGGCGTCCCAATCCAAGGCAGTGTAATGCCAAATGCTCGCCACTTTTCATCATCAGGAAGAAAAAATCTCCGAATTGCACCCATTCCACGTTCAATAAGCCCCTGCGCTGTCTGTGGACGCTCATAGCTCACCCCCGGAACAATGCCGCCGTTTAAAATCAGCGGGACATCTGGCATCTCACGATGCACTGACAATAAAATCCCAGGAGAAAGCGACGAAATTGCAACAGCATCACGCAAATCATATGTATCAATGAGTGTTCCAAGTTTTGCAACGACCTCAGGAAACTGAAGCGCATGGGGCCCGAGCGTTTTCAACTCAAGGATGAGCTTGTGCCGACCATCGTGATATTCGGAAAAAATCTCAAACGCCTCCGCGACGGTGAATCGTTCCCCTCGCTCTCTCATTTCTTCGGTCGTGAGCTCGTGAATGTGCGGTGGGGTCATGCTTGCCTTCGCGCCAGTGGCATGCGACACCCAAAACTCTCCGTCCTTGTCTCTTCGTACATCAAGCTCCATCGCAAGCCGACCTTTTTCCAGAGCCTCCCGCATAAATTCCGGGCCACGCATCCATCGTTTGTCCACTAGTCGATAGTCCTCCTGGTTTTTCTGCGAGAGCGCGAGTGTTTCCACCGAGCGCTTCAATACCTCAAGAGCCAAGAAAATTTCTTGGACAAATGCCGGTGAATGCGTTCGTTCACGCAATACGCCCTGCATCGCCTCCGTTGCTGCAGCAATCGGCGGAAAACGCTGATATCGCTCCGCAATATCCAATGCCGCCGCCTCATCCTTGTTTGGAGGGTAGTACGGCAATGCTTCAATGCGATAGGTTTCAGCCGACATAGATAATGTTATCGAATTTTCATCCCAATAGTCTCGGAACGGGCTTTCCGAATTTCACGGATACGATCCGTGTGCTCTCGGCTTTCCTTGAGCAAATCTTCCACCCATGCATCGAGCGCAGCTTGATCCCTGTCGTCGATATCACCAATCACCGACCGACCCAAACGAAGATCTTCAGGAATCTGCTGCATTCGCGCCTCGCGCTCCAAAACTTCATAGTCGTTAAACGTGTCCGCAATCTCGCGGCCAGTCATAAAATGATCGTTGCGCAACTTGCTCATAAGCGTGATAGTCAAGATTTTGGAAAATCATCCTTCGGTGTCTCACGGTTGCCACCGATGGTATACATCGGCAATCCGTCTGAATTGGTCTTCGTTGCGGCGGACGGAACCGAGGAAACTGTCGGAGATCCGGGGTCTGTTGGCAAGTTCGCGATACGCGCCATTCGGAATCGGACAGGCAAATTCGCAATCTTCGCGCGTCCAGATCGTATTCGCTTCCCCTGTGCATACACTGCAGAGCCAACAAGAACACCAACAATAAAGACCAAACCTCCCGTGGTAAACGGCGAGGTTTTCACTACGTTTGCGATTGCCAGATCCGTATGCGCTCCGGATGTGTCTGCATAGGCATCAACAACTTCTCCAACCGTGTACCCCCCAGAACTCCCCGCGCTGTACAAATCGGTCACCAATTCGCCGTCTACGTCAGCGTTGAGCGTGTAGGTATATGTTGTCCGGTGGTGTCTTCCGCTGGATCGGTATTTGCTCACGTTGGTAATTGTTGCCTGAACAGGTTCGCCCCTCACCGCAAAACGCCAATAATCCCAAGCGGTAATCCCAGCAACAAGGGAAAGGATAACGCCAACGATAATCCCCGCCTTCCAGTTCCCTCTCTTCATCGCTCGCTTCTCGTCCTCTGTCAGAAAAACTTCGGTGTTCAATTGCTGTTTGCGAAGCGCTTTCTTGCTCAAGTCTGCGGCAGAAACTGGATGAAATTCCTTGCCGTATTTTGTGACGAAATGCCAAATGCAAAACCAGATCAACACAATGACCGCGATCATCCCAACACCGAAAATGACCATTTCCGTTGTCACACTTTTGCGCGTTCAAGAATACCCGATTTGTACAATTCAAGGAGTACTAAAAATGCCGCGAGCACTGCGGGGCCGAGAATGAAACCGATGGGACCAAACACATTCAATCCACCAAGCATCGACAGCAAGATTAATAACGCGTGCATCCGCGTTCGGCTTCCAACAATGAACGGTTGAATAAGGTTATCGATAAGCCCAACAACACACAGCGACCACACCAGCAAACCGAAAGCTTGGGGGGCGTGTCCAGACAAAAAGAGGTACAACACCGCAGGAATCATAATCATCGACGTGCCAAGCATCGGCACTTGCGCGGCGATAACGACAAGCCCGGCCCAAATGAGCGCACCCGGAACGCCGAAGAGTGTGAGGCCGATGCCGGCGACGATTCCCTGAACAATAGCAACGATCAACGAGCCGAAAACGACGCCGCGAACGGTTGCAACCAAACGATCGGTGATATTTTTATCGATCGCGACGCGCAACGGACTGAGCGCAATAAGTTCAGCCTTGATCTTCTCGCGATCGAGAAGGAAAAAGTATAACGAGACAAAGAAAATGAATGTTTTAAACACGATATCGGCCGAGCTCGCGAAGATCGCTCCGATGTTGTGGACGATCCACAGCGCAATGTTCCGAAGAATCTCGCCAAGATCGATGAGCGCAATCTGCGACACGAGGATGCTCGGCAACGTACTCACGAACGGAAGTGATCGGAAGTCGAACGACTGCACCCACACCGGATTTGCCAACGTGTCCTGCACAATTTCAACAGCTTGATCCGCGGCAACAAGAATAAGCGTCGCAAGCGGAATCACCACCGCCGAAAGCACCAGCAAAATCATGATAAACGCCGAAATTTTTGGATGCCCCGTCCAGTGCCGCACGTGTCGCTCGAGTGGTGCGACAAGGATCGCAACGATTCCCGCCGTCAATAACACGATGATGAACGGCTCAAGCACCTTCCAAAACAAAATACTCACCCCCGCAAACAGCATGAGAAAAAACCACTTCGCAATATGCTGATGGTCGAACGATGTTTCCGCTTTTGGCATGTGGGGAGTATACCAAAACAAAAAATCTCCCGAAGGAGATTTTTTGGATTCCGCACCAAGTCGCTTTGCGAATTAATCGCGTGGGCGAGCCTGGGAAACGGAGATCGTGCGACCACCGAAATCGGTCTGGTCGAACATCTTCACTGCATTTTCCTGCTCTTCAGGTGTGTTGAATTCGACGAAGCCGAATCCACGCTTGCGGCCAGTTTCCTTCTCGATTGGGAGGAAAACGGAAACCACTGTACCTGCTGCGCTGAAAAGTGCCTTGAGTTCATCTTCGGTAGCTGCATACGGGATGCCGCCGACGAAAACGCGTGCGTTGTCTGCCATAATGGCTTAGTTACTTCTCCAGTGCCGTTTCCCTGCTCCTCACGGAGAAGTAATGACGTCACGGATGCTTAGCGACGATACTATAGCATAAACCGCTTTCTCATGCAACTTTCTTCCCATACTTTCGGAGCCGAAGGGCATTCAAAACCACGGAAACCGAGGAGAATGCCATGGCTCCGCCGGCCAACATCGGGCTTAAAAAGCCCAGCATTGCCAAGGGAATTCCAATAATATTGTATGCAAAGGCCCAAAACAGGTTTTGGCGAATAACGGCGTACGTTACCCGAGTTAACCGCAAAGCATCCACAACCGCCCCCAAAGCAGAAGGCCCGCCGGAAAGCACCACGACATGACCGGCCTCAATGGCAATATCCGTCCCCGAACCCATCGCAATGCCCAAATCCGCCTGCGAAAGCGCCGGAGCGTCGTTAATCCCGTCCCCCACAAACGCCACCACCTCCCCCCTTTCCTGCGCCCCCATCACCACATTCCGCTTCTCCCCCGGTTTTACCTCGGCAACCACATCATCAATCCCGACTCGCTTTGCGATCGCTTTCGCCGCATCCGCATGATCCCCCGTCACCATCGTGGCCGCGATCCCCATCTTCTTCAGGTTCGCGATCGCCTCCTTTGCTCCAGTTCGCGGCTCATCTCGCAGCGCAATCGCACCGATGCATTCCTTGTTCACACCAACAAACACCACCGTCTTCCCCTCTGATCGAAGCGCGAATGCCGATGAAAGATCGGGAAGATTCATTCCTCGACTTCGCAAGAACGATTCTGTACCGACGGCAACATCGGCGCTGCCAACTGAGCCAGAAATTCCCTCACCTGGAGTCACAAGTGTATTGGTCGGATTGGTCCTATTCGTCCTATCTCCGACCGCAAGAACAATTGCCGCGGCGAGTGGATGTTCCGAAAGCGATTCAACATCGGCAGCTCTTGCGAGCACGTCTTCCTTGGTTATTGATCCAAACGACAAAACATCAGTAACAACCGGTTTCCCTTCCGTCAGCGTTCCCGTCTTATCAAAGAACACACGAGTCACTCGAGACGCATGCTCAAGAGCTGTTCCATCTTTGACGAGCACGCCGCGTTCAGCCCCAGCACCAGTTCCAACCAGAATCGCAATCGGCGTCGCAAGACCAAGGGCGCATGGGCACGCAATGACGAGAATAGAGACCGCACGAATCACCGCGGCATCGATCGATGTGCCGAAAACGATCATGCCGATCAGCACGAGGATCGATAACGCAATCACGATCGGGACGAAAACGCCCGAAATCTTATCGGCGAGTTTCTCGATCGGCGCCTTCTTCGTCTGTGCGTCCTCCACCATTTTCACAATCTGCGCGAGGAGCGATTGATCCATTGTTTTTGTGATCGAAACTCGCAATGCGCCATCGATGTTCACCGTTCCGCCGATGACCTCGTCGCCTTCCACTCGATGCGCCGGAACGCTCTCCCCCGTCACCATCGATTCGTCGATGGTCGTCGTTCCCTGAATAATTTTTCCGTCCAATGGAATCTTTTCTCCTGGCTTCACGATGACGACGTCACCAATCTTGAGTGCATCGATCGCAACCTCCTCAATGGTATCGCCAACCACACGATGTGCGATCTTTGGCGCGAGCGATAGCAATTTCGTCATCGCCTCACTTGCCCGACCACGGCTCTTTGCCTCTGCCCATCGACCAAGCAGAATAAACGCCGTAATCACCGCCGCCGCCTCAAAGTACAAATCACCATCACGGAAAAACTCAAACCAGCTTAAACCGAGCGCGGCAATCGTTCCAAGCGACACCAGCGTGTCCATGTTCGCCCGACCCCGCTTCAAAAGCTTGAGCGTTGTTCTGTGGAATGACGCGCCAAAAACGAGAACAACAATCGTCGCAAGGACTGCTTGAAACATCGGTCCTATAGGTCCAATAGGACCTATTACGCTCATCACAAGCACCGGCGCAGCAAGCGCCGACGCCCAAAGCGCTCGACGACGAGCAACAGCCAAATCACCATCGTGCTCATGTTCCCCGTGCTCCATCGATGCGTGGTCCATGCCGGGATGGTTTTGCATCGGTACCGAATACCCAGCATCGACTACGGCCTTTCGCAGATGCGCCATGGTCGCCTTTGCGTCGTCGTATTCCACCGTCGCCTTCCCTGTTGCGAAATTCACTCCAGCATCGGTTACTCCCGGAACATCCTTCAAAGAACTGGCAATATTCACTGCACACGACGCGCAATGCATGCCAGAAACCGGAAATGTGGTTTTCATATTATTCCGTTACGATCATGGTTCCGCGCACCATCCCCATCGAACAGCTAAACGGGAACGTCCCCGCCTTTGTCGGCGTGAAGGCGATCGTATTATCTCCCGGACGGATTGCCGACTTCACATTAAACGCGTTCATCACCAACGTGCTTGCGCAACCAAGGTTCTTTCCGCCGTACACTTCCCAATCCACAGGATATCCCTTTCGCACCGTGATCACATCAGGATTGTATCCAAATGCCGACGCCTCCATGGTCACGAGCTGTTTGCCGTCCACGAGCACTGGCGCAGCCACGGTTATAGAGGCATCTCCAAACGAAAATCCTTGCCAGCCAAGAAGCGTAGCACCATTCCCAACATTCGCAATGCCGAGCGCCACAACGAACGCACCGACACCGAAGGTGAGTCGTTCAAGAGCCTTCCCTCGGAACGCCGACGTTGCAGCACCAAACCCAACCAATGCCGGAAGCGTACCAACGGCAAATGTCGTCATGATTAATGCAGCCTGAATCGGTGATCCGGTCGATAGTGCATACAGCTGCATCGATTGTGTAAATCCGCACGGCAGGAAGAATGTTGCCGCTCCAAGAATCGCCGGCGCAAACGGACTTTTGCTCTCAACGATCGAGTGAATGCGATGAGACAAGAACTTTGGCGGACGAATGGCAAGCCCGGCAGGAAGAACATTGAGGAGATCGACACCGAACCCGATCATCAACAGCGCAATGGCGACGATCAACACGCCGTTCATCGTGGACGACAACGCGAGCTGGCTTCCAATAGCGCCAACCAATGCGCCGAAGCCTGCAAATCCGATGAGGCGACCAACATTGAACGCGAAGTGCGGTCGCATCTTTGCAGCGAATGTCGCCGATGCATTCGATTGCGCCGCTTTCGATGAAAGCGCGACGAGAAATCCGCTCACGACGGCAGTGCAGGAAGAAAACGACGCGACAACTCCAACGAACAACACCGCGATCAATCCTTTTCCGGTCGCCTCCTCTGGCGCGTAATTGAGAATTCCGGTCGATGTGAGAAGGAAGTAGATGATTCCGATCACGACGACAGCAAGAATCGCTCGATCCCACGAAAACACCCGCGGCACGCTTGATGAACTCGAAAACGTGTATCCATGCTGCTTGAGCACTTTTGTGCATTCTTCGGCAGAAATCGATTTCCCGTCCTGCATCGTTACCGCAACCGTATTCGCACCAGCCGATGCCTCAACCTTCACAACCCCGGACAGTTTCTTCAATTCCCGTTCGATCACAATCTCACAACTCGCACAGTGCGTCCCCGCAACAGAAAAGTGGAAAGTATTCGGCATACGATACGTATTTTGGTCATCCCCGCGCAGGCGGGGATCCACGACTCAAGAGAAATAATTTGAGAATAATGCGAAACAGGCTCTGGATCCCCGCCTACGCGGGGATGACAAGAGTAAAACGAACCCATTATTCCCTGAATGCAAAAAGCCGATGAGCCCGCCACGGCGGAGCGGGGAAAACGCTCACTCTTTCATTGGAATAATCGTGAACAAAGAAACTGATGCCAAAAGCAATCAATGCGACCGAAGCGACAATTTCTGCAATAACTCGCTGCTGAGAACGGTCAAGACGCTGAAGGCACTGCACCGCACAGGGCATCTCCGAGGACGAACATGATCCCCCAACACACTGAATCGACGATACAGAAGACATCTCATGTGCCATTCCCGTCGTTGTCGATGCCGACATCATTGCGCCACAAAACGACAGCGAGAGAAAAACGCCTATCGTCAGCACCGACGCGATCCATCGGGGAAGAAATTTCATAGACCTATTTCACCACAAAATGACGTTTCAAACAATCCACATAAAGATGAAGAGACATGAAGATTCAAATGACGTACAATGAAGGCAATATGTTTTCGAAGAAACGCGATACCACTGGCGTACGTGATGAATTTGATTTCGCGCGAACCGAGGGTCAATTAGCGGTGGACGTGATTGAAACACCCGATCGCGTCATTATTCGTTCGGCCATTGCTGGCGTGTCAGAAAATGATCTTCACATAACCATCAATGAGGATATGGTCACAATTCGCGGCGAACGCGTCATCGCGAAACTCCCGCTCAATGCCACGGTGCACTACGAGGAATGTTTCTGGGGCGCGTTCTCACGGTCGATTATCCTTCCCTGCCGCATTACCCCCGACGACGCGGACGCAAGTCTCAAAAACGGCATTCTCACCATTACCCTCAATAAAGCTCGCGGAGACGTTCATCTCCCAGTCCGCAACGAACTGACCGTATGAAAAAGGTCCACGCCGCCCTCCTGATTACCCTGACAATTCTCCTTGCGGGGCTTTTCACGACGACGATGTTCGCAATGAACGCCCACGCCGCATACAAAGGACGTGTGGCGCAAAACGTTTTTGTTGCCGGTATCAATCTTTCCGGTATGGACGCGCTTGCCGCAACATCCACGCTGCAAAAGGCATACGACGCCATGATCAGCGCCGGTCTTCCGGTCGTCGTCGATGACGAAACGCATATCATCGACCTCTTTAGTTCAAACGGCAGCGATGTCGCATACAATCTTGTGGACTGGGATCCAAGTGCCGCAGCCCAAGAAGCACTCACCGTCGGCCACAACAGCAACCCCGTGATCGACAGCATTCTCACGCTGTACTTCCAGCTCTTCGGCCAAAAGTCGTTTGCGGCAAGCGTCGTTGTCAACGACGATCGGCTCAAAGAAGCGATGCTTTCTGCGTTCCCAAATGCGCAAACTCAGGCAACCGCCACCGACTTTGCAGTATCGCTCCCCCGCGGCAAAGATCCTGTGATTACGATTACCGAAGGAACCAATGGCCAAACACTCAACCTCGATTCAACGATGACTGCCGTTGCTGCCGACGCAAAAGATCTCGTCCTCAAACCCGTAACCGTCAGCACCATGCCAGTCACGCCGTACATGACCACCGCAGACGCAACATCGCTTATTCCACTTGCCGCTGCCGCGATCGATGCGGCGCCATACACCATCACCGGAACAGATGCGAACGGCGAACCACAGACATGGACCATTAGCACGCGCACCATTGCGGATTGGATTCTTCCCACACAAGACCGTGAACGCGGGCCCGTTATTGGCCTTGAGCCGGAAAAAATGGTCGATTTCCTGAACGAACTTCACGCTACTATCGATATCGGCGCACAAAATGCCCGCTTCACACTGGACGGCGGCAAAGTCAACGAATTTCAAGGCAGCAGAAACGGAACCGTCGTGGACGACGACGCGTTCTTTGCTGCGTTTGAAGCCGCGCTCGGCACCGCAACGTCTGCCGACGCGCCAATCACGGTGGCAACACGAACGGAAATGCCAAGCATCAGCACTGAGGACGCGAACGGCCTTGGTATTAGCGAAATCGTTGGAGAAGCAACCACAACATTCTCCCATCCAACCGCGAATCGAAAGGCAAACATTAAGCACGGCGCCGAAAAACTCAACGGCATTCTTATTGCCCCCGGCGAGACCGTCTCTCTCCTTGAGCATCTGCGTCCGTTTACCCTGGACGACGGATACTTTTCGGAACTCGTTATTAAAGGCGATGAGATTAAGCCAGAAGTTGGCGGCGGGTTGTGTCAGCTTGGCACCACCGCATTCCGTGCCGTGATGCACGCAGGTCTCGAGGTGGTGGAGCGACGAAATCACTCCCTCGCGATTTCCTATTACAACGACGTGAACAACGGCAATCCGGGCACCGATGCAACGCTGTACGACCCTGCCCCAGACTTCAAGTTCAAAAACGACATGCCAACGTACACACTCCTTGTGACGGCATTCGACGACGAGCTGAACGCCGTAACCTTCACCTTCTGGGGCACCAAAGATGGTCGAACTGGAAGCTACAATCCACCAACCGTACTTTCACGAACGTCGATGGGGTCGAAAGTCGTCAAAGAAACCGACACGCTCGCTCCTGGCGTTGAGCAATGCCAGCACGGCTTCCCTGGCGCTGTCGCAACCTTTGACTACACCGTCGTCTATCCGGACGGCACCACAAAAGTCACCCCATTCCTTTCAACCTATCGCGCCCTCCCCGAAACCTGTCTCGTCGGCAAAGCCACCAGCACCACCGCTCCAACGGACGACGTCATTTCGGAGTAATCATAAAATCCCTCCGAAACCACCAGGAATTCGGAGGGATTGTGATTTGAGCTCAGGTCGACTGACTGTGGGAGGGTTTTATTTGCGGCAAGTTTGGGCGCGCGACGAGGAAAGCTTCCGAGACGTACTTCATGGTACGTTGAGGAAGTTTCCGATGGCGCAAGGCCAAAATTGCCCAAATAAAACCCTCCCACGCTTTGTTCTGCGGTCAAGAAGATAAAAGTATTGAAACAGTTCAGCCTAAGCCAAAGTGCTCAAAAATCTTGTATCCCCATGCTTGTCGTGACCGCAGGAGAAAGTGTGGGAGGAGGTCACGTTGTACCTTTTAGGCGATCACTTTGTCAATAAGCCCATATTTTTGGGCCTCTTTCGCGGTCATGAAGTTATCGCGCTCCGTGTCTACCGCCACGGTTTTCATCGGTTTTCCTGTGTGTTTTGACAGGATCTCGTTCAAGCTGTCGCGAACGGCCAAAATACGGTCCGCATGGATCTTAATATCCGTTGCCTGGCCTTTTACGCCGCCGAGCACCTGGTGGATCATCACTTCAGCATTTGGAAGCGCAAAACGCTTCCCCGGCGCTCCAGCGGCCAACAGCACGGCACCCATGCTCGCCGCCATCCCAATACAAATGGTGGACACCTTCGGCTGGATGTATTGCATGGTGTCGTAAATCGCCAATCCAGCGGTTACCGATCCTCCCGGGGAGTTGATGTACAGGGTAATATCCTTTTCCTTATCCTGGCTTTCAAGGAAAAGAAGCTGCGCAATCACCGCATTCGCGACACTGTCATCGATCTCGGTCCCGAGGAATACGATGCGGTCCTTAAGCAATCGCGAATAAATATCGTACGCGCGCTCCCCATTCGCCGTTTTCTCAATCACGGAAGGGATAAGGTAGTTGGATTGGATGTCAGACATAGTCCCTTAAGAGTACCCGATTAGCAGTCCCTTGTGAAGAGTGCTAAGTTCATACGAGATTCATCTCTCTTGAAAAAAACCAGCGTGTATTTTTAAGCTCGTTTTCGATCTTTTGTGCATTCCCGTGTTGGAGCAAACCTGAATACGAACCAAAAACGGGTTCCGTTGGCTTTTGAAGCAAGCGACGAAACATACGCTCTTTCGTCACCGTTCTCAATGTTCTGTGGCTTGGCCAATGGTTCCACCCCAAAAAATCAACACCAGATGCAAAAGTGCGAAGCTCAATCTTCTTTGGATGCAATAGTAGTCGAAGCATGTCCCACAAAAACGTATCAATCTTCGGCAGTTGTTTCACGAGCCAATCCCGATCTTCCGACAACACCACAAAATCATCGGCGTACCGAATGTAATATTTACATCGAAGATCGTGTTTCACAAATTGATCCAGGGCATTCAAGTACACATTCGCAAAAAGTTGTGACGTGAGATTTCCTAATGGAATTCCCTTTCCATGCTCATTCCCATGAAATGAGTCAATGATACGTTCAAACAACGACATGAGTTCTAAATCTGGGATTCGTTGATACAGTATCGATAACAAGAGATCGTGATCGATACTCGCGAAAAACTTTCGGATATCCAATTTGAGTGCCCAACATGTTCGCGTGTCGTTCTTGCTCACCTGTCGTACAAAAGCTCGAAATCGATCCATCGCCTTGTGCGTTCCTTTCTCAACGCGACACGAAAACGAATCCGCAATAAAGACTTGATCAAATAACGGATACAGTTTGCGATGAATTGCATGGTGGAGAAGCCTGTCGCGAACCGTTGCCTTATGAATATCTCTTGGTTTTGGATCGGTGATACGAAAATGGTAATATGCGCCGTGCTGATAGCGATGCCCAACAAGATCGTCGTGCAGCATGCGAACATGCTCTAAAAGATTCTGTTTGAACGTTTGTACATCAGGTTTCTTCCGTTTCCCCACCAAAAATTCACTCCACGCATCAAGCAGATTTTCCATTGATACTATTTCTTCAAATGAAATCCTAAAAATCTTTCGATTATGCTCGCCCCCCCCCGAAAACGCGTTCGGCAATGTTCCTGTTTTGCATACGTTGAGTGAAATTTACAAGGCTTGGCAATACCAGCTCAAAAACTTTCCGCGCCTAAACCGATATACTCTTGGCGCAAAAATCGACACACTCTTTTGTGATGTGCTCGAACTCATTCTTCTCGCTGCATATAGTAAACGAACGGAAAAACTGCAAATTCTTCAGCGTGCAAGCGTGAAGTTTGATGCGCTCAAATTCTTTCTCAATATTATTTGGGAACTCAAACTTATTGAAACAAAACCCTATAGCACACTGGGAAGTCCCCTTAATGACGTTGGGAAAATGCTCGGAAAGTGGATGGCCTCGTTACAGTAATACTCCCACCAGTTTTGGTGGGAGTATTCATGAACCCGTTGCGGGAACGAGAGGAAGCGGTTGCTCGCATTCCAGTCGTTCGCAAAGGTGTTGAGGTTCGCGTTCCGCTTGCGATCGTTCTCGTTCAAGACGACGACGTAATCGCCGTTGTCGGGGTTGAGCCAGACCTCCCACCAATGTGTACAAAAACCATCCATACCACCATCCCTCGACGCGAGCACATGGTGCGACTCAGGATTGAATATATTGTGGAGCCAATACGCTCACCAGGTTTTGTACCAATGAGTTCATGTTGGAGAAACAAGCAATGGCGCACGACGATTCGCAAAACGAATCCATCTTCTGGCACATTCCGCGTATTCCAGATTTCGATCGCCCGAAGCCATTCGTAGCCGCAAGCCTTACCAATCTACTTTCCAAAAAAAAGTATATCAAACAGAATCGCGCCCCGTCCTTCGTAGGACAGAGCGCGACGTGCGAACCGCGTAAAACCGTAACCATCCGACCAGTAACCAAGGGTTCGAGCGCCAGGCCCAAGTGCCCAAGGTTCCAAGTGCCGAACTATTGCGGGAACGAGAGGAAGCGGTAGCTCGCATACCAGTCGCGCGCAAAGGCGTAGAGGCTCGCGTAACGCTCGCGATCGTGCTCGTCCAAGACGACGACGTAATCGCCGATGCCGGGGTAGAGCCAGACCTGGCCGAGACCAACGATCCAGTACTTCCGCTGCTCCTCCGGATTCATGATCCCGTAGAGAAGCGTTTCGGCGGCGGTGGCGGCGCGACGGCCACGGCTCTTGAAGTCAGCGAGAACAGCTGTGGAAGACATGCTCTTGCCGTAGTGTTCGAGCTGCGCACCGTCCAGGTTCGGCTCGACCGTCGGAAAGTGCTCGTCCGTGATCTCCGGATTGACCCAGTCGAACTTCGGCGTGAGCGCCAACAACTGGACGATCATGCCACCGATCGGCGGCTTCTCCGCGAGGAGTGCCTCGAGCTTGGCGCGCTTGGCGGCTCCGAAGATGCTGGTGTCGGCGAGAAGAGCAGAGACGAGGGAAAGAACGGTGGTGGCATCCATGAAAGCTCCAGAATGTGCAGGGTTGAAGGAGGGATCAATTGAAACTTACCCTTTTATCATAGCAGAAAAATGCCGTTTTGTCAAGCAAGAACAGCATTTTCTTGGCTAATGTTCGCAATGTTTTACCGCAGCTCCTTTACCCAATTTTTATCGTTTTCGTCGTCTGTAACGCCTCCGCAAACGCATCCGAATGTGTGACGACGACGAAGCCGGTTCCGGATGATCGGAGCTTTGCGATTGCGGATGCGGTGATGGCGCAGGCGGCGGCGTCGAGGCCAGAGTCGATTTCGTCGAGCAATGCGAATCTTGGTTTTAAGAGCACGAGCTGAAAGAGTTCCGCACGCTTCTTTTCGCCGCCCGACATCGAGGCGTGCAACGTTTTGTGTGCGAAGTCTTCGGGCAAGCTGAGTTGCGCGAGGGCTTCGCGAATGCGGCGCTGCGCCTCGGGGACTTCCGTTACACCGCACATCGTCTCGAGTGCCGCACGAGCAACAACACCAAGAGAGACGCCATCAATCGCTGGTGGCTCTTGGTGCGCAAGGAACATTCCAGATCGTGCAATCTCGTACGTCTTCTTTGAGGTTAACGATTCGCCGTCGATTGAAAAGTTTCCCGAGACAACCTCAACACCAGGCAACGCCATCAACGTAGAAAGCAACGAACTCTTCCCTGCCCCATTTTTTCCGCGGATCACGATAAGTTCACCAGGTTCACAAACAAAAGAAATATCCGAAAGGATTTCTTTTCCGGCGCGGGCAATGGAAAGATGATCAACAACAAGACTCATAGTTTGGAAATAGCATCTTGCAGCGCTTTCAAGGGTGTCGTCAAACACCGTTCGCGAAGTGGACTCACCGCGACGCCAAGAAGGACTCGCGTGTCTTTTCCGCTCATAGGACCTATTCGACCAATAGGACCAATTGCCGCATCGGCGATCGCCGCAGCCGATGCCCTGCTGATAACGCACCCCTTCGCTTCGTATGAGACGTCGACGATTGCGCCATCGACGATCTTCAGCCACACCGTGCACTCATCGCCGCACGATGCGTTCACCGCGGTCGCGGAAACCGAAGCGTCCACCATTGGGCCTCGGCGATGCTGGCGATTCGCAAGCGCAAGAAGATTTTCGTATTCAAGAAGCATATTTAGGCCTTCGCCTTCTTTACGATTTCTTTCAGATTGCTCACAAGTGCCTCAATATCTCGTTCATCGTTGTACATCGCCAAGCTCGCGCGCAACGTTCCTGTTGAAGAGAGTTTCTCGACAAGTGGCGCAGCACAGTGATTTCCAGCCCGCACGCAGACACCGCGCTGACCGAGCATGTCGGCAACGTCGTGGGGATGCATGCCGTCGACGGTGAAGGAAACAATTCCAACCGCACCCGGCGGGTCGAAAACCGTCACGCCGGAGATCGATTTCAGATCTGTGACAAGACGGGACCGGAGCCCCTGATTCGGGAATGCAATTGAATCGAGCGCCGCAGCAAAACCAATCGCGCCTTCAACATTCGGAGAGCCGCCCTCGAATTTCTCAATTCCTTGCCGCCAGGTTGCGCCATCGGCAGTAACGCGATCCACCATTCCGCCACCAACAATCATCGGCTCCATGGAATCAATGAGGTCGAGTGAGAGAATCGTCGCCGCAATTCCCGCCGGGCCGTAGCATTTGTGCGATCCAAATACGAGTGCGTCAGCACCAAGATCAACGACATCGATTGGAAGGTGCGCGGCGGCTTGCGCGGCATCGACGACAATGAGAGCGCCGACACAATGCGCGGCGTCGGCGAGATCGGGGATCGGTAAAACCGTCCCGAGAACGTTCGACATCATCGTTACAGCAACAATCTTCGTTCGATCACTCATCATCGCTTTTGCGCGATCAAGATCAAGCGTAAAAGATGGCGTCATTGGCATCGTTTTCACCATCGCACCACGTTCTTTGGCGATGCGTCGCCACGACAAAAGATTCGCGTGGTGCTCGAATGCGGAAACGAGAATCTCGTCACCAGGCTGAAGTCGCTCCCGCAATCCGAATGCGATCGCATTCAATCCCTCGGTGACGCTTTTGGTAAAAATGCATCGTCCGGCATCCACTCCGGCAAAATTCGCAACCGTTGATCGCCCGGCGTCATACCGCCTCATCGTTTCCTCGGCCATCGGGTACAAGCCACGTCCAACATTCGATCGTCCACCGGCGATATACGCATGCATCGCATCAATCGCGGACTGATGCATTTGCGTCGTTGCGGCGTTATCCAAATACGCCACGTCTCGGCGAAGACCTGGAAATTGAGTGTGAAAGTCAAAGTCGGACTTTGACTGATTGTTTTTTAAAAAAGCCTTCATAATCGAATTATTGACGGTCAACGTCGGACGTTGTCTCAGCCGACCCCGCCGGGCACAAGAGCCCGTCCGCAATCATGGTCATCGCCGCATCACGATCAATTCCTCGTGAGGCGCAGTATGCCAATGCCTGGGCACTTGGTCGAGCAATACTCACCGCATGTTTCGCACTTACCATGTTCGTCGCAATATCGAGTTCTGGAATTGCTCGGACACTCGCCGATTCTCCAATGAGCATTCCGCGAATTGTTGTTGCGATACTTCCACTGTTCACCGCTTGGTGAACGACAACTCGCTCACGAATCACGGCGCGAGATGCATCGTGCGCCACCACTCGATTGTCGATAATGCATCGCGAATCATTCGCGACAACATCAATGTCATCGGAAATATCACATCGCACATTCCCTCTTGTGCGAATCGATGATGAAAGTTCAATCGATGCGGAATCGCCGATCACCGAAATCGCACGATCGATGATGCAGTCTGATTCAACATCGCCGACAATAACTATTGAAAGCGATGCGCCAGCATGAACTCGCGCAGCAATCGAGATCGAAGAATGCAATCCAACATCGATTCGATGCGAAACACTCATGCCAGACAACACATCGATATCCAAAACGAAGTCCCCGATCGAAGACGATACAATCGGCGATTCTGAGAGTGGTTTTTCGTGTTTGAGAGTCATACTTTTTCGGCGAAGCTTAGCTTAGCAAATTTTGAAAATCGATATTCCACTTATTTTTTGAGATTCCTGACGGCTAAGCTTAGCTTCGTCATAAACTTCCCTCCATTTCTAATCCGACGAGTTCCAAGAACTCCACGGCGTATTCCAGCGGCAACTGTTGCACGATCGGATCGAAAAATCCGTTCACAATCGCGCGGCGTGATGCTTCTGGATTCAATCCGCGCGTCGCGAGATATGCGAGCTGATCGTCACCAAGCTTTCCCACCGTTGCTTCGTGCGTCACCGAAAAATCCGGCGCAGAATCGTCGACAATCGGAATCGTCATCGCTCGCGATTCCCCGTCGAGTATCATCGTGTCGCACGTAATCGTCGCAGATGCGCCAACTGCGCCCTTCGTCGCCTTTACCAATCCGCGATACGTGGACACTCCCCCGCCAACCGCAATACTTTTCGATCGGACATTCGCTGTAGTGTTCGGTGCAACGAGTGCAACCTTGTGCCCGGTGTCTTGATTCTGCCCTGGCCCCGCAAATGCAACGCCAAGAAAGTCGCTCTTCGCTCGCGCGCCGCGAAGGACCGACATCGGGTACAACATCGTCACACCACTCCCCATGTTTCCGTTCACCCACACGATCGTTCCGTCCTCATCGACCAATGCGCGCTTGGTATTGAGGTTAAACGTATTCTTGCTCCAGTTCTCAATGGACGTGTAGCGAACCGCAGCGCCCTTTTTCACATGGATCTCCACACATCCCGCGTGCAATGCTGCAGAATCGTACTTCGGCGCCGAACAGCCTTCGATATAATGAATTTCACTCCCCTCATCCGCAATAATCAACGTATGCTCAAACTGCCCCCCACGTTCCGCGTTCATTCGAAAGTACGCCTGCAGCGGAATGGTCACCTTCACACCCTTCGGCACGTAAATGAATGTCCCACCGCTCCACACCGCCGCATGCAGTGCCGCGAAATAATGATCGTGAACCGGCACGCAGCTCATCATGAAATGCTCGCGAACAAGATCCGGATGTTCACGAACCGCCACGTCCATATTCAAGAACACGACGCCCTGATCCGCGAGATCTTTTTGCAAACTATGGTAGACAATCTCTGAATCGTATTGTGCACCAACACCAGCCAAACCATTCCGCTCAGACTCCGGAATGCCGAGCTTTTCGAATGTTGATCGAATCTCTTCTGGCACGTCGTCCCATGTGCGATGTTCCTTCGAATCCGGCTGTACGAAATATGAAATCGATTCTAAATCGAGACCATCGAGCGCTGGGCCGAAATTTGGCATCGGCTTTTCGGCGAGAAAGTCGAGCGCCTTCAGCCGCTTCTCCGTTACCCATTCTGGTTCGTTTTTCGACGACGCAATGCGCAAAATGACCTCACACGAAAGGCCAAGCGGAGCAGTGTATTTTGGAACATGCGAGCTCGCCGTTTCAAGTACGTCGCGCAGGGCGTCCATAGACCGCCACTGTACGGAAAAACGCCAAATTCAGCAACGCGGAACTAACTCGCCAAGAGAATCGCGATCAACCCCGTCATCAACGCCAGGATGGAAAGCACAACGCCAATTTCGAGAATGGTTACCCGTGGAAGTTTTGTTTTTGCTGCGCGTCGCGTTGCCATAGATTGCTCAAAGTATACATCACCCGTGCCAGAATGTTTTCCGATGAATTGGCGACAATCCGATGGAACGAATCGCGGCCTGATGTGCCTTTGTTCCGTAGCCTTTGTGCGACGAAAAATCGTACCCCGGAAAATCACGATCGAACTTTTCCATCAGCGCATCGCGATGCTCTTTTGCAACGATCGACGCCGCGGCAATTGAAAAAACTTTCGCATCGCCGTCGATGATCGTCTCCTGCGGAATCGAAAGAAGCGGAATGCGTTGATTGCCGTCGACGAGGACCCTCACCTCCCCCCAGCCCCCTCCTTCGCAAGGAGGGGGAGAAGCCCCCTCTATCGCATTCTTCATCGCTTTCAGCGTCGCTTGAAGAATATTGATCTCGTCGATTTCGATGGGGCCGATCTCGGCAACACCAACGGCAAGCGCGACACTCCGAATTGCCTCAGCAGTTGATCTGCGACGCTCGCGAGACAATGTTTTACTGTCGCGAATCACAAATGCATCCGCGAGTTTATGGATCTCATCACTCTTCGACCAATCAAACATCACCGCACCAGCAACCACGGGGCCAGCGAGGCATCCGCGTCCAACTTCGTCCACGCCAATCGAAAAAATAGAAGCATCATTCCAAAGGTTGAGCTCATAATTTAAAGAAAGTGAACGCATATTTCAATATTTCATTTCCTTCAACCCTTAGGGTTGCTCAACGCTAAGGGTTGATTCGTCGCAATCGAATCGTATCAAATCCCCTTGCCTCGACAGAACGCATCGCCATTACTACACTGATTCTGGAGGCCAGGACAGCTATGGCAATTTCGAAACAGGACAGAAACACTGTCATCAACGCCCTTCGCGCGCTCGGCGGACGAACGACGCTCAGGAAACTCGCCGCCGCCGTCGGGCGCGACGTCAACGGCCTCTCGCAGACCCTGAACGGTAAGACGTTCAAGGCTTTCGTCGGCCAGGAAAGTGGCAACGGCGGCGATCGCATCGTGTTCCTGACGGAACAGGGACTGAGCCGTGGTTCGCTCTTCGACCACATTCCGCGATGAACGGCAAATGCCACACAACACGCACGCCCCGCAGACACGAAGCACTCTACGGCTTCACGTCGCGGGGCGCTTTCGTTTTAATGCTGAAGATTCATAACTTCTCGATATCGGAAACACTCTTCCACATGATCATTCACTAAGCCCGTCGCCTGAAGATGAGCGTAGCACACCGTTGTTCCTAAAAACGAAAATCCGCGCTGTTTTAAATCTTTCGCGAGCGTATCCGACACGTCCGACCGTGACGGTAAATCCTGAATTGCCTTCCGTTTCCCATCGACGACTTTTCCATTCACAAATCCCCAAAGATATTTCACAAACGACCCGAACTCGCTCTGAATCTTCAAAAACGCTTTTGCGTTATTCACCGCAGCCTTCACTTTAGCCCGATTCCGGATAATGCCGGTATCGAGAAGAAGCGATTCGATCGTCGCATCGTCGAATTCGGAGATGCGCCCTGGATTGAATCCAGCAAATAGGCGACGATAATTCTCTCTCTTATTCAACACCGTCCTCCAGCTCAGCCCCGCTTGTGCGCTTTCAAGGACAAGAAACTCAAACATCACCCGATCGTCATACACGGGAACACCCCATTCTTCGTCGTGATACTTCATGTAGAGTTCGTCGCCATCAGGAACCCAGGCACAACGGATACGGTCAGCCATACAGAGGAATTTTATCATCCCCAACAAACAAAAAAGAACCCTTTCGGATTCTCTCTTGGTCGGGCCAGAGGGGCTCGAACCCTCGACCTCCTGGTCCCAAACCAGGCGCGCTACCAACTGCGCTATAGCCCGATACACAAGCGAACGGTGGAAGGATACTGAAAAATGGCTGAGATGTAAAGCGGAAAGAAAAACAAAAACTCCGTCTTTCGACGGAATTCTTGTGGTGCCTGGGGTCAGAATCGAACTGACGACACAGGGTTCTTCAGACCCTTGCTCTACCACTGAGCTACCCAGGCGTGGAAAACGTACCCAAGTTTGACGATCTACGGCGCCAATGTTCCGGTCCTCGCTCAATGTACCAAGAAGTACACCTCGCTTCGGTCCTCACATTGGCTTGTATCTCGCCAAACTTAGTACGTTTTCCGATCGAACCCGAGTGAAGAAAACTGTTTAAAATCGTTCAGGGCCAGGAGACGCCGAGCACCGTTCGAAGCCGTATACAGACACATACGGTGAGAACAGAGCGCAAGGCGCGACAACGCCCTGGACCATTTTAAACAGTTTTCTGTGGTGGGTGTGGATGGAGTCGAACCATCGACCTCTTCCTTATCAGAGAAGCGCTCTAACCAACTGAGCTACACACCCAAAATGTAGTGGAAAAGCGGGGGTATTGTATGACGGGCGGGCTCGAACCGTCAAGAAATGCATGATTACACGGATTCTAGAATATTCCATACCGTACATCCCAGCCAGCCTCAAGAAGTGCATTCAGGACCGGATTACGAATTTCACTGGATGTAAATCGGTAGTTGTAAATGACACCAGGCCGGAAACACTCGGTAATTCCCCAAGCCTTCCCGATCTCTACATCAAGGCTCACTCCTCGGAATCCAAAAAAACCAAATCGAAGAAAATCCAAACCCTTTCCCCAAGAAATTGATTTCTTAATGTCCGTCAGCGTTGCGAGATGCTTCTTTTCATTCAAGGCGACACGAAGCGTATACGACTCTGTTATTCCCTGTTTCGACATAATTTCGTACCACCGTGCATCCAAATACTTCCACGTGATGCGCAAAACGCCGTTCTTCTCCGTCACCTGTACCGGAATATCCGGATGATCGATACGCAAAATCATTGTTTTCACCTCCTCAAGGCTTTTTTGAGTCGTCATGGGAGATTTCCAGTAAAACGCCAACTTTCCCATCCAGTCCATCGCAAAAGGAAACGTTGCAAGCATCGCGACAAAAACAACAAGAAATGAGCTCTCCGAAGGCTCAGGATCATAATGAAGCCACACAAGGAGTCCAATTGCTAAAAGTCCCATGTACAGAAACAGGAGACCAACCGCCTTCAAAAATCGCTGAAGCATATACGAAAAATTATGCCTTGATTTTATCACAGCAGGACACAAAAACGCCCCAGCAGCGTTTGTGGTATATTTTTTTCATTCTCATCTTTCTTATGGACGTTCAAACGCTTCTTCGTGATGCTCGAACAATTTGGGGCGATCAAAAACTGACGCTGTCTGAAATTCTTATTCGATTAAACGTTAGCATTGGTGATCTTGCACGTATCGCCAGAAACTCAGACAAAGATCGCGCCTCGTTTACTGAAGAAGACTTGAAACGTGAACTCGGCAACATCATCTTCTCAACCATCCGCTGGTGTGACGATCTGGGGTTCAGTCCAGTTGCCTGCGTTGAAAAAGCGAAGGAATGCCAGGAACGCTTCGCCGCACAAAATCCGAATCGGTAAAACAAAAAAACGCCTCACGGTTCTCTAGAGAAAAAGGGATTATGACTGATATCTATCATAAACTCTTACTCCCGCTCTCCAAACCACTTTTTCTGCAACGCGTCATACGATCCATTTTCGTGAAGCACCAATAAGGCAAGATTCACATCTTTTCGTAAAACACTATCGTTTCTTAACATGAACGCACAGTCTTGTTTTTGAAAAACCTCGCCAACAACCTCGGACCAATCTCCTCCACTATTGCGGGAGAAATATCGGAGTACCGGTGCATCGAACACTACAGCATCAACGGAATTCTTCCGAAGTTTTTTGTACGCTTCGTCAATAGTCGTCACTGATATAACTTTTGCTCCATATTGCTTCGCACAACTTTCACTCGTTGTCCCTCTTACCGTCGCCACTGTATGGTCCTGTAAATCTTCTGGAGATTCAATGTTTGACCGAATTTTTCTTGTTGTGATGAAGGCGGTCAATTCTCCAACAAAAAGACCGAGAACAGCAAGGTTCATTACTTGTCCAATCGTTATTAATATTCTTCCAGGCCAAGTAAAAACATTATAGAGAAAAAATCCACCATCAGTGCCAATAATGACGCACAAGGAAAGCCAAAAGGATTGAAAAATTCCAGGGATATATGTCGGAATAAAATCTCCACCGGATCGCTCAAAGAACCAAAGCATGTTTGCAAAAATGAAAATAATGCATAATAAAGCAAAAATGGGCTTCAATAATTGACGATACCCCTCACTAAAAAAAGCCTTTATTGTATTCATGAGATGAATATCTCTCCGATTTTTTGAAAGAAGGATGTGAAGTCCAGAATGAACCGTTGGGTGCGAAAAATCGACAATCTTCTCCCGTTCCTCGTTCACCGATGCAGAAGCAAAAGCAACATCTGCCTTCCTCTTTTGCAATAAAGGAAATAAATCCTGAAAATTATGCAGTGAGTACTCAAATTTCACCCCCCCCCATTTCTTTGGCAATCATTTCCCAAAGATCAATTTCGAAACCCGCATATTTCTCGCCAGTTTTCATGACAAACGGAGGAATTAAAGAAATCGCCACCTTCAATTTTTTCGCGCTCCTCCGCATATCCCCCGTGTTATCGTTTTTATACTCTTTTCAAAGTATACCAAAAAAACGCCTGATCCGCGTTTTTGATCTTCGAACAACCGGCACCAGAATACACAACTTTGTGATTACAACGTCCTACAGCTCTTGCGAACTGCATCGACCAATCAATGTTTCCATTGAAAGGAGGTGATCCATCCACAGCTTCCGCTACGGATGCCTTGTTACGACTTCGTCCCTATCGCTAGTCCCACCTTCCGCCGACAAACGCCGACGTTCGGGTGTTACCAACTCTCTTGACGTGACGGGCGGTGAGTACAAGACCCGAGAACGTATTCAAGGCGGCGTGATGATCCGCCTTTACTAGCGATTCCGGCTTCATGGGGTCGAGTTGCAGACCCCAATCCGAACTGGGGGCGGTTTTCTGGGATTGGCTCCATCTTGCGATTTGGCTTCCCTCTGTACCGCCCATTGTATCATGCGTGTAGCCCTGGACGTAAGGGCCATGCTGATTTGACGTCATCCCTTCCTTCCTCTCCCTTGCGGAAGCAGTCTTCTGCGAAAGTATAACGCAGAACAGGGGTTGCGCTCGTTACTCCACTTAAGGGTACACCTCACGGCACGAGCTGACGACAACCATGCAGCACCTACATAGCACCCTCGAAGGCGACTCCGTTTAAGGAGCTTGCAGCTATATTTCAAGCCCAGGTGAGGTTTCTCGCGTTGCATCGAATTAAACCGCATGATCCACCGCTTGTGCGGGTCCCCGTCTATTCCTTTAGGTTTTAGTCTTGCGACCGTACTTCCCAGGCGGACAACTTAACGCGTTAGCTTGGTTTGTCGTCTCTGGGAGGGTCGATACTCCCAAAAACTAGTTGTCATAGTTTACAGCGTGGACTACAGGGGTATCTAATCCCTTTCGCTACCCACGCTTTCGTTCACTGAGCGTCAGTAATGTTCCAGTAAGCTGCCTTCGCATTTGGTGTTCTACCCGATATTAACGCATTTTACCGCTACACCGGGCATTCCGCTTACCTCTCCCATACTCTAGTCTCACAGTATCACCCGCAGGCTCCATGTTAAGCATGAAGATTTAACAGATGACTTACGAAACCGCCTACGAACGCTTTACGCCCAATAAATCCGGATAATGCTTGGGGTCTCTGTATTACCGCTGCTGCTGGCACAGAGTTAGCAACCCCTTATTCCTCAGGTACCGTCAAAATTCGTCCCTGAGAAAAGTCATTTACGACCCGAAGGCCTTCTTTTGACACGCGGCGTCGCTCCATCACACTTTCGTGCATTGTGGAATATTCTCGACTGCAGCCACCCGTAGGTGTTTGGACAGTGTCTCAGTTCCAATGAGCCAGGTCACGCTCTCGCGCCTGGTATCTGTCATAGCCTTGGTGGGCCGTTACCCCGCCAACAAGCTGATAGACCATAGGCCCCTCCCAGACCGAAAAACTTTCAATGAGAATGACTTGCGTCCCCTCATCAATATCGTGTATTAGCGGTCGTTTCCAACCGTTATCCACGAGTCTGGGGTAGGTTACCAATGTGTTACGCTCCCGTTTGCCACTATCGCCTCCAAGTATTGCTACCAGGTTGCGACCGTTCGACTTGCATGCCTTAGACACGCCGCCAGCATTCATCCTGAGCCAGGATCAAACTCTCAGTTATAATCCGCACTCTTACGAATGTGGTTCTGTTTAGTGACTTGTCTTGCGACAAGAATCAATTGTGGACGTTGTAATCACAGAATTGTTGATTCCATGATGCTTGGTTGTTTGCTCTTCAGTTGTGAAGATACGACGTCCGTAAAGGCATAAAAGCCAGTACGAATGTGGCAGTAGAGTAATGGAACCCCAAAAAGCTGTCAAGGACGGAAAGGTGCACCAAATGTGGATGAAATTAGCTTTTTCCGCGCTTCTTCGATTCTTCCGCTCGCCAGGCAGCAATTGCCTTATGATTTCCCGATAAAAGCACCGACGGCACCGCAAGATCGACGACAACCTTTTTCCCCACAGAACGCCGATACACCTCCGGCTTCGTGTACTGCGGATATTCCAAAAATCCCTCGCGATCATGCGATTCCTCGCTCAATGTTTCCGTGTTGCCCAACACCCCAGGCACTTGTCGCGCAATTGCATCCGTCATCACCAACGCCGGCAATTCCCCGCCAGTTAAGACGAAATCACCAATCGACAACGCCTCGTCCGCAACAACCGCTTCAACGCGATGATCGATGCCTTCGTATCGCCCGCAAATAAAAATCACCTGATCGTATGCTGCCAATCGTTTGGCATCCGCCTGAGTGAATCGCTTTCCGCTTGCCGACGTCACAATCACGCGCACCGTTGGAACGTGCTTCCGCAAAAACTTCTTCCGCAATCGAATCGCTTCCACCGCGTCATCAATCGGCTGCACCATCATCACCATCCCCGCTCCCCCGCCATACGGCGTGTCGTCCACCTTTTTGTGTTTGTCCTTCGAAAACCTCCGCAAATCATGCCCCGTAATCTTGATAAACTTCTCTTTTTGTGCCCGACCTAAAATCGACGCCTCCGCATACGGCGCCACAACTTCTGGAAAAATCGTGATGATGTCGAAATGGATCATAAAGTTTCTTTTTTCTTCTTGAGGCCGAGGTACTCACGGACAAACGCGGATTGATTCAAATATTCCTCAAGCGTCGGTTCTTCCATATTTTCCTCCAGCACAAGCATCTCCTTTCTACCGCCAAGCAAATCCTGACTTAAAACATTTACCTCATCCATCCCCTTCATCATCGGATCTCTTGAATCGAGCAAAGACTTTGGCACAATAAGCGAATACACTTTTGCAGGCATTCCGCTCATTTCTTCAATGTTCCTTTTTAAACCAGCGATTTTTGCAAAACGATCCGTGTACCACGTTCCCTGCAACCGAGCGGCCACACCACTCCGATCCACCGTCCAGGACGAATCGCCCTCCGTTCGATATACAACAACAAATTGCTGATCCTTTGCGTAATCATAAAGAGCCTTGTATCGACGCTCAAGTTCTTCAAAACGTAGTTGCTCAAGATTGTCTTCCCTTAATTCGCTCATAAATATCAAACATTCTTCTCCCCAAAAATATACGTACATCCCTCGTCCCCCATCCTCACCGAATGAGCCGTGTGTGCGGGGATGTCGAAGCGATCGCCGGAACGGTATTCCTTCTCTTGTCCATCGATCGTAATGAAAATCGATCCTCCCACCACAATATGCGCGGTGTCGCCATCGTGCTCATGGGCCGGATAAATCACGCTGGGCCCGTCGTGCCATTCATCGATGTCGGAAAACCCATCGCCAGCAAGCACCGAACGCGCGTCGTCTATAGTCATAGGAATTGGAAGTTTCTCATTTGCGGCGAGTTTCGATGAAGATCAAGGAAATCTTCCGAGACGTACGTAACGGTACGTTGAGGAAGTTTCCGATGATCTGAGTCGAAAATCGACCAAACGAGGAAGTTCCATAAACAAAACTACCGTGCCCGATTATGGTACCACGGTAGTTCTTTGATGAAACTAGAATGTGAGACTATCCACGGAATCCGCGTCCTCGTCTTTTCGGTCATCAACCGCCAACGCGGCTACTGCTGCGCCAGAATCGTCGCCCATTGCTGCACGACGGGTGCTTGATGCCGGAGCGTCGATACGGAACGACACGCGCATATTTGCTTTTGCACCGATAGTTGCAAGCAATGTGCGAATGGCCACTGCAGTCTTTCCGCTCTTCCCAATGACGTATCCCGTGTCCTCCGGACTGGTGTGAACGGTAATCAACACACCCTGCTCATCCACCTTCCTGTCGGATCGAACCTCCTCTGGCTTGTTCACGAGTGCCTTCACAATGAACTCTACGAACTGCTGATCGAACTCCATAAAAACAGGATTTACTTTTCGAATGATCCCATAATACAAAAGACGGCGCTCATTGAGAACGCCGCCCTGTGTACTCTTTACGCTGCTTTTTCCTTTGCTGCTGCAATCTTCTTTGCGCGATCGGCCGTGATGGTGATCTTGTTCTCCTTCTTGCCCTTCAAAAGGCCAAGATCAATGAACAAGTTCTTTACCGTTGCCGATGGCTGCGCGCCAACGCTCAACCAGTATGCCGCACGCTCCTTGTTCACGACGGTGTCCTTACGATCAGCCCGTGGATCAAGGTTGCCGATAACCTCAATTGCTGGAGACCACGGATCCTTGGTGCCGTCCTGAACGACGATACGGTAATACGGCTGCTTGCGCTTTCCTGTTCGTGAGAGACGGATGGTGGTCATAGAAACAAAGAAAAATTGAAGATAAAAAATGGAAAATTGATGGATGCGCCAATTTTCAATCTTTCATATTCTATGTTCAATCCTACACTTTGTCAAGACCTGTAGGGGCAGAAGTGGGTGGCGGGTGGCAAAACCTGACTGAGTACACACGCCCGGCCGCATCCGTTCGAAGAGCCAATCCCGGCTCTCACGGGTGCGGCTTTTCGATTTGAGAAGACCTCATTCAAATTGTACTGCGCACGCCAAGTCGTTAATCATTTTCATCGTTGTCGTGTACACGTACCCTGTACCTTTTTCGAGCCCCCATGGCTCAAGAACCGTCTGCGCGTACTTCTCTTGGAATGCGCGAACAGCGCCATCCGTTGCGCGATCAAAAACGCCGTCAGTACGGATCGTTGCACCCTCAATATTCTTCAAAAAACGTTGCAGATTTCCAACGTCCAAAGCGTCCCCGCTTCCCGCACGAAGCGGTTGGGTAATCAGCGGGCTGCAGGCCCCTGCCGTTCCGGCCACCTGAACGCCAAAGGCGTCTGCAAGCACAACGCGTTTTGGTGTACGGATATTTTCATGATCGTTTCTCCAAAGATTCACGGTTACATCGGGAGCCCCGTCCGCAGAAAGCGTCAGATTGATTGCGTGATGCCACGAAGCATCCACGCTCACGACTGTGGCCACCACGCTTCGACAACCTCTGCTATTCACTCTCAACACAACATCGTTGTGGTCCATGTCGCTTCCAGAGTCTTCAAAGCGAATTCGATGTATGTCGTCACCAATGGACTCCACTTTGGCAAAGGGCGAATCCATTGTTCGCACCGAGCCGTCGGGATTCACAATCGATGCAGAGTAGGAAACGCTCGCGCAATCAAGGGGAACATCGCCATACGGAATGGCGTCTTGGCTTGTGGGAATACCGTCTCCGTCGTCGTCCGCGTCCTCTACGTTTACCCGTCCATCGTCATCGATATCTTCAGTGTTCGACTCCGCTCGATCCGCGTAGCCATCACCATCAGCATCACCCTGCTCGTCTCTGGTAAGAATTCCATCGCCGTCGTCGTCAGGATCAAGGTATCGCGGGATTGACGACGAAGGCGCTCGACGGCGAGGATACGAACTTCTGCCGCCGGAGCTTCCGGAAGATACTTCTTGGGCCGTGGGGATTCCATCCCCATCGTCATCAGCGTCCTCGTTGTTCATGAGCCCGTCGGCGTCCGTGTCGGCAATATTTGATTCTTGTTCATCTGGGACAGTGTCGCCGTCAGTATCAGCCACACCCTCCTCTGATGTTGGGATGCCGTCATTATCGTCGTCCGCGTCGACGATGTCTGGGGATCCGTCACTGTCGGCATCAACAAGGCTCTCTTCCACCGTACCTATTGATTCTTCCTCGGTTGAAATGCCGTCGCCATCGTCATCCGAATCAAGAACGTTGATGATACCATCGTGGTCGGTATCGACGCCAACACCGCTCACGGCCTCTTCTTCAGCCGTCGGAACGGTATCACCGTCATCATCTGCATCAACAGCATTTAGCGCGCCATCGTCGTCGGTATCCGTAATATCCGATTCAAGATAATTTGGGATACTGTCGCCGTCCACGTCATCGTCGAGCGCAGTCCCGTCAGCATCAACGTCTTCTTCGGCTGTTGGTGTCGCATCCCCATCGTCATCAGCATCAAGATAATCGACGATTCCATCGGCGTCCGTATCCGGTTCAATAATCGTTGTGGAATCGTCCTCGAGGATGATTTCGTTTTTCGTTGGCACGGTATCTCCATCGTCATCGGTATCACGGAGGTCAGACGTACCATCGCCATCCGTATCCGGTAGAGGCGTTTCTTCTGAACCTTCGGCGGTATCACAAATACCATCCCCATCGGTATCCAAAGAACCACTGAAACACGCGCTCACAGTAACCGTGGTGTCTCCCGCTTCAGCCTGCCCTTGTGCGTCCGTTTCCACGGAGGAATCTGCTGGCTCTTGTTCGGACACCTCAACGGAAGCATCTGGCGCTACTTCAACTTCAGGCTCTGCCTCGGGCTCGGGTTCACCAACATTCACAGAGGCATCGGTTGAGCCGTCTGCTGTGGAATCCGCAGGAGTTCTAGTATCGGTTTCCGTCGTCGTATCAGTGGTGGTATCCGCCGAAGTGTCGTCCGCTGCAGGAGGCGCATCGACCAACGTATCCGCGGTGGTGTTTGCCGGAGCCCCTAACGCAAGCACACGAAGAGGAACATTCAAAAGAAAAAGAAGCGCGATGGCAAGAATGCGATTTTTCCATGATGCGTCTGTGCTATGCGTCATAGAGGCAAAAATTACTTTTTCCCTTTGGCCTCAAGCTGAAGAAGCTTTCGAGCAACGAGAAAAATAACAAATGTGATGATCACGAAATTGATGATGTCCGCAAGAAGATTGTCATAGGCAACGGTGACAGGACCGATATGAAACGACGCTTCTCGCCACGACTCCGCAGAGAGCAAAGGGGCAAGAAGCGGCATGAAAAAATCATTGACAAGTGAGTTCATGAGCCCTGAGCTTGCTTCCCCAATGACGAAGGCAATGGCCAAAGAGGTCACTTTGTACTCTTTCAGAAATAGTGCAAAATCTTTCATCATAATTTACAGAAAAATCCGGACGATCGTCGTCGGTATTGTAACACCTATAAAAACGTCGGGAAAACCTGTTCTCGCGGGTGCAAATTTTCCATTGGAAGAACCGGGCGAGGATTATTGACAAATGCCCAAAAATTCATCATTCTTTTCATGTTCGCGTCACAAATCTTTTCCCCGGAGCCTTCATTGAAAACCGCCCAACCCCTTCCCGCCCTTCGCATCCTCCCCCTCCTGGACCGAACCCTCGGACCTCCGACTCCCACCGGACAGTACGCACTGGTCCTGAACTGGGATCCGCAGAATCCGAGCTTCACTCTGGAAGACAAGTCCGTACAGTCGTGTGAATTCGGGAAGCACTGCTTCTCGTGGAACGATGCCTACGTGTCTGCCCACGATGCGATCGGGAAGATCACGAAGCCCTATCACCGCAAAGCGCTGCTTCGCGGGCTCACCCCCGTGCCCCTCCAGCTCCTCCTCACCGAGGTACAGGAATGGAGCGTCGGGATCGCGAAAACCTGCATCGGCGCCCAGTACTCCTGGCAGTTCCTCGGAGACAAGTCGGGCAAGTTCAACGTCGTCGTCAACGAGAAGGACTGCCTCTTCCAAGGCATCCACGACAACCGCTGACCGCGTTCGAGACCAGCTTCAACGGAAGCCGTGCTCTCGGGCGCGGTCTTCTGCTTTTCTTCCATGTCGATTTCAAACAAATTGGCTAACTACGTTAGCGACTAACTTAGTTAGTCCCCTCGAACTCCGAACAATTCATCACCACGCGGTACACACATTTCTCGCTTCGGCAGATCACTTTGCACTTTTCGTTTTCGCATTTCGCTCCGCAGACGGGGCACGTCATCGAAATATCGACAGATTCATCATTCATACCCTTCGAGGATACCAAACAAAACCTCTGCTATAATCTCTGCATATGATCATCGGCGGCATTATTCTCCTGGTTCTCGGCCTCGGCCTCTTTATCGGTACCGGAATTAAACTCGACGACTCCCCCGGCGTTGAGCGAAAACATCTTTTCACCATGCTCGCCGGCCTCGTCTGTATTATCGTTGGTGGAATTCTTCTGTATGCAAAAGTGTTCGGCGGATAATCGATCTCCAAATAAAAGAAACTAAGTTAGTCACTAACTTAGTTTCTTTTATTTGTACTACATCTTCCTCCCCCGAATCGCCAGGAACATCGGGACTTCACGACGCACTCGATTCTCCGCCTTTGCGCGCGGCCCAGACGTCGATTCTTTGTGGGAGATCCATTCTTCCATCGCGTCCACAGCGAAACCGGCAGCAGATAATGCGGTAACGTACGATGAAATTGGACGATGGAACGATGTGGTGTTGATGGTTGGTGCATCGCCTGGATGCATCTGCATCGGAATGGCGTTCTCACTCATGTAGCTGTCCACACGGCGATACATCATCTTTCGCTCGTCCTCGAATCCCCACGAACTTTGTCGAGGAATACGAAATGCTGGGTGGTTCAACACAATGACGAACGGTGCATTCTTGTTCAACATTCGCGATACGCTCGCAAACACCGCTGTCATATCGTTGATATTTTGCAGTGCAAGAACGAGTGCCGCGCCGTCGAACTTCCTATCGCGAAGGTTGCGATCCGCATTCGCCGCATCACCAACCAAAAACTCGGAATTTCGAATGTGTTTGTTCTGCGCTTGGCGAATAAGCGTCGGCGCAGCATCAATACCAACGACTTCCCCGCCCTGTTTCACGATGAGATTTGCGAACGATCCTTCGCCGCACGCAACGTCGAGGAACGTTTTTCCCGGGCCAACGCCAAGCATCCGCAGCGCACCCGGCCACACCACTTCGGATTGATACGTTCCTGGCGCGGAAAGATGCGTGCCATACCACTCTGCAACGTTCTCCCAGCTCGTTGCTGCTGCGGCGCGTGGCCCAGCCTTTCGCTGATCAAACTTCGGCCGACCTTCGGCACGACTGATCGCTCCTTGGGCGCGCTGTCCGTACGGCGTTGGTCGATCACCACGGCTAAACCGATCGCTCCGCCCGCCGTCCTTCATGTATGGCGGTTTGCGACTTGGACGTGGAGCATTATCAAAACTCGTCTCCGAACGCGAATCCCGAGGAGCGCGATCGATCCTCTGAACTCCCTGCGTTCGGTCGCCATGTTGCGTGCCGCGCGTTCCTTTTCCGCGACGAACAAATGCAGGGCCCCTTCTTGATGACGTGTGTTCCATAGAAATATTTATCGTCGCGCCGTTTCATCCCCCACATAATCCTCCAACTTCACACTCAACAACTTACTGACGCCATCGTCACCCATCGTGACGCCGTAGAGGACGTCTGCTTTTTCCATCGTAGCACGATTGTGGGTAATCACGATAAATTGCGTCAGCTTTCGCAATTCGTTAATGATGTTCGCAAATCGCACCGTATTCGCTTCATCAAGCGCGGCGTCAACCTCGTCAAGAACAACAAACGGCGCAGGATTCGTCGCCATAATTGCGGAAACAAGGGCAATCGATGTCAGCGCGCGCTCACCACCACTCAGCAAATTCAACGCCTTCAATCGCTTTCCCGGCGGCGTTGCCTGAATATCAATGCCCACAACAGAATCTTTACGTTCTTGAACACGTTTCGCGATGGATTCGAGCGTGTCGACGTTGTCGTGATGCACAAGCTCGTCCGGCCCTCCCCCATTCATGGGGGAGTCGGAGGGGGCTGTATCCTCAAGCTCTTCCTTCGTCAGCTTCACGAGCGAACACCGACCTCCTCCAAAGAGAATCGCAAAGTATTTCTGGAACTCTGTCGCAATATTCTTAAACGCAACATCGGACTGCGCACGAATCTGCTCGTCAAGTTCGTCGATAACCTTTTCTGTAGACGAGATTGCGGATCGGAGATCGGAAACCTGCGTAGTGAGGAACGTTGATCGTTCATCAGCCTCCGCAAATTCTTTCATCACCGATTCGTCGATACCGCCAATAAGCTCGAGCTGATGCCGCAGGCGCAAGACTCGATCATGCGTTGGGCCGATGTCGATAATACGCTCAGCGGGGGCAGTCTTTATCATCGATTCCGCCTGCTCCGATGTCGCATCTTCAATCTCCTTCTTCAATCCTTCAAGTCGTGTTTCAACGCGAGCAAGATCGATCGCGACCGCATTTGCCCGGCCTTCGAGTCCCGACAATTCCTGCTGCAATCGGCGAACGTCTTTTTGTACCGCAAAGACTTCCGACGTTGCCGCAACCGACGCCTTCGCCTTCGCATCCATCGCAACTTCGGATCGCTTCACCACGTCTTCCGCCGTTTTCACCGCCGTGAGCGCATTCGCAATCGCCGCAATCGATTCCGGACTTGGTGTAAAATCCTCAGGATTCGGTCGCGTTAACCGATCCCGCAGCTTCTTCGACCGCGCCGCGATGCCATCAAGATCCGCGATAATGGAGGCAAGATCGGCAAGATTCATCACAGCCTTCAGCCTGCCGAGCAGTGATTCGTGCGCAACAGAAACATCTTTCACCTCCGCGATAATATCCGGCAACGGCAACGGCGCCCACGTGGACTGCGACTTTACCTTCGCGAGTTCGAATTCCCGTTCCAACGTAAAGTGTGCACGACGAGCATCAGCCAAATCTTGCTGTGCTTTTTTGTACTCAGCCTGAAGCGTCTGCATCGAGTCCGCATCCGATGACGAGGAAGGGACCTGCGCCTTCTCAAGAGCAATAAGCTCTGCATCCCGAGCTGCAAGATCGGATTTCTTCGCGGCAACGAGCTCGGCTGCTCCCTTTTGCTGGGCCTCAACTGCCGATCGCTCGTCAATCGCATTCCACCACATCGTTCCGTAGTACACCGCGGAAAGCGTCTTGAGCTCGCTCGCAACCACCTCGCGATCGTTCAGACGTTTTACCTGTCTTCGAAGCAAAGAAAGACGAGGCTCAAGTTCGCGCAACACCATTTCCACGTCGGCAAGATTTTCCGCCGACTTCTGCAACTTGAGTAACGCTTGATGGCGCTTGATCTGCAACCCACGAACGCCCGTTGCGTCGTCAAAGAATATCTTTCGCTCTTCCGGCGTTGCCGACAGCACGTGGTCGATCATGCCCTGGCCGATGACCGAGTACGATCGCTGGCCAACACCGGCCTCGGCAAGAAGTAATTGGATATCGGAAAGGCGCACCGTCTGTCCATTCAGCAGATATTCCGATTCCCCATCACGGTAAAGCCGACGACTGATCACGACTTCGGCAAACGAAACATTCAACGACTTGTCGGCGTTATCAAACGTGAGACTCACTTCGGCGAATCCTGATCGCGAACGGCCATCAGAGCCTGAAAAGATCACGTCTTGTGCTGCCTTCCCGCGAAGCAGCTTCATGGACTGCTCGCCTAAACACCACCGAATCGCGTCGGCGATATTGCTCTTTCCGCTTCCGTTTGGCCCCACCACCACCGTGACGGCGTGATCCCCTTTTTTTGGCGCCGGGAACACCAGCTGCGTTTTTTGGGCAAACGTCTTAAACCCCTGAATTTCCATCGCAGACAGGTACATAGTTGGAGAAAGTGTAGCAGAAGGGGGTTTTACGGTCGAAGTCTGGTCGAAATCGCCAATCTCTGCTATATTCTTCCCTCCAAACCGGAGGGTTTTGTGGGAAAAGCAATCACCTGGCTCCCGATTTTGGGCACCGCCAATCACTGTCCGTTCACCGACGACGAGCTCGAAGCCTTCAACCAGGCCGCGCAGCACGCCATCGCCTACAACCAACACTGCGACCGTATCATCAAGGGCCACCGTGTCATCTCGAGCAATCGCCGATCCACCAGTAGCCATCGCTACTGCGACCTCCAGATCATCAAGAGCGGCATCGGGAACTACATGAAAGTCGCCGAGCGCTCTCGCAGTGGGTACACGATGATGTTCGAGCTGCCACCACCAACAAACTGAACACGCACCACGGGGGCCGCCAGAGTTTGGCGGCCTTTGCGATTCTTGTCTTCTTTTGCCCATCAACGTACACTTACTCCTTGGTATGAACACCATTGTCGTCCAACATATTGCAGAACAGATTGCCCGGGCGGAGCATATTCTTTTGCTCACCGACGAGCGAATAGACGGCGACACGCTCGGTTCAACCATGGGGCTCTTTCACACCCTCACGAACCTTGGAAAGCGTGTGGACGTGTTTTCTCCAAAACCACTTCCAAAGACATTTTCCTATCTTCCGATGATTGACGTCATTCATCGCGACCACGACGTCCTCGCGCAATCCTCCATCGACCTTGCCATCGTCTGCGACTGCTCCGACGGGGCGTACCTCCCCCCAATCCTTGCAAAGATGGCACGTAAAGTTCCCCTCATCTCGTTCGACCACCACCTCACGAATCCCAACTACGGCACCACAAACGTCATCGAACCTACCGCAGCCAGCACCGCCGATGTGGTTTGGCGTTTTGTACAACATGTACAATATCCGATTACCCCGAACGCTGCGCAGTGTTTTCTCACCGGGATCATCACCGACACACAAGTATTCTTCTCTGCGAATACCACAAACGCGGCCATTGCAGCAGCAGCCGAGCTCGTAAAGCACGGCGCAAAACTTCAGGACATTATTCGCGCAAACTACGTAAATAAATCCACAAACTTTCTCCGCATTTGGGGAATTGCCCTCGAACGACTGTTCATCGATGAATCCTTCGGCGGCATTGCGACCGTCGTCACGCGCAAGGACATTACCGATCTCGGTGCAACGCCCGAGGAGATTGAGAGCATCGCCGGCGTCGTCTCCGAGTTTCTCAACGCGGTCCTCAATGAAAGCCACGATGTTATTGTGGTGTACCGCGAAACTGAGGACGGCGCAGTGAAAGGCAGCGCTCGAGCGCGCACAAAAAATGTCGCAGCAATTGCTGAACGGTTATACGGCGGCGGCGGTCACAAATTCGCTGCCGGATTTAAGGTGCCAAATGCCAAAATGGAGAAACTCCCAAACAATCGATGGGTTGTCCGTTCACTCTAAGTTTGCGTCGATTGTTTTTACTGCTTCCTTTTCTGCATCTGGATCATACCCAGTAGCATCCGTAATTGGCTCGCCGAAATGATATTTGCTAAAGAACGCGTCGGAAATAACGTCCACAAGTGTATTCCAATCCTTTCCGTATATCGATGCAGCGGTTTCTTCGCTATCAATTGCTCGTAACACTCCACCTTTCGTCACCGCATACACGGTCTTCAAGGACTCGAACTTCACCAATCGTGCTCCAGGGCGATAGACCACGCTCGTTCCAAGCGGAATGGACTGCATGAAGTCGTCGGACACAATCACGACATCGTCAAAATTTACAAACCACGTCATGAATGCCCCCTCACTTGGGAACACATGACGCATGCCATCCGTTGCACCGTAGTAATACACCGCTTTACATGGATCGTTCACATCCGAATTACTGTAACATGCGAGCTTGATGAGGTTTCCTGGATCAGCTGATGCATCCGTATTCGACACTACTTCTGCAACCGGCACAATTGCCGCCGATGCATCCTCAACAATGATGTATGACGACGATCCTCGTCCAGCATTTCCTGCAGCGTCCTTACAATAGGCGTTTGCTGCTGCAGTTCCAGCAGTAGCGAAGGTATACAAGAACGACGCCGTGCCGTTGGCAACCGTCATCGCACCAACATCCACGCTATCCACGTACAATTCACAGCTCACAACCCCAACGCTGTCATCAACCGCAGCGGAGAGCGTAGTAGCAATCGTTGCAATAGCGGTTGTTGGGGTGATAATCCCAACACTCGGCGCAATCACATCTGTTTTCGTTTCAGTCGCTACAGCTACCACAACGTCCGTGGAAGGACCGGTGCCATGATTTCCCACCGTGTCAGCGCAATCGGCATAGAGTGGGAACGTTCCACTATGTGCAAACGTGTAGTATCGGCTGAACATCTGCGTTGCAGCGTCGTATTTCATTCCACCCTGATCGGCACCATCGATGAAGAGATGACATTGCGAAACGCCGGAATCATCGCTCACCGAAACCGTAAACGTCACCGTGGAGTTCTGCGTCGCCACTACTGGACTGATCGATCCGATGGTTGGCACGGTCAGATCCCCAGTCGTTGCTACAACATCAATCGTCGTCGCCGAAGGGCTCGCACCAACGTTCCCAGCGGCATCGACGCATCCAACGTACAGGGTATGCGATCCCTCCTTGCTCACCGTAATGGATGACGTCGCCATACCGTTTGCCAATGCCATTGCACCGGCATCCACAGCATCAAGATACACGGTACACACCGTCACACCAACGTTATCACTATATGTGGTCGACACTGTCACTGGGGACCCTGCAATCGCCTGAACCGGTGGCAATGTTCCCACAATCGGCGCAAGTGCGTCCTTCTTTTCACTCACCCGAATAAACATTTCCGTGCTCTTTCCTACATTGTTCGCTGCATCAGCGCAAAATACGATAATTGAGTGGTCTCCAACGTTGATAAACGAATATTTTGCTTGCGCCATGCCGTTTCCGAGCATCATCGCGCCATGATCGACAGTATCCAAAGCATATGTACAACTCGTCACGCCAACCGCGTCACTCACGACGGCACTGATGACGACGGGGATCCCCACCGTGGCATTCCGTGGCATCACATTACCGATCACTGGTGCAGTACTATCCGCAGTGGAGGTTGTCGTTGTCGTGGCTGTTGTGGTCGATGTCGTAGATCCTGTAGTTGTCGAAGGAGTGGTTGTTCCAGCGTTTGTATTCGATGGTGCAGTTGTCGTTGAAGGAGCTGTTGTTGTCGTGGTCGTTGTCGATGTATTCGATGTCGTTGCCGCTGCATCGCTCACCACAATGGTTGCTTCAGCACCCATGCCACGGTTTTTCGCAGCATCCTCGCACAATACCGATCCGGTGTACGATCCTGATTTCATGAATTTGTATGCAGACGATGCCATACCGCTTGCAATCGTGCTCGGAATTTTCGCTACCGGGGTTCTGCCAAGAGAAATCACCATTGCACACTTTAATCCCGTCTCCCCCGCGTCATCACTCACCGATGCTGAGAACGTTGTCACAACTCCTGTAGTGGTTTCCGTTGGTGAAAGCGAACCAACGGTAGGCATCACCGTATCTGTAGATGTTGCAACTGGAGTGGTCGTTGCGGGTGCAGTAGTGGTGGTCGATGGGGTTGTCGTGTTTGTATTCGATGGAGCTGTGGTCGTAGTGGACGGGACTGCAGTATCCGTTTTTGGTGCGGTCGTCGAGGTACCCGGCGTGGTCGTATTTGTACTCGGCGTCGCTGGAGCTGTTGTCGTCGTGTTCGATGGAGCCGTCGTTCCAGTCGATGGCACCGGGGTCGTAGTCGTGTTGGACGGAGCTGTTGTCGTGCCCGGTGTCGTGGCATCCGTTGTCGACGCCTTCACCACAATCGTCACGGATGTTCCCGTCCCAATGTTCCCCGCACTATCTTTACACGTTGCGGCAGCGCCGAAATTTCCAGCGGCCTTAAACGTGAATGGAACAGATGCGGTCATGCCCGTGGTGGACGACTTCAACGACATCGGAATCTTCTCCGTTGTTCCTGTGCTATTCGTGAGTAAAAGCACACAGGACGCAATCATGCTCGCATCAGTGACGGTGGAAGAAAGCGTCACCACGGTTCCAACAATCGCCGAAGTTGGGCTCATCGCACCAATAACTGGTGCAGCAGAATCGATGGCGGTGTCCGTATTTGTGTTTGTTGTTGTCCCTGGCGTTGTGGTATTCGATGGCGTGGTCGATCCTGTTGTAGGAGTCGTTGTGGATGGTGACGTGGTATTTGTGTTTGGCGTGGTCGAGGACGTTGGTGCAGTCACCACGACCGTGGCAGATTTCCCGTTCCCAATATTCGCTGCAGCGTCCTTACAGGATGCAACCGCTCCGTAATTACCAATATTCTTGAATGTGAACGAAACGCTCGCCGATATACCTTTCGTCGCAACTGTCGCAAGAGTCATCGGAACCTTCTCAACGGTTCCAGCGCTGTTTGTGAGGAGAAGTACACACGACGACACCACACCGCTGTCGTCCGAAACAATGGCGGTAAATGGCTGCGCAGTTCCCGTTATTGCCGTGAGTGGAGAAATAATGCCAGCCTGTGGTGCAACGGTATCGGTCTTTGGTGCAGTAGTTGTCGTTGCTGGCGTGGTAGTTGTGGTTGTCGTTGGTGTAGTGGTGGTATTCGACGGTGTTGTCGTCGATCCCGTTGAAGGAGATGTCGTATTGGTGCTCGGAGTTGTGGAATCCGTCGATGGCGACGAAACCACAATCGTAACGACGGTTCCTGTACCCACTTTGCCAAGAGCGTCTTTGCACGATGCCAACGCAGTGAAGCTTCCTGCAGTTTTGAACGTAAATGAGAGCGACGCGACAGCAGATGCAACGGTCATCGGAATATTCTGTACTGCTCCCGTGGGGCTCGTGAGTGCAAAATTGCACGATGACACCGTTCCACTGTCATCGGTCGCCGATGCGGAAAATGTTTGCGCGGTCCCGACGATTGCCGTGAGCGGACTTATCGATCCAACCTTCGGCGCAGCGTTATCGGTTGTTGTCGTCGTCGTTCCAGTGTTCGAATTCGATGGCGTAGTCGTTGTTGTCGTGGTAGTTGTTGGTGTGGTTGTCGTCGATCCGGTATTTGTATTCGAAGGCGTGGTTGTTGTAGTGGTGGTCGTGGTTCCGGTAGTTGATGCAGCAGTGACCGTCAATGTCGCAAACGTTCCCTTCGTGAGGTTCCCTCCGGTATCCATACACGCTGCAGACACACCAAACGTTCCAGCTTCGGTAAATGTTTTCGCAACGCTCGCCGTGGTTCCTGCAGCACCCGTCGTAACGGTCATTGCAGTTTTCGTCACAACATTCGCGCTGTTGATGAGCACCAGGTCACACGACTTTACGCCGTTGGTATCAGCAGCAGTGACAGAAAATGTCACTGCTGTTCCAACAATTGCAGTTCGAGGAGTCACGAGGCTGACGGTTGGACCAGTCGTGTCGAGCGTTGCTGTCGGTGTTGCGGCGTGAGCGAAGAAGGAAGGGAGGGCACACACGAACACTACGAAAATCCCGGAAACGACGTGCTTCAAAGCCATACATAAAAATAAAGATTGACCCCAGTATAGCCTCTTTCGTACATTTTTCTTGAAAGATACACACACGTTTGATACACTCTTTCTGCAAATTCTCAGGATTTGCGGGTATCGTATAGCGGTTATTATTCTAGTTTTCCAAACTCGAGATGCGGGTTCGACTCCCGCTACCCGCTCCACAAAAATCGTCTCTTTTGAGAGGCGATTTTTGTTTTTTCTCATATTGTGCTATATTCTTTCGTCCCCACCCTCGTTTCCCCCACCTCACACCCCCGGCGCCGGGACGCGCCAAATCACCTCAGGAGCGCCAGTGAAACTCACCGTGACCATCGACCTCATGCGGCACGGCCAGAAGCAGGGGGATGCCAATACCCTCTTCGGCTTCCGGCAAGTAGCCGCCTCCGTGCGGACCTACATCGACACCCCCATGGACGGAGCGTACTGCTCCGACCAGCACCGGTCGATGGAGACGGTGAGGCACGCACTCCTCACACTCGACCAGCACAACATCCCCGTGGAGCCGCACCCGGCGTTCTTCATCGGGCACCTCCTGGGCGACGAGTTCCTCGCGGAGTTCGCCATGCTCGAACCGCACCTCGCGGACTCCGGCACGGCCAAGGACTGGATCGAGCAGTGGAGCCAGGGCTTCTCGGTCCGCGAACGCGTGACACAGGGCCTCATCCACATCGCCGGCGAGCTCACAATGCGGAACCCCGGCAAGCTCCGGCTTTTCGGCCTCGTGGGCTACCACGCCCCGGGCTGCGAGATGGCGGCAGTGAAGCCGTGGGAGATCGGGAAGATCGGCTTCGCGGACATCGTCCGCTACACCCTCACGAACGACGGCAGTGGTTGGACCATCACCAGCAGTGAGCACCTCAAGTGCCCGCTGGTGGCCATGCCGACCTGACCGTTCGACGACACCCACGCCAGGACGGCGGCCCGATTCTCTCCGGAGAGTCGGGCCGCAGTGCGTTTTATGCTCGGAAAATTATCGTCACTTTCCCCTCTTGCGCATCAACGCCGATAAGATCACCGTCACGAATCGATTCAAGTACTCCTTTCACATTCGTCAGGCACGGCTTACCGAGCTCGCGACACACAATTGACGCATGGCTCAAAATACCGCCCCACGCCGTCACCACTCCCCCGGCTTTCATCATCAAAGGAAGAAAATCCGGCGTCGTCATGTCGGTAACAAGGATCTCACCAGGCTCGAGATCGGTACCAGCAAGATCGGCGGCACGGATAACCCGTGCACGACCGGTGACGGAACCGGGGGAACCGATGTGGCCTTGTAACTCCTTCGCTCCAACCCCCTCCAACTCCCCCTTCGAAAGGGGGAGAGATTTTATGTCTACGTACGCTTCGCCGAGGATTCGGTTCCAATCGATGAACCAGACGCCGAACTGTTTTGACGATGCAGTCTCGAAATAGCCGCAGAGATACTCGCCAAAGAACTTCACTCCGAAATCGACGACGAGTTTCTCACGAATGGTAGCGTCGGTAACACGAAGCATCTCGATGACCTCAAGAAGATGTGCTTCAGCATCGGCATTCCTCGGATTACACTCAAGCGATGTTCCGTTCCACGAAAACGTGATCGGTTCCGTCCCCTCGTCATAAAAACCCTGCGTGAGTTGATTGTGCGATCCCGCAACAATTTGCCCGAATGCGCCATATTGGTTGACGACGAAAATCGTTGACCACGTGTGATCCGTCGGGTGCGGAACAAAATCAGCCTTGTACTGCTCGGGATCGATGTCCTGTTCGACAAACCACTTCATCGATTCCACAATGGATGCACCTCTTGTTCTCAGCTTCGGCAACGCAGGATCAACCGGAATTAACCGCAACGCACACAACTCTTCTCCGCGATTCTGTAAAAACTCCTCAAACCTTGGTGACGAATGCACTAACTCACTCGCCGGAAATTGCGTCGGCCGATCAAACGGCAACCCAAAATATGCATTCAGTACCGCAAGCCGCTCGCGCTTCGCGTTATCCTCCTTCCTGTGCGCCTCCGAATTCGCCAATCCCATTCGCTGAAACCACTCCGTCAGCGAAATTTGTGTTTTGTACAAAGTCGAGAGGTCCATAGCTCGCTTGAATAATACTAAACAAAAGCTACTTGTCACGCCCTTATCTTACTAACAACTTCGAAATCCTTGAAATGTCTTCACCGATAAGCTTCTGAAGCTCTAAAAGCTGCATTTTACTAATGACGATGGGCTCCCCATCGCTGTACCAATGGAGGAGTCTACTCTTTCGCACAACATCACTGTCAGCAATCCCCTTTTTGTGCAAAATCGCATGACGTAAAAATCGTAAATCACCCATAATGTCGCTCGTGACCGCTTGACCGAGAAGCTCAACAATTCTTGGACGGTATTCGACCTCCCAGGCGGTATAGATTGTAATTATTGCCATATTCGCCACAAATACTTCATTTCGATCTCCAGGACTGTTGCGCTTCTTCATTTCACCTTGGGTAATTTTATGATGGATTTCGGAACTTTTCTCTCCAGGATCTCCATCTGAATACATAAAAGACAATGCATCCATTCGCGACTCAGTCATATCGCTGTCAATCTCTAATATACGCCTCTGAGCATCTCTGATCATGCCAGAAACCCTGAAAAATCCTAGCGAAGCGTCAAAATAAGTGCCAATAACACCCTCAACAAACGAGGAATAACCCGCTATCCATTCTTCGAGCGCCATGTGATCCATAATCTTCAAAGTGCTGGCTGACGCAGAGCTTACAATGTCGTAATTGGCCGAGACTGAACAATATAAAACTCCCCCGACTGCATAGCCCATTCAATGTCGCAGGGGAAGCCGTAATGTTTTTCAATCGCGATGCAGATGCTGCCGATGGATTCGATCTGTTTTGCGTTCAGCTTTGGTGCTTCACGTTTATCCAATGGAACGTCGACCGTTGCGTTTCCGTGTTCGCCGCGAATCAACATCGTGTCTTGTTCCGACGTGTAGTTTTCAATGATGCCATTCGTTTTCTTGCTCACAATGTACGAATCCGGCGTCACCACTCCGCCGACGATGAACTCACCAAGGCCCCAACATGCCTCGATGATCATCTGGTCGTGGTCTTTCGTGACGGGATGCACGGTGAACGCGATTCCCGCAACATCGGACTGAATCATCTTCTGAACAACAACAGCCACAGAGACGTGTGTTTCTCGCATCCCCTTCTCCATGCGGTACACAATTGCTCTTGGCGTAAACAAACTCGCCCAACACTTCTTCACGTTCCCGAGCAGATTCTTCTCCGTCGTATTCAAATAACTCTCAAGCTCCCCTGCCCAGCTCGCGGTCGATGAGTCTTCTGCCGTTGCAGACGATCGCACTGCGACAAATTCTGAATCAAGCGCGGCGAACGAGATTAAAATCTCCTCCTCCAGATCTTTCGGAAACCGCGCATCGTGAATAAGGTCGTGCAACACACGGGATGCCCGCTCGACACTCGCAACGTCCTCGTAATTCACTTTATCGAGCTGCGCCTCCACCTCCGCCTTCAGCTCCGTTTCAATAAGGAACCGATCAAACGCATCGCGCAAAACAACGAAGCCCGGTGGCACCGGAATCCCCGCCTGCGTCATCTCCCCAAGGCTCGCGCCCTTCCCCCCGGCCAAATGGACGTCATTTTTGCTCAACTCCTGGAATGGCCTGGTGAATTGCATATGGAAAGACGATACATGGCGCTATGAGTTTTCGCGAGATCCACGGAACGAGAATTCTTTTCCCGTTTGAAACAACGCCTCATGCGTCGCCTGAAACGAATCGGCAATATCCTGCTGGCGAATGGTGATAACAATATCTTTTCCCGGAATAACGTACGCAACCGTATTCCCGTACAGCAACGTCAATCCCTGGAACGGTAGCACCAATTCTGGATGAACGCGGGCTGTAATGCGACGTTTCTTGAAAATCGCCAACGTCTCGCTCGACATCATCGCCTGCGGAATTGCCGCAGCTTCCTCCGTCAGAATGAGCTTCACCTCAATATTCCGCTCAACCATCTTTGCATAAAACGCCTGCGCTGCCTCCGGAGTAAGGAGCGACATTTCGTTCCGCAACGCCGTTGCCCCTTCGATGACATAGAACGTCGAGTTCTCCGGCAACGAAGAAATATCATCGTATATCTGAAAATATCCGGATCGAGATTCGCGAACCTGAACGCGTGGCGACTCCCCCTCAATCTGCTGCAACGCCTCAAGCTGCGGAACCGCACTCTTGAAATCCGTTGTTACCCGATCAAACCGCGCGGCAAGCTCAGATGGAGCAACGGCGCTAAACACGAACGTCCGACCCTTCTTTACGAGTTTCACGAGATCCTTATCAACGAGTTTCTTGAGATGAAAATGCGTCGCCGTGCGATTTTTCTTCGCCTTATCCGAAATTTCCGTTGCTGTTGAGGCGCCAAGCTTTAACACCGTGAGGTAAATATCTGCTTCCTCTTCGGTAACCGAGAAATGCGTGAGCAATTCCTTAGGATTCGCCATATATTCCAAGTATAGCAACATCTTTTTCTCCCGTCAAATATTTTGATCAACATAGCAAGCCTATACTGTATAAACCAAATCCAACGGCCTTTATATCACATCTATTTATATTGACGAGTTAGAGAAATTATGATACAGTGTTTTGTCGAGGTGATGAACGGCATCTCGCCGAACGCACCCGACCAAAAACACCAGGAGTTCACCGTGATCAACGAAAACTCGACGAAGCGCGAACGGATCAACTACATGTTCGACAAGGTCCAGGAGATCTACGTCGCAACCATCAAACCGATCAGCATCGACTGGCTCGACAGCGGCTGCCTGCACTGTGACACCATGTACTCCTCAGGCTTCTCACAGTGGGTGCATGTGCAGTGGCGAAAGGAGCAAACACTCAAGGCGCTCGACGAATTGAGCAAGACCGCGGGACTGAACGTCCAAATGAAGGCCGCTCATGAAGAGCTGCTCACCGCGTCGAAAACTCCGTTCGCCATCGACGACCTACCCTTTACCGGGTTCTGGAAGGAAGTGATCCGTCTGTCTCTCGACACGCTCTACCTGACCTGCCCTCATCTTCTCAAAGAAAAACCCACGCAAAACTGCGAGCATCGAACTGTCAGCGAATTCCTCCAACACTACATCAATCGCACTCCCTGGGAAGACGGGTGCAGCGTCTTCAACCAACGAATTCTCGCCGCCTGGATCGCAGAGCACGCCTGAAACACCGTGCGCGAGGTTGAGTCGAAAGACTCCCTCGCGCCCAGCCTCGAACCGCTGAATCCCTCGGCGGATCGAATACTGGGAGAAAAACATGAAACCGACCGAACGCTTCTCTGCTGATCGTCCTGAGAGTCTTCGCGAGGCGATTCGGCACGTCGCGATGCTTCTCGAGAAAAACCCGACGTTCGAAATTCCGTTCTCGGGCAGCAACTACAGCGGAACGCTCCACGATGCGCTCAACATCGTACGGTACGCCTGTCCGAAGCTCGATTGGGTGCGCAAGGCGTGCGTTCGTTGGCTCGAGTACGGACTCGCGGCGTGGGAAGAGTCGATCTCGCACAACACGGAAGACGCCCTGTACGCTCCGGCACATATGCGGAAGACTCCGTTCCCACTCGACTTCAGCGAAGACACCCTCCACTACTTCATGGAGCCGCCCTACGTCGGCGAAGACTACGATCGCCTCGTGAGTCGGTATCTCGACCTCCTGCAGACGGCTCGATATCAAGAAAAACGGTCCGAGTATCATCGTCGCTGGTGCGAGGCTCGCATGATTCGAGTGATCGGCTACCGTACGGGGTGCATCCACAAATACACCCCGATCCCGGGGCCCATCGCGTTCGATTTCTTCACGGAAAAGTACGGCCTCGGCATCACCGCAGCCGAACTCGCAAACTGGGATGAAGAAAAGTTTCTGCGCGGGACGTAGCACCCCTACCTCCCTTCTCCCAACCTACCTCGCCGCCCACGGAGCCGCTCGCTCTGCGGGCGGCTCTTCGTTTTATAAACACACAACCGACCATTGCTGGCCGGTTGTGGTTGGTGGGTGCCATTGAATGGACTCGACGAGAATCGAACTCGTAACTCTAGGTGGCAACCCGAGCGGAGTTACCATTACTCCCACGAGCCCATGGGCACCCAGAAAAAGAAGCACCACAGCCTTATGCTGTGGTGCTTCTTTTGCCACCCGATAGTTGTAGTTCCTGATGAACTCCGCCCGGATATTCGTATCCTACCGTACGGCGTTTGTTCGGTCAACGTCATTATCCACATCACCGCATGTTAAAGCTTAGCTTTGGCGTTCGAACGAATACAGCTCCAACGTATGCCTCGCATTCGGTTCAATCGGAAGCTCGGCGAGCGCCTGTTTTACCGGCATCCAGATGTAATCCTGGGCCTCGTCGTTTAACACCACTCGACGAGAATCCACGCGGACAACATTGTCCACGAAAAGGTGTTGCGTGCTGGTGTTGTAGTAGCCGGAGTTTCGGATTTGATCGAAGGTGCAAATATGTCGGCCGACCAAGCCGTCGAGGCCCGTTTCTTCCTTCACTTCCCGACGAAGTGCATCGTTTACCCGTTCTCGTCGACGAACTTTCCCACCAACAATCGAAAACCGATGTCCCCATTTGTGCGTCTTTACTAAAAGCACTTCGCGTTCACTCCCCCGCGGATTGGCATATTCGATAATTGCTCCCGCCGTCACCACCGATCCCGGAATCATCAATTGTTTCCAAAGCCGATCAAGCTTTGTGTCTGCCACCGATGTCATCACCGGCAGCCTTCCATGTTTCACAATGTATTCCGCAAGGCTCGCCGCATTCCACACCGCATTCTCGCCGATATATGCCGGGTGATCGACAGGTTTCGATGAGAAGAAACATGGAACGTTCGTCGCCTGTGCAATGCCCAACTCGTACGACGCGCTTTTGCCGATGTACCCGCCAGGATTCACGAAATAACTAAACCCGTTCTTCCCAAGATTCCGAAGATTCTGCAAATACATCAGCTCGATGAGCCGCGGATCGAACTGTTCCTCGCCTTTAAAAAACAAAAAACCATCCTCCTCTTTCACAATTCCGCTCATCTGCGGAGCGAGCACTTCAATTCCCGCACTCCGAAAAATCTCCATCGCTTCCCCCATTTCGCGAAGATGCTTCCGCAACGAACCGTGAATCACACAGCGAAATCGAGGAGCCATATACACCGTTCTTACATCCACCGAATCTCGTTGGCAATCCATTCTTGGATCTCCTCCTTGGTCTTCCCCTCGTCGTCTCTCAGTCGATCCGCCTCGCGAATGATCTCCCCCATCTTCGGCCCCGGCTCAACGCCGAGCGCAACGAGCTCTGCACTGGTAATAGCGTGCGGCGCTGGTCCGGCAAGAACGTTCAATCTCTCTGCACGATCGAGCAGCCATGGTCGTTCTGGATATTCCCTCTTCTCACCATGCCGCCATTGTCCACGACCAAAATAATCGGCCTCCGCAACAAGCAACAGCTCGTTCATCGTCGCTGGCGCAATTCGCGCTGCGAGTTTGCGGATTGCGCCATCAGTAATCGGATTTCCCTTCTCGTGTTCCTGCAAGTAGTAATTCGTGGGTTTCAAATGGTCCTTCACAATACCAACAATCTTTTCAACGACCGTGGACGAAACTCCAACGGTTTTCAAAAACAACCGCGTTGGTGCCTCGCCTTCTTCTTCATGCCCAATCGACCGGATTTTCCCATCGATCACTCGTGTACAAAGCGCCTTCCCGAGATCGTGAACCAATGCACCGAGCATAATCGTAAAGCTCGATTCTTCATCGAGACCTTCGCGACGAATCAGCGCCGCAGCCTCATCAACCACCATCAACGTATGAATCCACACATCGCCCTCCGGATGCCATTCTGGATTCTGCGGAGTTGTCTTCAAAATTGGAAGCTCAGGATGCAACACGTCGTACACGCCAAGATCGAATCCAAGTTGAAGCCCGATCGACGGTTTCTCGGCGAGCACGAGCAATTTCCGCCATTCATCGCGCAACCGCTCCGGCGAAAGCTCTTTCAATCCCGGCACCGTCGCCTTCATGACATTCATCGACTCCGAATCGACGGCAAGATGAAAGCGCGCTGCGAACTGCAACGCGCGCAAAACACGCAACGGATCGTCGCCGAAACGATCGATATCGACGACGCGCAAAATCTTCTGCTGGAGGTCGCCAACTCCATTCGTCGGATCAATAATTTCCTCCGTCAACGGATCCATCATGATGGCGTTGATGGTGAAGTCGCGGCGGCGCACGGCGTCAGCTGGAGACATCAACGGATCGACGTGAACATCGAAACCCTTATGACCGTCGGCGATCTTGGAATCGGATCGAGGGATGCCGAGGTCAACGCCCCCCTCCAGCTCCCCCCATAAATGGGGGGAGAGTGGTCGAAGCTTCAAAATCCCGAATGCTCGACCAACATCAATCACTTCGCCGAATTCTGAGGCGATCGATTGGAGTTTTTCAGGCTCGAGTCCATACACCTCGATATCAAAATCCTTCGGCTCGATGTCGAGCAGCATGTCGCGTACACATCCGCCAACCAAAAGCGCTCGTCCACCAGCATCGCGGAGGGATTCGGAAAGGGCTGTAATGATTTCTGGGATGTTCTTTTGCATAGTTCTCTTTCAGATTCAGTCATGCTGAGCGTAGGCGAAGCATCTCCGTCGGTGATTCCGATAACCTGCGAGGGATTCTTCGCTTCGCTCAGAATGACGAACAATCTCTTATGTTCATGTCATTGCTTCACCGCGCCGCACCATGCAATCGCCAATGCATCAGCTGCGTCGTCAATCTTTGGCGCCTTCTTGAGGTCGAAAATCACCTTCACCATATCCTGCATTTGCCGCTTATCCGCCTTCCCGTATCCCGTCAGCGCCAACTTTACCGCATTTGGCTTCACTTCGACTACTTCGAGTCCGGCCTCGGCGCCTAGGAGGAAGATCACTCCTCGCACTTCTGCCACCTTCAACGCCGTCGTCGTACTCTTCGCAAAAAACAGTTCTTCGATGACGAGTCTCTCTGGCGTGTACTTCCCAATAATTCCGCGAACGTCAGCGGCGATTTCTAAAAGTCTATCAGCCATCGACGTCTTCGGTTCAGTTGTAATCACCCCATACGTAAGCGCCTTCGGCTTTCCCCGTACAACATCAATAACCGCATACCCGAGTCTGCCGTAACCAGGATCGATGCCGAGAATTCGCATACTCTTTTGACCGTTGTTGCTTTATGGTGTATTCTAAAAGTACTTTTGGGGCAACCCACCGATCCCCAGCTTCTGTTGGGGTGATAATTACTAAGAAAGCTCGAGCAATGCCTCGAGTTTTTCTTTTACACGACGAAAATCCTCCATGCTCAGTGTTGTCAGTCGTCTTTGAAAGCGGTGGGTACTGAACATTCGTATTTGATACAACAAGGCCGTAACACCTTCACCCTGAACTCGTACATCTAAAAACCATGATCCGTCTTTCTTTTTTGTGGAAAGCGGGATTCCAATACATGAATTGTGTGAAAGCTTTTTAAGGATCAATACAGGTCTCCCAAAAAATTCCCCTTTCCCACAAGATTCATTTGCAACATTTGTTCCAACTGCACACCACCACACCTCACCTTGCTTAAACAAAATATTTTGAGGAACTTCCTCGAGCATTTTCTTCTGCTCATTCCACCGATCAAATTCCTTGTCCATAATCGTATCGATTCTATCACGCAAACCAAAAACCCGAGGCGTGAGCCCCGGGTCTTTGTTGGAGAACTATTCTCCTGCTGCTTCTGCTTTTTCTTCTGCACTTGCCTCCTTACCCATGGCTGGGCCGGTTGCAGCGATTTCTGCTTCGAGTTCGGAAGTAATCGTTGGCGTTTCCATTGCGAGACTTTCGAAGTTCGCCAATTCTGGTGAACCTTCCAGTCCGAAGCCGGTTCCGGCTGGGATGAGGCGACCGATAATGACGTTCTCCTTAAGGCCTTGCAGTTCGTCGATCTTTCCGGTAACTGCTGCGCCAATAAGCACGCGAGCCGTTTCCTGGAAGGATGCGCTCGAGAGCCAGCTCTCCGTAGAAAGCGAGACTTTCGTCACACCGAGGAGCAAGTCTTCGTATTCGGCCAACTTACCGCCCTTTGCAAAGGCGTTGTCTTGCTCATCGAGCAATGTTGCGCGCTCGATGACTTCGCCTGGCAACAAGTCGGTGTCGTTCGGGTTGAGCACGCGAACGCGGCTGAACATCTGACGAACAATCACCTCGATATGCTTGTTGTTGAGCTTCTGACCTTGCGACGCGTAGATGAACTGGATTTCCTTTGAGAGGTAGCGCTGCACAGCATCGCGGCCCTTTGCGGCAAAGAGCGCCTGCAAGTCCAAGTGACCATCGGTAAGCGCGTCTCCAGCGGTGACTTCATCACCATCCTTGATGTACATGGTGTAGCCCTGCGGAATGATGTACTCACGAACCTTCTCGCCTTCGTGAACGATGGTGACCGACGTCTTTCCGACCGCCTTCACCACACCCTTCACGTCGGATGTGATCTTTTCGCCATCCACCTTTGCGCCGAGCACATCGCCTTCGCGAACCGCGTCGCCTTCAGCAACCTTCATCTTGGCACCACGGCCGAGCATGAAGACCTTCTCGTCCACAGCAAGGTGACGAACCTTCACAATCTTCTGACCAGGCATGGTGTCCATCATCTTCTTGCCGGTACCAGCTTGAACGACGGTACGCTCTGCCTTTTCGATTTCCACCTTACCAGCGACTTCCGTCATGATGGCCTTTCGCTTTGGCAAACGTGCCTCGAACAATTCTTCCACACGTGGCAAACCTTGCGTAATGTCTTTTCCTGCCACACCTCCAGTGTGGAACGTACGCATGGTGAGCTGTGTTCCAGGTTCACCGATGGACTGCGCGGCCATAATACCGACCGCAACACCAGGCTTCACCATCTTGTTGTGCGCCAAGTCGTATCCGTAACACTTCATACAGACACCGCGGCGAACGCGGCAGGTCATGACGGAACGCACGTGCGCCTCAAGCAATTCCTTTCCGGTGGCCTTAATAGCACGAGTATGAACCTCGGTAATGAGATCGCCAGCTTTCACGATGGCTTTCTTTTCCCCAGGAACCTTGATGTCGGAAAGTGCGACACGACCCAAGATACGAATCAAGAGTGGCTCACCGATTTCGTCGGACTCTTCCTTTGTCAACAACACGCCCTTGTCGTCGCCACAGTCTTCTTCGCGAACCACCACGTCTTGCGCAACGTCCACCAAACGACGGGTGAGGTATCCAGCGTTTGCCGTACGAAGAGCCGTATCGGTAAGACCTTTACGGGTACCGTGCGACGAGATGAAGAACTCCAACACGGACACACCTTCTTTGAACGACGACTTCACTGGGAGTTCGATAATGTCTCCGGAAGGTGACGACTTCAAACCGATCATACCGATCATCTGCGTGAGCTGGCCCCATGCACCACGGGCACCAGATTCAATCATGGTGTACGCAGAGCTTTCATGTGGAAGCGAGTCCTTGCTGATGTCTGCGATACGGTCCTTAATTTCGGTCCAAATCTTAATGATCTGCGTGTGACGCTCGCTCTGGGTGAGCAACCCTTGGCTGAAGTAATCTTCAACTTCACGCACGCGCTTGTCGCCTTCTGCAACCAATGCTGGCTTTTCCTTCAGCGTTGGCAAACCTGCCATTGCCCAAGAATATCCGGAGAGCGTTGCGTACTTGAATCCAAGACTCTTCAAGTTGTCCAAGATTCCTGCAGTGAATTCCTGACCGTGGAACTCGAGTGTGTCGCGAATAATGTTTGCGAGCTGCTTCTTTCCAAGAATTTCGTTCTGGAAGCCGATGCTCGATGGGAACTGCTGGTTGATGAGAATACGTCCTGGCGTGGTGACGAGCATCTTGCCATCGCGACGAATACGGATCCACGTTTGTGGCGTGATCTTTCCTTCGCCCATGGCGTACAACACTTCGTCCTCGTCCACAAACGTCTTCAACGTCTTTTCATCCGGTTCCGTGTCGACGCTCGTCAGGTAGAAAGATGCCCATGCAATATCCTTTCCTGGCGTTGCCACAGGGCCTCCGAACGACGGCTTGAGCAAGTTACGGATGGAGAGCATGAGCTCTTCCGCTTCCTTCTTTGCTTCAGTGGTCAACGGCACGTGAACGGCCATCTGGTCTCC
>CALRCK010000004.1 GCA_943354605.1 Candidatus Uhrbacteria bacterium | reverse complement strand
TTCCAAGTGAGAACAAGCGGGATGATGTCTTTTGCTCGCCGCCACAGGTTCATGGCAGTTGTCTTTGAGGTCACCAATGAAGTATCTTCTAAAAGAAGGTTCTTTTTTGTTTCTGAAAGTGCGGCAAAGATCGGAGTTTGCCTTATTTCAATCACTTTTCCATCCTCCACCGCAAAGTTCATGAAGATTTTTCGCATCACAAAATCCAAATCGGCCATGTGGTCTATTTTTCCAATAAGGTCAGCGGTGTTTTTGAATAATTCATGGAATTCTTCAAACGTGAGAATCGTGCTTTTTACGTTGACCCGCTGACCCTTGAGCTTTTCGATCTGCTGGTCAAGGTCGTCGAGCTTGGCGCGATGCTTCTTCATGTCCTTTTTGAATTCGGAAATGAGCATCTTGTCGTTCTTGTGCATGCGCATGAGGTCTTTTACGTCCTCCAGCCGCCTATCCGTGTTCTGCCACTGCCCTTGGAGTGAACGTAGCTCCTTCGCGGTATCCACGGCCTGATCTTCAAAGCGTTTCTCCATTTGCGCAACGTAGCGTCCGTACCCTTCTTCCGTCGCGAGGGGGTGGTTATTGATAAAGTGTTTTGCTGCCGTAAGAATAACCTTGGCACGGGTAGATTTACCATGCGATTTACACCCATGCGTATCACAGCGATAGTAGAATAAATCCTTTGTAATGCCCGTGGACATAGCGTTTTTACAATGACTGCACATAACCATCCCACGCATGAGGTCTGCCCGCACACCCGCCTTCGACTTCACCGCCGCGACCACGACGTAATCTTTTTTCACGCCCTCAATTTTGCAAAGCACCTCGAAATTTTCGACGGAAACCGCAGGCACGAAATTGTATTTCTCAAAGAGATTGGTCATCGTCTCGCCAAAAATCAAAATACCCGCATAGAAAGGATCGTGCAGAATCTTGGAAACGAAGTTGACGTTGATGATAACTTTCCGTCGTTCAGTATGCTTTGTGGCCACGGGGTAGCCCTCTTTCTTGAGGAAATCGACTATCTCTATTTGTGATTTTCCCGCCAATCGCATCTCAAATATGTTACAAATGAGCTTATGGTTATCGCCGTCGGGACGGAGGTAATGTTGCTTGTCCTTATAATACCCGTGTTTGAGATGGCTCCCCGGCCATTTACCTTCACGGGTCTTATTTTTGTTGCCCCGCGTTACCGTTTGAGAATGAGTATCGGAAAATTCTTTCGCCATGATAAACGCGATGCCAAGCAGCATTTTGCCCGAGGGGGAGTTGGTAAATGAATGGCCATTCGCAAAGCGTAAGTCCCGTATTTCGTCATGATCGAGCATGTCGATGACCTCCCCGGCTTCTTTCATATTCCGCGCGAGGCGATCCGGTGCCCATGTAATGATGCCGTTATATTTCTTGAGTTTTATGGCATCAAGAATATCTCGGAAAAGCGGTCGCTTATCGGAAACTTTGGCAGATTCCTCTTCGTGAATAACGTCCAGCACCCGCAAATTCAATCGTGTGGCAAGTTGGTTGCACTCCAGTATTTGATCGGCAATAGAACGCTCCTGTTTGGTGGGAGTGTTTGTGCTACGTCGAGCGTAAATGACATACGTCATCGGCACCTCAACCTCTTCGTCTTCAACGCTGCTGCCAAAATACGCCAACCGTAATTTACCAAGCAAGACAGCGACTTTTTGTGCGATTAGCGAAGGTTCTTCCATAGGCATACTGGAACAATTTTACCATTTTTAGAGTAAGAATTGCTATGTGCGTGTTGTTTGGCGGTCGCATTTTGGATCAGAAATGGTACAAGGTGTCCTGCCGTGGACAGCTGAGCATATCGGGGCGTGGAATTTTTGGAGATCATCATGACGAATGTCACAGAAAATCCTATACAGAATGTAAAAATTACCTCCGTAAATTGGTTGCAGAAAATTACGAATTGCGAAAAAGATAGTGTCTACAAGGTTGGCACAAAACAGAAACACCACCCGCACAGCAGGCTCACCAGAATGGGTGATGCTCTGCCGCGCTGGGTGGCGCGAAGGTCACGCGGTTCGCAAGATTCCCGGCTTGGTACCGTCCTTGGCGTAGCCGATGTGCCTGATCTCCTGTTGCTCGGCATTGTGGTTGAGAAGGTCAGCGATAGGGGCGCTCACCTTGAACCACTTGTTGATGTAGCCGCACGCTTCCTCCGTAGAATGTGCCGCGACGATGAAGAAGAGGGTCTTGTTGTCGTAGCTGAGCTTGTAGAAGAAAAGGCCGAGAAGCATGACGGATCTCCTTGATGAATCGCGGGCGGGATGCCCATCTATAATCACCACTTCGTGATGGGTATAAAAAGGCAGCTCTCCTGATCACTTGTAACATATCATAATAGCAGAAAAATGGAGTTTTGTCAATAAAATCACCCATTTATGTGCATTTTTACGAAAAAAGAGGCCGGAGGTGTTCTTCAGGCAACCCATCGTCTCATCAACTCCTCACCATATTGAAAATCCGGTTCGTAATGAGGCATGCGAAGCTGAAGGGCAAGCGGCGCATCAGTCGTGGCCAGTTCCTTGCCAAACTTCATGAGCAAGTCCATGAGGCGTTCTGTGGGCACCGTGGAAAGGTCGCGCTTGCCCAACTCCCCCTCGATGGCGTTGAGCTGCTTGGAAAACAGCTCTGTTCGGTGCTCCACTCCCATGCGGTACTTCTCCCTGAGGGCTTCTAACTCGATCTGGCGCATGTTTGCTATGTCTTCCTTCAAATCCCTACTCCAAGCGATAAGTGTTGTTTTAGAGACGCTCAAACGTTCAGCGATTGAAGCAAAGCTCAACCCCTTGGCGCGTAACTCCACAAACTGATTTTGGATCTCCGTTTCTATCACAAATCTTTATTTTTCTTGCGTTCTTCTTCCGTTTCCTCCAGTCGTCCCCAGTTCATGGGATCGCGGGCAGATACGAAATACATCGTTCCCTCCTGTTCCTCTTCGGCAAGAGTGACGCGGCGACCATCAATTCCAAGTACCGTTCCCTCGATATGTTTTTCCTCCCCCTTGGTAGACATGGCGATAATGTTTTCAACAACATCAACCAAGTCGTCTGCGGATTCAAGAGGTGGATTTTCGTTCAGCATAATAGTTATTTGCCTTCAATATACAACATTCAGTACGTCACGACAAACGATTGCGGGGACGGTTTGCGTCCCAAAAAGCGGCGAACGTCGCCATTCCACACCTGCATCAATGGGATAAGTTGCGATGCCTTTTTGAGATAGTTCATGACGATTATGCGTGAGGTCACCAAAAATACCGTCCAACACTGGGCGGTATTTTTATGTGACTTCCATCGATACCGCCTTGATGCTTTGACTACGTATTGCGTTAGCGAGAACGGCTTCAAAAGCATGTCCCGTAACTGATGATCGCTCTTGCGATAAAGAACAGCGATGTGCTCGATCGACCTTGCTGCAAATGCAGGAAGTACACCAGGGATCGCCGCAGAATCTGCTATACTTCCGTCATATATGTTTGGATTCCTCCAACCTGACTTTCGATACGATTCCACCCTTCGCAAAGAACAGCAGAATCCTCCGGCGAATTGGCGGCGCGAGGGGAAGACGGTTGTGTTTGGGCCGGAGTACGCGGCGCACGTGCTTGATCAGGAGCAGGGGTTTCTTGAAGGTGGCTCACCAAAAGAAGTTGCAGAACAAGCCATGTGGGTAATGGGCGTTTCTGCTGCACAGTTGCGAAAAGAATTTCCGCAGGCCATTGCCGACGCACAGCAGTTTCGTTTGAGTGAATCGGCAAAAGAGCGTATCCGAACAACAGAGTGGTCGGAAAAACCTCGATAGTGATTATGATGAACTCCCTTTTTCTCGAAATCGCGGCGGTCATGATGACTGCGGGGTTGTTTTCGCTCATTGCGTATAAGTTGAGGCAGCCGCTCATCATCGCGTACATCGCAACGGGGATTGTGGTGGGTCCGGGATTGTTCAACCTTGCGCATTCGGTGGACGTGTTTGAAACGATGTCGAGTATCGGCATTGCGTTCCTCCTTTTCATCGTTGGACTGAACCTCAACTGGCGCAACGTGAAAGACGTTGGTCGCGTCGCACTGATCGCGGGATCGGCGCAGGTCATCATTACGTCCATCATCGGCACGAGCATTGCACTTGCCCTCAGTGTGCCGTTGCCAACAGCGATCTTTCTTGGTGTTGCATTTTCCTTCTCATCGACGATCATCATCGTGAAGCTACTGACAGACAAAGAAGACCTTGATCGTTTGTACGGCCGCATTGCCGTGGGAATGCTCATTGTTCAAGACATTATTGCGATGCTGATTTTGTTGGTGCTTTCCGCGATGCACGACGGGCAAGACTTGCGCGCAATTCTCACATTTTCGCTTGGCAAAGGATTGATGACAATGTTTGTGTTGTGGCTGCTCGCAAAGCTTGTAGTGCCAAAGGTGTTTACGTATGCGGCACGAAGTCAGGAATTGCTCTTCTTGATTGCGCTTGGGTGGTGTTTTGCGGTGGCGAGTGCGCTGCAATACGTTGGCTTCGGCATTGAAAGCGGTGCGTTGCTTGCTGGCGTTTCGCTTGCGGGTACGGGATTCCAACACGAGATTGAAGCAAAGATTCGTTCGCTGCGCGATTTCTTCCTGATCATTTTCTTTATTGTTCTTGGCACGCATCTCACGCTTGGCGCGTTTGATCGTGTCCTTGTTCCAGCAATCGTGTTGAGTGTGTATGTTCTCATTGGAAACCCATTAATCGCGCAGTTCATTATGCGCTTCATGGGATATCATTCGCGTACCGCGTTCCTTGCCGGAACCACCGTTGCGCAGATCAGCGAGTTTTCGTTCATCATGCTCGCCGCGGGAATTGTCGGTGGGTATGTGTTGCCCGAAGCGATGACGCTTGCGACCATTGTTGGCCTCATCACCATTGCGGGGTCGTCGTATCTTGTTGCGTACAATGAGCGCATCTACGAAAAACTATCAGTGTACTTTCCTTCCAAAAAGCGCGAGCACGACGATGTGAGGCATGCGGGAAGCGATGTGGTATTGCTTGGATACGACAGAATGGGTCTCGAAATTCTTCCGAAGATTGAGGAGATGACCGACGAATATCGCATTATCGATTTTAATCCTGCCGTGGTTGAGCGATTGCTCGTCGACGGCAAGCCGGTGATGTACGGCGATGTGGGTAGTGAAGACGTGCTGATGATGGCGCACGTGGATAAAGCGAAACTCGTTATTTCGACAATTCCGGATATGAGCGTGAACGACGCGATTCTTGACTTTTTCCGCCACAGGCACAGCAAGGCATCGATTGTGGTCACCGTTAAATCGTCGCAAGATGCCAAGCGATGCTATGATTTGGGGGCAACGTTCGTGATTGTGCCAAGCATTCTTTCTGGCGAGCGTTTTGGAGAGTTTTTGGCAAAGCGGAAAGAGAAGAAGACGATGTGGAGCTCTTTGGCAAAGACGTACATGCACTGGGTGAGCGAGCGAGGATAATGCTTTTTTATGGTAATGGGATTTGACGCTCCAAAAATATCTGGTGTGCATCACGACATTGCGCCGCCACCAGTCTTGCAGAAGCCACGCATGACGATGAGCGAGCGTTTTGCGGCAGCATCGGCAAAGCAAAAGGCTGAGCAAGGCGGGGAGGTTGTCGCGATAAATAATACCGCTGTAGACGATCACGTCGCCGAGCAAATTCGTGCAATCAACGAAAAGACTGCCCGCGCTGCGGCTGCGGCCAGGGATGCAGAATCGATTCCGGCTGCTGCGGCCGAAACTCCGGTTGAGGCTGTGCCGGAAGCTGTGGCAGAGGCGAAAGTTGAAGCACCAAAGACGCTCTCGGAAATGACGCCGGAGGAAAAATTGGCGTATCAAGAGGCGTATCGTGAAGCAATTTGGAAGAAGAGGGCGACAGCACAGGCAAATGTCATGGAAGCACGAAAAACACTGTTGGCGCGTTTGCCGCAGCGTTCGAGTTTCACCCCATTGAGCGAAACTCGCCCTGTTGTTGAGCAGTATGTTCCGCCGGTGAAAACCGGACAGCGTATATTTTGCCCCTTGATTAATGATTTCGCCTATATTCTTGCGGTGGAGACGGGGTCGAGAGAAGTGACGTTAGTGCGAAGTCTTGCCGATGTGGAAAGTGCACAGCGTATTGCTCAGTCGAATGGGATGGGACTGCGAGAGTCTGGTGACATGCAAATTCCAATTACCTTTGATCAGTGCCGGCAATTTTTGAACCAGACGCCTGCAGCAGAACAACGAGAACATGCATACACATCCGAATTTCCAGAGGCAACTCCTATTTCAGCAGAAAACCCTGCTCATCCCCAAAATCGCTATACGATGGCTGCCTAATGGCTGGGGGTCTTTGTGTTCTGGGGACAACTCAATTTTGACACTTTTTTGTTAGCACTCTATACTATTGAGTGCTAATTGAGCGTTCACAGGCCCTATGAATACGCGTCAATCTCATATTCTACAGCTCGTTATCGACGAATACGTCGAAAACGCTCTGCCAGTATCGTCCCAACTCCTTTGTGAAAAGTACGACCTTGATTGTTCTCCAGCCACCGTCCGCAACGACATGATGGAGCTGGAGGAAGAAGGGTATGTGTACCAGCCGCATACGTCCGCTGGTCGAGTTCCTACGGAAGAAGGCTATCGCTACTACCTTGCCAACGTTGCTCCGGCCAAGCAGCCAAAAGTTGCCACGGAGCTTCGGAGCGCGATGGAGGAAATTCGATCCCTCGAATCTAAGATCCAGTTTCTTGGCCGCCGACTTGCCGATCTTTCTGGCGACGCGGTTATTGTCACCAACGAACACCAAACCTCCGCCCTTGGCGTGGCAAACCTTCTGCGAAAGCCAGACTTCAAGGAGGACAATATGCTCCTCGCACTGGCCGAAGACATTGAGCGCCTGGAACGCGACGCCACGAGTGTGATGAATGTTGCGCCAAGCGAGGTGCGAATCCTTCTCGGCGAAGAAAGTCCCATGGGCAAGCGTCTCGCCACCGTCATCGTCCGCCACCAGTTACCAAATGGCGAAATTGGCGTCCTCTCCATCGTCGGCCCTCTGCGAATGAACTACGCCCGAAACGTTGCACTTCTCTCTGAAGCAAAAAGAATCCTTGAAGAACATGATCTTTAACTATGACGGACGAAGAAAAGAACGGACCAGATCAGGAGACACCTCTCCCTCCATTTATGGGGGGAGTCGGAGGGGGGCCTGAGCCCGATGCGGCAGCTTCCGACCTCCACGCCCTTCAGACGAAATGCGCCGAATACCTCTCCGGCTGGAAGCGCGCTCTCGCGGATTACGAAAATCTGCAAAAGCAAAACTCCAGCGCCCGCGACGACGATCGCCGCCGAGTTCGATCGAATCTCGCAGAGGATCTACTCCCCGTCGTCGACAACTTCGGCTACGTCACCAAACACGTTCCCGACATCAGCGAGTGTTCGGAAGAGTTCAAGAAAAAGTTCGACACCTGGTTCCAAGGCATCGGCCACATTGAGCGCCAGTTCGCCGAAGCAATGAAGAACATGGGAGTTGAACCGATTCCGAGCGTCGGCACCATCTTCGATCCAAATCTCCACGAGAGTGGCGGCTCCCGATCGGAGCCCGGAAAGAAAGAACACGAGATCGTGGAAGAACTGATCAAGGGATGGAAGATTGGTGACGTTGTTCTGCGTCCTGCAAAAGTAATTGTTAATGAATAATCTATGTCAAAGATCCTTGGAATCGATTTAGGGACGACAAATTCGTGCGTGGCAATTATGGAAGGCGGACAGCCGAAGGTTTTGGAGAATAAGGAGGGAATGCGCACAACGCCGTCCATCATCGCGGTTGCGAAGAATGGGGAGCGCCTTGTGGGTCAGCCGGCAAAGCGACAGGCGGTGACGAACCCGAAGAATACGTTGTATTCGATCAAGCGCCTTATCGGTCGTCGGTTTAGTGATGAGGAAGTTCAGCGCGACATCAAGCTCATGCCGTTCTCTATCGTCGCTCGTGGCGAGGGAGTGGCGATCAAGATGGGTGAGAAGGATTTCTCGCCACAGGAAATTTCGGCAATGGTGTTGAGCAAAATCAAAGCTGATGCGGAGGAGAAGACCGGTGAAAAGATTTCAGAAGCCGTGATTACCGTTCCTGCGTACTTCGACGACGCGCAACGTCAGGCAACGAAAGATGCCGGTGAGATCGCTGGATTGAAAGTTTTGCGCATCATCAACGAACCAACGGCTGCTGCGCTTGCGTATGGTTTTGATAAGAAAGTTGGTCAGAAAATTGTGGTGTACGATCTCGGCGGTGGAACGTTCGACGTGTCTGTGCTCGACGTTTCTGAAGGCACGGTAGAGGTATTGGCGACGAATGGTGACACACACCTTGGTGGAGATGATTTCGATTTGACTATCATGAAATGGATCCTCGACGAGTTTAAGAAGCTCGAGGGAATCGATCTTTCTGGCGACGCATTGGCGATGCAGCGTATTAAGGATGCTGCAGAGCGCGCGAAGATTGAATTGTCGACCGCCCAGACAACAGAAATCAACCAACCATTCATCACGTCTGGTGCTGAAGGACCAAAGCACTTGGTGATGACCCTTTCTCGCGCAAAGCTGGAGGAACTCGTCGGCGGATTGGTCGATAAGACCATGGAGCCAGTGAAGAAGGCCCTTGCGGATGCAAAGATGGACGCGAAGAACATCGGCGAAATCGTCATGGTGGGAGGTATGACTCGCATGCCACTGGTGCTGACAAAGGTTGAAGCATTCTTTGGCAAAAAGCCAAACGTCACCGTGAACCCAGACGAAGTGGTTGCCGTTGGTGCTGCAGTACAGGCCGGTGTGATGCAGGGCGACGTGAAGGACGTTTTGCTCCTCGACGTTGCTCCTCTTTCTCTCGGAATCGAAACCATGGGAAGCGTGTTCACGAAGCTGATTGATCGCAACACGACGATCCCGACCAGCAAATCGCAGGTATTCTCAACTGCTGCCGACAACCAGCCAGCGGTGACGATTCGCGTTGGCCAGGGCGAGCGCCCAATGTTTAACGACAACAAGGTGCTCGGCCAGTTTGATCTCTCCGGTATTCCACCAGCACCTCGTGGCGTGCCGCAGATCGAGGTGAAGTTCGACATCGACGCAAACGGAATCTTGCACGTTTCCGCAACCGACAAGGCGACGAACAAGGCGCAGACGATTACGATCACGTCGTCGAGCGGTCTCTCGAAGGAAGAAATCGAAAAGATGAAGGCTGATGCAGAAAGCCACGCCACCGAGGACAAGCAGAAGCAGGAACTCATCGAGGCTCGCAACATTGCGGATACCATGGTGTACACCGTGGAAAAGATGTTGGCGGACAATAAGGACAAAGTTTCTGAAGAAGATAAGAAGATCCTCGAGGAAAAGATGGAGGCGGTAAAGAAAGTGAAAGACACCGACGATCTTGCGGCTATCAAGGCTGCGGGTGACGACCTTTCCAAGGAAGCACAGCGTGTTGGCGGTGCAATGTACGCCAAGGACGACGCGGCGAAGAACTCGAGTCATCCTGAGCATGGCGAAGGATCTCCGCAGGGATCAGAAGCGAAAGACGCGGAGTTCACAGAGAAGAAAGACGACGGCGCTGCGGTATAATTTTTCTCTATGACCACCAACAAGGAATACGCACTGCTCTGCGAGTTTGCGACGCAGTCCACCAACGGCTTGAACAGCTTCATGCACGTGTTCGACCGTACGATGTTTCCAGCAGGTGAGCAGCCAATGCTCCGTGGATTCCTTGCCATGCGCCTCACGCATCTGCCAGAAAATCCGAACGTGGAAGTATATGTGACCGACGGATCAAATACGCTCGTCGAAAAAGGCACAATGTTCAAGCAACAGATTAAAGGGCCAAACGCGAATCTTCTCGTCCGCATTGGCGGGATGACGGTGCCAAGGGCGGGGGAGTATCGCATTTGGTCGCGTGTGGATGGATCGGAGCCATTGGAACTTTGTACCTGGTACGCAGAGGAGAAAGCGAAAGTCGCGTAATCCTCCAAGCCTTCCTATGAAAATCATCGACCGCATCAAATTGATGTTCGTGAAAGACGGATCGCCCGACGAAAAGCGTCCGGACGACATGACGTCGAAAAAGTCTGCTGGCGCAACGTGTTCCATTGACGACAAATGTTGCCAAGTGCCATCGGCCGAGTCGAAATCGTGCTGCGGCGGGGATTGCGACTGTGATTGCAAATAATATGGGAGAGCGTTGGCGAAAATTTACATCGGGAACACTCAAAACCATGCTTGCAGGATTCTTGTATGTCCTCACGCTTCCTGCGGTGCGCAACTGGTTAATGAATTTGTTGCTCGGCAAGCGAAAGGCAAACCAGAAAGTGATCGACGTTGAGGCGAAAAAAGAATGAGTATGGAGCGAGCTCGGAATAACTACGCGTTTATTGGTAGTCAGAACTTGCATCAGGGCGTTCTCGCTTGTGGTTGTCTAAAAAAGAAAAGACCCCATAAGGACGAAACCTTATAGGGCACCTTTTCCGTTGGTGACTAAAAAGAGAATAGCATAACAACGACACGTGCGCAAGCGAGATTAAAAATATGCCTGGTAAAGATTTCTACAAAGTCCTGGGCGTTTCCAAGTCTGCATCGCAGGACGATATTAAGCGTGCGTTCAGAACGTTGGCGCACGAGCACCATCCGGATAAGGGTGGAAAGGAAGAAAAATTTAAGGAAATTAACGAGGCGTATCAAGTGCTTGGTGATGAGCAGAAACGTGCGCAGTACGACCAATTTGGTTCTGCGGCGTTTGATGGCAGTGGTGGTGGAAATCCGTTTGGTGGTGGAAATCCATTTGGCGGCGCTGGTGGTTTTGATTTTAGCGGTGCGGGATTCGAGGACCTCGGCGACATTCTCGGTGGCATGTTTGGCGGCGGTGGTCGTCAGCAGCGTGCACCAAAGGGCGAAGATCTTGAAGTGGGAATCCGTTTGAAGTTTTCAGAAGCGGTGTTCGGTGTGGAGAAAGAGATTCCTCTCACGAAACACTCGAAGTGTCCGCGATGTGCGGGAACCGCGGCAGAGCCTGGCACAAAGATGAAGACGTGTACGACGTGCGAAGGAAAAGGATTCCGCGTCACGATGCAGCGCACGATGCTTGGTGCAATGCAGATGAAAACGGCATGTAATGAATGTCATGGTCGCGGAGAAAAGCCGGAAAAAGAATGTACGGAATGTCATGGCAAAGGCGCGGTGCATGGTAGAACGACGGTTCGGGTCGATATCCCGGCCGGAGTCGATGATGGCATGAGTGTTCGGGTTCGTGGTGAGGGCGAAAGCATTGGCGCACAAGGCGAGCCAGGGGATTTGTATTTGCGCCTTCGTGTTGAACCCGATCCGCGATTTACGCGTGATGGCTTTACGATTTACGTTACGAAAAACATCGGTTTCACACAGGCCGCGCTTGGCGACACGGTGGATGTCGATACGGTCGATGGAAAGGTTGAGGTGAAGATTCCGCAAGGCACCCAAAGCGGCGACGAATTGCGTTTGCGCGGAAAAGGCGTGCCAAATAATCGCGGCCGCGGGGACCAGATTGTGATTGTGAAAGTGATTACGCCAACGAAGGTGGATAAGAAGACTCAGGAGTTGTTGAAAGAGATGAATTTGCGGGAGAAATAGGCCATAAATACCGCTTGGGGTTCTGTGTGGGAGATGATAGGATGTGCGATATATGAAACGCGTCGCAATCATTACTGGTGGGCGAAGCTCGGAGCGGGACGTTGCACTTCGGTCTGCACAAAACGTGCGGTCAGTCCTTCGCGATCGTTACGCGATTGAAGTTTTTGATTTTCCTGCAGACCTCTCGAGATTTTTGAACCAGAAATTCGACGCGGTGATTCCTGTATTGCACGGCGCTGGTGGTGAGGATGGTGTAATACAGGGATTTTTGGAGACGCTCGGTGCTCCGTACATTTTTTCTGGCGTCCAGGCACATGCGATTGCGATGGATAAAGACAAAACAAAAACTCTTGTCGCTGCTTCCGGTATTCGAGTTCCGAGGTCGGTGATGTTGTGTGATCGATCCGGTGTGCAATATGTTCATCCTGTGGTTGTGAAGCCGTACAACGGGGGAAGTAGTGTGGCGACGGCAGTTGCGCGATCGCAGGAAGAGCTAGATGCTGCGATCGCAAAGGCGCTAGAATATTCAAGCGCTGTGCTCGTTGAAGATTTCGTTCAAGGTGACGAATGTACTGTCGCGATCGCCGACATCGATGGAGAAACAACTGCGCTTCCAGTTATTGCGATTCGTCCGAAGAGTGGATTCTTCGATTTCGAGAGCAAGTACAATACCGCAACACTTGCAGACGAAATTTGTCCTGCACCAATTTCCGACGATCTTGCGAAACAGTTACAGTCGATCGCGTTGACGGCTCATCGCGCACTTGGTTGCCGCCACGTGAGTAGAACGGATATCATCGTCGATGGTGATGGAAAAGGGTGGTTCCTTGAAACAAATACGATTCCTGGAATGACGGAAACCTCATTGCTCCCAAAGGCGCTGCGTGCGGCGGGAAAAGATTTTGCCGCCGTACTCGTCGCATGGATTGATGGCGTGATCAAAAACTAGACTATGGCCGAAACGCTTTATCGAAAATACCGTCCACAGTGCTTTGCGGATGTTGCGGAACAGGAGCATGTGTTGCGAACCATTCAGCAACAGTTGGCAAAAAATACGGTCGCACATGCGTACCTTTTTTCTGGTCCACGCGGAACGGGGAAAACGACCATCGCGCGTTTGCTCGCGAAAGCACTCAATTGCGAGAACCGAAAGGCGGGGGAGTCTGAGCCGTGCAACACGTGTTCATCGTGTACCGATTTTGCGTCGGGTCGATTTATGTCGTGTATCGAAATCGACGCGGCGTCGCAGACCGGTGTCGATAATGTTCGCGACAACATCATTGAGAATGCGCGATTTGCGCCAAGTCGCGGGTTGTTTAAGGTGTTTATTCTCGACGAGGTCCACATGCTCTCAGGTTCGTCGTTCAATGCGTTGTTGAAAACGCTTGAAGAACCACCGGCGCATGCCATCTTCATCCTCGCAACCACTGAGCTGCATAAAATTCCGGCAACCATTGCATCGCGTTGTCAGCGGTTCGAGTTTCATCGCGTGCCACCAGTGGTCATGATGCCGCGCCTCAAGAAGATTTCGGAGGCCGAGGGGTTCACGATTGACGACGACGTTCTTGCGCAGATTGCGCGCTTAAGCGAGGGCTGTTTACGCGATGCGGAAAGTTTGCTTGGCCAAGTGCTCGCACTCGGTGAAAAAAATGTCACGCTTGCCGTTGCGTCGTTGGTATTGCCAATGACGAACATCGCGGTCGTTACCGACATCGTCGACGCTGTTGCCGCGAGCGATGCGCAGAAGGCGCTCAGGATCGTTGGAACGTTTGTGGCCGATGGAGGATCCGTAAAACATCTCATCGAAGAGCTTTTGGAATACGTTCGCACTGTGATGTTCGCCGCATTCGGAGACACGACGATGGACGCATACGACGCAAAGACGATCGAACGAGTGAAAGCGGCAGGATCGGTGTTCGGAGTTTCTCGATCTCAGATATTCCTCGACGGATTATTGTCTGCGAGAACGAGATCGAGTCTGCCCGCAATTCCGCAGATCCCACTCGAGATCGCGATTTTGGATGCATGTGAGGTTGGCTCGACCGCAGCGATACACGCCCCCCTCAATCCCCCCATCCCCATCCGGGGAAAAGTAAATGGGGGGAGGCCGTCGACTGCCTCTTCACCGACATCTCTCCCTCCATTTATGGAGGGAGTCGGAGGGAGGCCTGTCGCTGTTGCTCCCGTCGTTACCCCGATCATCGAGGTCCAAGCCGTTCCCGACGCACCAATCCGCTACGACTTTGCGCCTATCCAGCAAATGGAATCAGCTGTTGCCGATCAGCCGTCGGGATCCGCCGAAGCACCAATCTTTCCGCTCGAAGAGATCGTAAATAAATGGGAGCGATGTATTGCGATTGTTGCCGAAAACAATGTTGCCTTGCCGCTCGTGCTGCGTGGCGCCGTGCCAGTCAAGGTTGAAGGATCAGTGGTGACGCTTTCTTGCGCATACGCATTCCATGCCGATGCACTGAAGGAAACTAAAGCAAAGCGCTTTGTGGAAGACGCTATTGAGAAAGTATTGCAACACCGCGTTACCATTACATCGGTTCACGTTCCGGTGAAGGAGACGAGCGACGCGGTGACGGATTTCGTGAGCCAACTTGGGGGCAGTCTCGCGTAGGAGTTCCGGGGATGACCGGAGCTCGGTTAGGCAAGATGCTTTTGCGATGCGAAGTATGCGCGAGCTCGGTTTACGTCTTCCGCAACTTTTTTTCGCATCGCTTCTTCGCCGGTCCAGGGAATAAGGTCGGAGAGTTTCGATCGGACATCAACGCTTAGTTGTGTGCCGTAGAGATTACCCACAAAATCGAAGAGATGCACTTCGAATTTTCCACGGCGATCCGCATCAAAGCAGACGAGGCATTCAAAGCATTTGTCGCCCCACGTGGCATACCCAGCATACACGCCTGGGGAGAGATCTGGGCGTTCAAGAAGCGAAACGTTTGCGGTAGGGATTCCGTATCCTTCACCAGCAAATCCATCACCATGAACTACATTTCCGGTGAGCATCGCCATAGTAAAAACACTGTAGCACAAACCGGCTAAGCTGAGCTTCGGTATGTGGATAATGAATGAATCCAGCTTATATTTCGAAGATTCCGGTGTTAAAGCTTAGCTTTGGCTGGAGCGATCAAACAATTTGGAAGTATCTTGACGCGGATCCAATCATGCGTTGATTAAAACCCTATCGATGGGTCGCCAAACGCAAAACCCCGAGTCTTTCGACTTGGGGGTTTTGCTTGGACCAGTGCCCTGTTCAGGTCGCTGAGACACGGGTACTAGATGGTTCCGAGACATGGATTCGAACCATGATAAACAGATTCAGAGTCTGTTGTCCTGCCGTTAGACGATCTCGGATTATTGAGAACTTCCTAATTTTGTCCATTTTCGGCTTGCATCGTCGCACATTCGCTCACCGTACCGTAAAGTACGCCTCGCGAACTTTGCTCCTCGCGCACCGAAACTGGCCGAAAATTAGAAAGTTCTCACAATTCTTGCGCGCCGAGAATATACCTATTTTGGGGCGTTCCGTCAATCGGCTGTGCACTATTCCTTCATCGCCTTCTTTTTCAATTCCGTGTGCTTGGAGCCGTGCTTTGCTACGCGGCGCTCAAGGAAGTCCACGAGCTTGGCGGCAACGTTGATGCCGGTGGCTTTGCTGATGCCTTCCAGTCCTGGGTTGCTGTTCACTTCGATAATTTTCGGGCCGGATTTTGTTCGTAGGATATCGACGCCGGCGATATCCAGGCCGAGGATAAGCGTTGCTTTAATTGCGAGCTTCTTTTCGTCGTCGGAGAGATCAACAAGGCCAACGGATCCACCTTTGTGAAAATTTGCGCGGAACTCGCCAGCTTTTGCAGAGCGTTCCATGGAAGCAAGGACACGCTTTCCGGCGACGAACACGCGGATATCCTTGCCCTGTGCTTCTTCGATGTACTCCTGCAACTTTACTGGACCGTGTTCTTTTTTGGTGAGGTAGTCGACGATTGGAGAGAGCGATCGCATCGATTCTGCGATGAACACACCAGTGCCGTGCGTGCCGTAAATCGTTTTGACAATAACCGGGAAGGTGAATTCTTCAGCGGCAACTTTCAACAGCGATGCGTCGCCAACCACGTGCGTTCGTGGAACAGGAAGGCCGAAATGATTAAGCATCTGCAATGTACGAATTTTGTTCTTTGCGCGAAACACGCCAATGTACGTGTTGATGACGTAAAACTTCGCCAATTGGAATTGTTTGATGATGGATGCGTTCACGCTTGGGTCCGCAGTGAATCCTGGGCGGACCAAGATGACGTCGAAGTCCTCCGGGTTCAGCACTTCGCCTTTGTACGTGAGCGTCTTGCCGTTGCCGAACACGAGGCCGACGTTGTGCGCGTACAGCATCTTCACGTGATGTCCACGACTCTTTGCTTCGTCCACGATGCTTTGCGTTCCGACAGCGATTTGTTCCTTTCCCGCAACGAAACTGAGAATTCCTATACGCATATCACGGAGTGAGTGTTTTAGGTTATAGGTGTTAGGTGCTAGTGGAAGGGTTGAACTAAAACCTACAACCTATCCCCTAAAACCTTGTTAAGTTCCATTATCGATCTCGTCCAACACCGCCTCCAGTTCCTCGCGTGTCTTTACCGTCATCATCTTCTCGCGGTGCGATTTTACATGAGGCAAGCCTTTGAAATACCAGGAAAGATGTTTGCGGAACGTCGTAACGGAATCGGGACCGTATTGCTCAAGGTGGAGCGCGAGGTGAAGTTTCACGACGCGAATGCGTTCGCTGAGCGTGACAGGTTCAGGAGTTTTCCCTGCAGCAATCTCGTTGAAGTGTTTAAAAATCCACGGATTGCCAAGCGCACCGCGGGCGATGAGCACGCCGTCGCATCCAGAAACGTTGAGCGCCTTTTGAATGAGTTCTGCTTTATGCACGTCGCCATTACATAATACCGGAATGGAGACCGCCTGTTTCACTTTGCCCACTGCTTCCCAGTCGGCAACGCCGGAGTAGCCTTGCATGCGTGTCCGGCCGTGAACGGTGAGCAGATCTGCGCCAGCGTCTTCGAGGACTTTTGCGAACGTGATGGCGTCGGTGGGGTCGCTCCAGCCCAATCGAATCTTCACGGACACGGGAACGTTCGTTACGGTTTTCATTGCTTTCACAATCGCTGCGGCGCGTTCTGGCTCTTTCATGAGCGCGGCACCGTTGAAGTTGCTGACGATTTTGTACACCGGGCAACCCATGTTCACGTCGAATCCCTCGGGATGATGCTCGGCCTCGATGATCTTCACCGCTTCCGCCATCGTTGCAGGATCGCTGCCAAAGATTTGTTGCACGAGCGGCCGCTCGTCGCCATGCACCGCGGTCATGCCAAGCGTCTTGTCGTTTCCACGGATTACCGCCTCAGACGACACCATCTCGCGGAACATAATGAGCGGGCTTTCGCCGGTGACGTCTTTGACGACGCGACAAAATGCGCTGTCCGTCATGTCTGCCATGGGGGAGAGTGCGATGATCGGTCGTGGGAGAGATTTCCAATCAAGGATGGCCATAAAAGAAGTCTCTAGTGTAAACGGAGTTCCGTGATGAGCACAAGGCTATGCTACAATCCGAACATATGACGCAAAATATTGAATTTAATGAAGAAGAACTCTTTGAAACGATTGTTGAGGAGGGATTGATGCAGGGGGTGGTGGACGAAGCGGCGTATTTCGACCTTGTTGACGAGATTATTGAGGATTTGCGGCGCGAGGCAGAACTTGGCGACGACCAGAATCTTGAAGGTCATGCCGAGCATGTGAAGGCGCGCTTCTCGGAATATCAGTCCCGTCAGGCAGACTAACGGCCTATGCGCCTCACCTTTTACGGAGCTGTGGAAAGTGTGACTGGGTCATGTTTTTTGCTGGAAACGCCAAAAGGGAAACTGTTGATTGATTGCGGCATGCATCAAGGTGAGCGCATGTGTTCAAAGGTGAACTTGGAGCCATTCGGATTCCAGCCAGAGCATATCGATGCAGTCATCGTTACCCACGCGCACTTTGATCACACCGGTCGACTGCCGGATTTGGTGAAGCAAGGTTACAACGGAAAAATTTTCATGACCCCGCCAACGAAGGGGCTCATGGAGCTTGTGCTTGAGGATTCCGTGCACGTGATGGCAGAGAATGCGAAAAAGTGTGGCGATCCGGTGGTGTACGAGAAGCAGGATTTGCATAACATGCTCGAGGCTGTCGTAACGGTGCCGTATCATCATGTCACCGCAGTATTCGAGGGTGTGACGGTAGAGTTTTTTGATGCCGGACATATTTTAGGATCGTCCTTTGTTCGTGTGGTTGTTGACGACGCTGGAGAATCGAAGACACTAATTTTTAGTGGCGATATTGGAAATGATGACGTGCCAATTTTGCCGGACACGGAAGTTCGTCCGGCGGCTGACTACGTGATTTGTGAGGCAACGTACGGCGCGAAAGAACACGAGAAAGCTGCAGTGCGCGAACCAATGCTCGCAAACTTCGTGAAGAAAGTGATTGGTCGCAACGGCACGCTCATTATTCCAGCATTTTCCGTTGAGCGAACGCAAGAATTGTTGTTTGCGCTTGATCAGCTGTTGCAGCGCGGCGAAATTCCGTCCATTCCAATGTACCTTGATAGCCCACTCGCGATTCGCGCAACAGAACTGTATCGATTCTTCAGCGACTATCTTTCGTTTGATCATCCTGCGGCTCCAGGAAAGGATGGTGATTGGTTTCGGTTTCCATCGCTCACCGAAACGCTCACCGTTGATGCATCGAAGGTGATTAACGACGATAATCGTCCGAAAGTGATTATTGCTGGCAACGGCATGATGACTGGTGGCCGCGTGCTGCACCACATGGCGCGATATATTAGTGATGCGAAATCTGGGCTGCTCATCATCGGCTATCAAGCAGATCACACACTCGGACGAAAAATCCAGAATGGCGCAACACAGATCAACATTTACGGCGAGCCGCATCAGGTTCGCGCAGAGCTCCTCACCATTGACGCATTTTCTGCGCACGGTGATCAAAAGAAACTGACGACATTTGTTCGCGGGAACGGTGCGTTGCCGAAACAGGTATTCCTTGTGCACGGCGAAGGGCCGACGAAGGATGCGTTTGCGACGCATCTTCGCGCGTCGCTTGGCGTTGAAGTGCAGATTCCGCACGTGATGCAGACGTATGAACTTTAAACAGGCAGTAGGGGGTAGGGAGTGGGCAGTAGCCGGAGTTGTGATTGTGATTTCGACGACGTTGGTGATTGGCCGGCATTTTGATGCGAGCTGGGCTGGGGGAGAAGGATTCCGGCCGAGATTGGAGATTGTGCTGACGCAACGAGACGAAACAACGGAAACGGACTGCATTGCCGTTGACCCTACGCGGGAGAATATTCAAACGTGTGGTGGGGCAATGAAGAAGGTGTCGATGGGTTCGTCAACAATTTGGATGGACGACAACACGTCACTCGTCGTCATCAACGATCGCCAAGGCAAAGAGGAGCTCGCGTTATACGGTGGACGAGTTGTGGTGAGTGGTCCGGTGATTATTGATGTTCGCGAAGCACAATTTTCCACAACGGGATCAATGACATTCGTGAATTACAGCTGGATGTATCGGGCTGATGTGCTCGCGATGACTGGGGATGCCCATGGTTCGTTCAACGGTGCAGACGTGGTAATCTCGGAAGGCAATGCAATGAGTTTCGACACGTTGCCGCCGTATGACGAACCAAAAGACATCGCGTTTAGCACGCAAACCGAAAGTGTTAAAGATTTCTACAGCTGGGCGCGTTGATGCGTTTCATGCGATTGTTTTTGCGTGGTTCGCGAAAAATGGACGCGATTTGCCGTGGCGAAAAACGAAGAGCCCGTACAAGATTGCGCTCTCGGAGATTATGCTCCAGCAAACGCAAGTGGATCGCGTTATTCCCAAATGGCGAGCATTTCTTTTGGCGTTTCCAACGTGGGCACATCTTGCGAATGCATCAACGGCCGATGTGATTCGGATGTGGCAAGGGCTCGGATACAATCGCCGCGCTGTGATGCTTCATCGGCTTGCGAAATCGGTGGTCGACCTCGGCGGCGAACTGCCCAACGACATTGATGCGATGAAGAAACTTCCCGGCATCGGCGACTACACCGCGAACGCTATCGCCGCCTTTGCGTTTCGCAATGCGAGCGCTGCGCCGGTGGATACGAATATTTCGAGAATCTTCCGCAGAGTATTCCCTCGACACAAGTCAGATCCGAAGTCGATACAACGTTTAGCAAAATCGATCGCACCAAGAGATGTGTGGACATGGAATCATGCGTTGATGGATATCGGCGCACTGCACTGCTCAGCCCGCGGCCACGTCTGGGGATTGTGTCCGTTGGCACCGTTGCACGGGTCGAAAGAGAAGAAAGAGAGGGTAGGGGGCAAAGGGCAAGGTGGGCAAGTGAAGAAAATGAGATTCGAAGAAACCGACCGCTATTTCCGCGGTCGCATTGTTGATGCGCTGCGGGAATCGCCGATGACGTTGAAGAAACTTCGTCTTCGATCGGAACTCGCCAGTCTCGACGAAACGCGATTCAGCTCGCTGATCTCTAGGCTTGTGCATGGCGGTGTCGTCGAGCAGCGCAAAAGTACGGTATTCTTGGCGGGTGATCGAGACTGAAACGAAAGTGAACCCTTGGATGGGTTCGGAAGGGGAGGCTCGAGGAGAATCGTCGGCGAGCGCAGGGTGCCCGTTTGCCCAATCTTCGAGTGTAAAGAGGACTTTACACTTCCAAAATGCCAAAATGCACACCCAGATCGGAGGCCCTGCGTATCAGATTCCGTTCTTCTCGTCCCAACCCACTCAAAAGATCAGGTTCACTTCAAAGATTATTCATTCTCTTCTATGTCCCTCCTCGAATTTTACGGTGAAACATGCCCGCACTGTGTGGAAATGCGGCCGATGGTGGAAAAGATTGAAAAGGATCTTGGGATTTCGATTGAAAAGATTGAAGTGTGGAATAACGAGGCGAACGCGAAGCGCATGGAAGAAATCGACAAAGGGCTTTGTGGCGGTGTGCCATTTTTTTACAACACGGAAACAAAAGGATTCATCTGCGGTTCCAGCGAGGAAGCGACAGTAATCGCGTGGGCAAAGGGGGAGAAGGCGGGCGGGATTGGATTTGGAAAGTAAGTATGCGCGCCGCGATTATTTTTGCGGCGATCGTGTTGCTCGGTGCAGGATGCACCGACACTGTTGTGTTTGAAGTACAGAGCACAACGGATGCTGTAAAAACAAAAGCCGCAGAAATTTCTGCGACCTTTGAAAAGGCAAAAGCCATTTACGATATTTTGTATCCGGCATCGTCGTCTACTCCATCCGCTCAACCCAGCGAGGATCAACCGCAACAGCCAGCTGAAGAAAATACTTCTTCCCAGTAACGGCTTCAAGTTCGCGTCGCGTGGATTGTCCAATTTCCTTAATGCCTCGTCCGCCTGCGCCGATAATCATCGGCTTATAGCGTTCGGAGTGTGTGTAAATGGTGGCGTCTACGAATACGGTGCCGTTGTCTTGAATATCGATGCTGTTCACTTCAACGTGCGTTGAGTACGGCACTTCTTCGCGCAAACGGAGAAAGAGTTTTTCGCGAATCAACTCCGCGAGCCATTCTTCGTTGCCCATGCTCGTGAGCTGGAATTCAGGATAGAGAAATTCGCCTTCTGGCATTTGTTCCCAGATCCATTTTTCAATGAGATCTGTGTTCTTCGACGTCATCGCAGACACTTCCACGTACGCATCAAATTTGTTTCCAAGATCGCGGTAGTAGTCGATGAAGTTTTTGCTTGCCTTGTCGTCGATTTTGTTAATGACGAGCAACTTTGGAATGGTGATTTTCTCAACAAGACGGAACGCCTGTTTTTCCTCGTCGCCGATTGGGCGTGTCGGATCAACAACGTACAACACAGCATTCACATCGCGCAGCGAATCCTTGGCGTACGCGTTGAGTTTGTTGGTCAGCGTGTCGCGAGCCTTTTGCATGATTCCTGGCGTGTCCACAAACACCACCTGACCCTGAGGGCGTGTGATGATACCCTGAATAGGACGTCGTGTGGTTTGTGGTTTTGGTGTGGTAATTGCGACTTTCGTTCCAACGATCGTATTAATGAGCGTCGATTTTCCGACGTTACTTCGTCCCACAATCGCAACCATTCCGGACTTTGCCATACATTTAGGTGGTCATCGGCCCATTGGCCGAAAGAATAATACGCAGAGCTTAGCGGAAAAATAGCTTTACGTCAACGAATGTGCGCAAAGGTTTATGAAAATCAACGCGGAAGGATTCCCAACATACAGTGAGCAACGAGAGCAAGCACCGAGAGTGTTTACAATTGATTTTGACAAAAGACGTTTTGGTTCGGAAGAGATTAGTGAAAGGGTGTTGGCTACTGGGTATAGCTGGATTCCAGGCGCTGTTGGTCATTGGTGGGATCGGATTTGTTTGGAAAATACTCTTGATGCGAAAGAGAAAAAACTTCAAAACTTTTTATACTATTTTATTGAAATCGCAAGAAACGCTCAGGAGAGTGTCGAGAAGGGGACACTAAAGGTGATGTTCGATACGCATACCATTACTGTGGTTGTTGAAGATGGCGGAGAAGGATTCCCTGATGCAGAATCGGTGAAATATGCTATTGATATCGAACACGGACTTTGGCAAGTAAAGAGATATTCCGATACGTTTATTCTTGAGACAAACGGAAAAAAATATCAGAAAGTGAAAGGCCAAAAATATCTTGTGGAATCGTCGGATACAGACGTCCAACATGGAACACGAGTAACGTTTTCAAAGGTGTTCCTTCGTGGGCTCCCAGCGATTTCATCCTAAAGAAACATTTTGGTTATGCACTCTGCCGATGAAATCCAGCGCCTTGTGACTATCGCGTTTACGCTTGAGGCTATCTCCGACAAAGACGGATGTACCACGCGGTATGTTGATTTACCAGGAAAGTCACTACAAGATTTTTTGATTGCCGGGATTAATGTTGGAAAATATTTTCGTTCTCTTGCGGATGACGTTACTCACGAGGCAGACCAGATTGAAATATTTCGGTATTTTGTTCCTGCGTTGAACGTTTCAAATGCGAATAAGTCATCGAAATACGTGAATTTTGGTTTGCTTGAAAGTATGTTTCTAACGGTTGTTGCTCGACTATTGTCTCGCTCTGGATTTGCGGCTATCGATCGGATGGGAGAGCTTCTTGAGCGACGAAAAACTGAAGATGTCCATCATCTCCTTGATGCGCGAAAACGTGCATGGTCAACATCAACAAATGAGGCGAAACGAAATTTTGATGATTCTGCGGAGCGACATCTTTCATCAGTTGCGGAATTCTATCGGTATCTCACAAAGGCGTTTTCAACAGATACATCGAATTTTCAATGGGGGAATCATGCGCTCCAAGGTTTTCCAATCCTTCGGAAGACATACGAAGCGTTGCAGAGTACCTCCGATATCATTGAAACGATCCCGATTATTCATCGCTCCCTCCGTGCCGAATATCCGGCTATGAAAATTGGCATTCTTGCTGATTATTCTGCGGCAGCGATTTTTCTTCATTTGTACGATGATGAAATCGCTAAAAGCAAGACCTGACCCCTTACTTCCTCACTAACGCCGTAACAAGCTCCACGTGTGGCGTGTGAGGGAACATGTCCACGGCGCGGATGTTGTCCACGTCGTAGTATTTGGAGAGTTCTACCATCTCGCGGGCGAAGTTTTTGTAGTTGCAACTGACGTAGACGATGCGGGCGGGCTTTGCGGCAATCACGTCGGCGAGTGCTTTGTCGTGCATGCCGGAACGTGGAGGATCGAGAATGACGACGTCGGCGCCAAGCTTCATCCAATCGAAGTCTTCGGTTTTCGCATCGTGGAAATCAACACTCACGTTGTTGAGTTCTGCGTTGATGCGCGCATCGCGAATCGCATCAGCAACAAGTTCCACGCCGATCGTTTTCTTTGCATCGTCTGCCATCGCAACCGCGAAGAAACCTGTGCCGCAGTACAGATCGAGGAGTGTTTTTCCCGTAAGGTCGCCGGCGAAATCGCGAACCGTCGAGAGCAGCATCGGAGCCGCGTATGAGTTTGTTTGGAAGAATGCGTTTGGCGAAATGCGGAATTTGATTCCGTCGATATTCTCATTGATCGCACCAGGGCCGCCGATGACGCGCAAGTCATCGCCGAACGATACGTCGGAGACGGTGTGATTCACGGACCACACCACGGTCGTTGCACCAGCGTTCTTTGCAAGATCAGCAAGCGCGGATTCGATTGAAGCTTTGTCGTCGTTGAAATCCACCGTCGTCAAAACGTTTCCTTCGCCAGATTGCGATTCACCATTCGGTGCGCTCGTGACGATGATGATCATCGTTTCGCCAATGCTTGAGGATCGGATCACGGCGTAGCGGAGGGTGCCAATGTTCGATTTGCGATCGAAAAACGAAAGACCGCACGACTTTGACCAATCGCGAACGGTTGCGAAGAGAGTTTCGATTTTTTCATCGCCAAGAAAACAGGTGTGGTCGTCAATCACGCGCCACCACTTTCCTTTTTCGCGAAGTCCAACCTCGCCTTTAAAGCTGATCACAAAGTCCATGCGATTGCGGTAGTGCGATGTTTTTGGAGACGGAAAAATGTCTTCCACTTGAAGATCGAGCTTCTTCATGGCAAACGAACCGTTAATATCGGAAAGTTTTTGCTGAAGCTGCTTCTCGTATGGAATATGACTCCATCCGCACGAACCGCAGACGTCGGGCTTTGGACAGAGAGGGGAAATGTTGGACATAGAAAATTTTTGGTGACCAAACGCGCGGCCCGCCGAACTGGATCGTACCAGAACGGCGGGCGTCGTGTGCTGAACTCGTGTTGATTCACCGCTTCGTGAGGAGCGCGTCGATGTCCTCCGTGGTGATGTGCCAGAACGTGTTGATGAATCCGCTGATGGTCTGTCGCTTCCAGCCGCGGTGGCGCATCGCCTCCTGCAGGCCGGTTCGGCAGGCAAGGAGGGCCGATGTCTGTGCCGTCGATCGGTTCTGGGGGTGCCGGTGGGGGACATGCTCCGCCCACGCGGCGAAGCTCGCTTCGCTGACCGTGTCTGCCAGGATTGCGGCATGGAGCGCGTCGAACTTTGTGAGCAGGGGCTCGTCCGGGTTTGTCGCCGCGGCGCGTTCCCGCCTGAGCCGGAAGATGGCTCCGGTGGCAACGATCGCGAGGGCAACGAGCCAGAGGGTGTTGGAGCTGAAAAGCGGCGTGAACATGAATGCCTCAGGTGCCGGGAAAACGTAACATTTTTTGTGGAAATCAGCAATTTCTGACATACTTTTGCCGCATGATCGTCATTGCTCACAATATCCGGAGTCTGCACAACGTTGGGAGCATTCTCAGAAATGCGGCCGCGTTTGGCGTGGAAAAGGTCTTTCTTACGGGTATTACGGGCACGCCGCCCCGGAAGGAAATCGCAAAGGTGTCGCTTGGCGCTGAGGATTTGGTTCCGTGGGAGGCTGGGGAGATTGTTGCGGTGATCGACGGGCTGAAGGCGGAGGGGTATGCTGTTTGGGGCTTGGAGACGGGGGAGGGGGCGATTGATATCGCCGATTGCGTCATCGACAAGATTGCACTTGTTCTTGGAAGTGAGGTGGAGGGAATCGATGCGGACACCTTGAAAATACTCGATGGTATCGTGGAGATTCCAATGATGAAAAAGCGATCGTTGAACGTTTCCGTCGCGTCGGGTGTGGCGATGTATAGTATGTTGGTCGGCCGATCCTCAATTCTGCGTCTGTAGCTTAGCTGGATAAAGCGCCTCCCTCCGAAGGAGGAGATCGTGCGTTCGAATCGCGCCAGACGCACCAGGAAACCTCCTAAATTTGTCTATTTTCGGCTTGCTGCGTCGCAAATTCGCTCAACGTACCGAGAAGTACGCCTCGCGAACTGTGATCCTCGCGCACCGAAACTCGCCTAAATTTAGAAGGCTTCCATCATATTCCATATGCTTCCAACCCTTTCCGTCGTTATCCCTACAAAAAATGAGGAGCGGTATTTGCCAAGTGTCTTGGATGCGCTTCGGAGGCAAACGTTTCAACCAAAAGAAATTATTGTTGCCGACGCATGGTCGAGCGACGACACGCGGGGCATCGCCGAACGCGCTGGCGCGAAGGTTGTTGATGGTGGGTTGCCGAGCGCTGGTCGAAACCACGGCGCAGCAAAGGCGACGGGGGAGTTGATTTTCTTTTTTGATGCGGACGTGATCATCGACGACGAAAAGTTTTTAGAGAACGCGGTGAGCGAGTTCACGCAGCGCGAACTTGGTATCGCGACGTGCGATCTTGGTGTGGTTGGTGGGAATTTCTATGACGTGGTGACGCATCATTTTTACAACTTTTACGCGCGGTTGCTCGGCTCGTTGCACCCACACGCTCCAGGATTCTGTATCTTGGTGAAGCGATCGGTACATGAGGAAATTCAGGGCTTCGATGAGGAGATTGTGTTTTGTGAGGATCACGAATACGCCGGTCGTGCAGCAAAAGTCGGAAAATTTGGATTTCTCGACAGTATCACGATTTTTGTGACCACGCGTCGGCAGGAGCGCGATGGCCGATGGAGTATGGGTATCAAGTACGTGCTTGCGGAGTTTCACCTGATGTTCATCGGTCCGATTCGTGACAACAAATTTAAGTACGGTTTTGGATACGATGAAAAAAAATAGGGAAACGGCAAGGCCCCAGCGCTGCGTCGCGCTGGGGCCTCGTTTCGTCACGTCTTCCTGGCGGTTGATACGACCTGCATTCCGAACTGGATCGATTCGGGCGAACACATCGTGGTCGCGGAATGCTTTCCTCGGTTTCCTATCGCAACCCACAAGGGGACTGCGCTGACGGAATGTTCCGCGCTGAACTGGTGAACACCGCGAAGGAATTCCTCCTCCCTTGGGTCGAATGGCTCAACGATTCGCCTGCAGGAACTTTGGCCTTGCTTCACCTGAACGCACGCTACTGCGTCGCCGTGGGTGAAGAGGAGATCGATTTTCCACCTGGCGTCTTCATGCGCGGTGGGAAGATAGCATCTCGCCCCTGCTGCGTTGAGCGCTGCCGCCAGCCGAGCGACGCCCAGAACACTGTGCGTCCGTTTTGCTGCGACGCTCTCGAGCCGCAGGAGCTGTCGACGATTTTCCAGGTTCAGGGTCATGACGGCTTTGGTGAGCCTGATCTGACCAAGGGCGCCGATGAATTGGCGCGTGAGGACTCGATCCATGCCTTCCGCGACAACGCTGTAGTACACGCCGGTGGCGGCGCAGACGAGCTCCTCGGTGTTGTGGAATGTGTGTAGTGCGCTGTGGTCGATGCTCGCAACCCAGTCCTCGAGGTCGGCCGGTGCCACGCCTGCTGGGTATTCCCGCAGGAATTCCTTTGCAGCCGTGGTGGCGTCCTTGAGATGTGCGGGAAAGTGCTTTCTGAAGCGTGGCTGTTCGTTGGGGACGAACAGCTGCACACGATCCGTCGTGTCCATTCATCCTCCGTGGTTGGGACGGCCAATCCTAGCAGAATTTCCGGCCCTCGTCAAAAGGTTGCGTTGCGTGATTTGAGAAAAATCGTCGTGTTACAATACGTGCAGTATGTCGCGTCCTATTCCTGTGGAAGTGGTGCCGTCCCATGTGCATCTCTCTGAATCCCATCATCGGATTCTGTTTGGCGACGGGCATATGGGCACGGTGCGGCACGAACTTTCTCAGACGGGTCAGTTTGCATATGAAGAGACGGTGGATGTGGTTGGGGCAGACGGGGAATCCGTCACCCTGCGCGTGCTCGGGCCTCATCGAAAGTCAACGCAGGTTGAGCTGACGCCAACGGAGGCACGGTTGCTTGGCATCGACGCGCCACTTGCGAAGTCGGGTGATCTCGCCACTGCTGGGCCGTGCACAATCCGAACCGCGCACGCTACCATCGACGCTGCAGCAACGGTGATTGTTCCAAAATGTCATCTCCATCTTTCTGACACAGAAGCGGCGTCGCTCCGGCTCACGAACGGGGCGACGGTACGCGTTGATGTGGTTGGCGATGCGACGCGCGTCATTGAAAATGTCGTGGTACGGGTCCATCCAACCTATCGCGCACGGTTGCACATTCATTCCGACGTTGCACGAGATTTGTGGCTCCATTCCGGATCACACATTCGTGTTCGCGATATTCAACGGTAGTATGCGAATTCGATTTTTTCCTCGATTCGTTGTTGCGCTGCTCGTGAGCGTTGTCTGTTTTACCACAACGCGATCGCCGATTGTTCACGCGTCTTTCGTCGACCTCGCGCTTGATAGCAACAACATCTCATTCTCTCAATCAACGCTGTACGTCGGCGACACGGTTCGCATTTACGCTCGCGTTCGAAACGTCGGCGACACGGATGCCACGGCCTATGTGTTGTTCTATCAGGGCGGGATGGTTATTGGTCAGTCTCAACCAGTTTCGCTTCGGGCGAGCGGCAACCCGGACGATGTCTTTGTTGATTTCACGGTTCCGAATGGAACGTTCAATATTCGCGCGGTGCTCCAGGGTGCAACGCCACAAGACACCAATCCAGAAAACGACGGCGCAATTACGCCGCTGTACAGTCCGGTCGCAGATGCAGATCGTGATGGTGTCATCGATGACTCCGACAATTGTGTGAACGATGCGAATGCGGACCAGCTCGACACCGATGGCGACGGCAAGGGTGACGCGTGCGATACAGACGACGACGGCGACGGTGTGAGCGATGCGAATGATCCTGCGCCGCTTGATGGCACGGTGACTGGTATTCCTGCGCCAAAGCCTGTGGCCGCTGCCGCACCGGTCGCTACAGCTCCAACACCGTCAACCACCACAACAGCCTCCACGACGTCGTCGAGTTCCTCGAGCGCGTCGTCGACAATGTCTTCGTCGTCGACCACTTCGCCAACTGCGGCGAGTACTGCTGCAACAACCGTTGAAAATGCCGTTGCGGCAATCACAAGCTCCACATCAAAGCTCACCACGTCGCCACTCGCACGATTCACGTCAAAACAAGTGGATTGGCGAACGTACGAATTCACGCTTGCGGATCAGCCAGAAGACGGCGTGCGGTTCAGTTGGGACTTTGGCGACGGCGCGACCAGTGTGCAGCCGCAAATTACGCACGCATTTTCTGGGCCCGGAACATATACCGTAACATTGGCGATTGTGAATGCGGACGGCACAACACTTTCCGACGCGCAAATATTCGACGTGTCGTTTTTTCACCTTGATAACCCACAGGTGATGATGCTTATTGGGGCGTTGCTTTCTGCACTGTTTGTGTTTGGCTTTGCATTCATCAAACTTCGCAGAACGTATGATCAAGGCACTCTTCACCAGTAAAGCGGGAAGCATCACGAGTGCTGCTGTTATTATCGGCGGACTTTCGATGGTGAGCCGATTGTTCGGCGCGCTGCGCGATTACATTTTGGCGGGAACGTTTGGTGCCGGAGACACGCTTGATGCATACACCAGTGCATTTCTTGTTCCGGACATGTTGTTACAGTTGCTCATTCTTGGCGCGCTTTCTGCGAGCTTTATTCCGATTTTTGCGAAATACTACGGACACGACGACGAGAAGGCCTGGAAATTTACGAATACGATTTTGAACGTGTTCGGTGTGGTATTCGGCGTTGTCGTCGTGATTGCCATCGCAACCGCGCCGTGGGCGGTATCGATTATTGCTCCGGGATATGGTGCGGAAAAGATGGCGATGACGGTTTCCATGAGTCGTGTAATGTATCTTGCTGAACTGTTCTTTGCGGCGAGCATGGTGTTTGGATCAGTGCTCCAGGGAACGCGTCGGTTCTTTTTGTACGCTCTTGCGCCGATTGTCAATAACATCGGCATCATCGCTGGCGTGATGATCTTTGTTCCACTTCTCGGTCCGATCGGTTTGGCGTGGGGAAGTGTGCTTGGCGCAGCGATGCATGCATTACTGCAAGGAATTGGTGTGTATGCACTTGGATACAAATATCGTCCCGTCTTCAATCTTCGCGATCCAGATCTTCGCACAACGGCGATTCAAATGGTTCCGCGTGTGCTCGGATTGGCAGTGAGCCAAGGAAATTTTGTCGCGATGACGAGTGTGGCGAGTCTATTGGTTGCGGGATCAACAACGATGCTCGATCTTGCGTACAACCTCAACTCCTTTCCGATCGGCGTGATTGCAATGGCGTATGCCGTGGCGTCGTTCCCAATGCTGTGCGAACGAGCGGCAGCAAAAGACATGCCAGGATTTGTGCAAACGTTTTCGAACGCGGTACGACAAGTGTTGCTTTGGATTATTCCGGCAACGGTTTCATTTCTTTTGCTCCGCGCTCAGCTTGTGCGGTTGGCATTTGGCGGAAAGAATTTTGATTGGATGAGCACGGTAACCACGGCGGACACACTTGCGCTCTTCGCGATCAGCTTTGCGGCACAAGCACTCGTCACGATTCTTGTTCGCGCATTCTTTGCCCTTGAAGACGCAAAGACGCCATTTGCGGTTGCGGTGGTTGCAGCGTTGGTGAACATCGGCCTTGGACGGATGCTCTCTTTGCAGTTTGGTGTGGTTGGATTAAGCGCGGCGTTCAGTATTTCTGCAATGGTGCAGGTGGCGCTCTTGTGGGCTCTGCTGCATCATCGAATTGGCAGCCTCGATGAGAAGCGGATTCTTCGCACAACGCTGATGATTTCGATTGCTGCAGTGCTTGCCGGTGCTGTTACTCAGGGCGTGAAGTATGCAGTCGTAACGGTCGTCCCATTGAAGTCGTATATCAGTGTGTTTATTCAAACCGGCCTTGCTGGCGGCCTCGGTTTCATTGCATATGTTCTTCTCGGAATCCTCTTTAACAACGACGACATGGTGGCGTTTGCTCGCGGGGTGCGCCGAAAGATGTTGCGTCAATCAAAACCGGTTGAAGTCGTAAATACCCTATAGGATTTATGTGTTTTTCTGCGCCGGTGAGCTTTGCGACAAGCGCTGCATTGAGCTATGCCGGCGGAAAAACGCTGCGCCATGCGCGTCCACACAAACGTCTTGTTGCGCTGATTCCGTTTTTCTTTGCCGTTCAGCAGGCGATTGAAGGCGTGCAGTGGCTCGTTGAGAAGCCGAGTACGTGCAGTCAGATTTTAGGATACGGGTTTCTCTTTTTTGCGTTTTTGGTGTGGCCGATTTGGTTACCACTTTCCGTGTGGTACGCAGAGCATGTTGCGTGGCGGAAGCGTGTGCTCCTCGTGATGCTTGGTGCGGGAATGACGATGTCTGCGTATTTGCTCACCGTGCTTTTTCATGAACCGTTGAGCATTGTTCCAAGATCGGCAAGCCTGTTGTACGGCATAGAGATTCCCTATTTCTTTGTTGGCGTGTGCGCATATGTGTTGGTCACGACCGGAAGCTTTCTTGTGTCATCCGATCGGAAGCTTCGCATGTTTGGCGCGCTGTCGTTTATTGCTGCGGCAATCGCGTGGATCGTGTTTTCCTACGCGTTTACATCGGTATGGTGCTTCTTTGCGGCGGCGTTGAGTGTGTGGCTTTTTTGGTGGGGGAAGCGATAGGGAATTATGCGAAAGAACATATTTTTGCGCGTTCTCGCCGCTGCGCTGTTGATCAGCGTCTGCTTCATTCTCGTTACCGATTGTATTGTGTTGCGCTTTCGATCATCGATCGTGCCGATCGGCGAGGTCGACCACGCACCAGTAGCAATCGTTCTTGGAGCGAAGGTGAAGGCGGACGGTGAGCCGTCGGATATTTTGCGGGACCGTTTGCTGACGGCGATTGATTTGTATCGTTCAGGATCGGTCGACAAGATTTTGGTAAGTGGCGACGACGGACAGATCGAGTACGACGAAGTGAATGCGATGCGTGTGTATTTGCTTACAGCGAATGTTGATCCTGACGATATTTTTCTCGACCACGCCGGGTTCGATACGTACGATTCGCTGATTCGCGCGAGCAAAGTGTTCGGCGTAACGAAAGCAATCGTTGTGACACAGACGTACCATCTTCCTCGAGCACTGTATCTCGCGAATGCTTTTGAAATCGAGGCGCAAGGGGTTGCGGCAGATCGGCAAACGTATGTTGGGATTCTTCGGTACGAATTTCGCGAATTTCTTGCGGATGCAAAGGCAGTTATCGGTGTCGCCTTTCATGTTCCCCCGCGTTTTTTTGGAGACCCAATTGATATCAGGAGCGATGGAAGAGTGACGTGGGACGAAGAATAATTTTTACAATCTGTATCGTTTTGTGTATAAAAGGGGAGTACTGGAGTGTTCATGCGGCTCTTGTTCCTTGTGGCTTCGCGTTTCTTCCGTTCCTTCAGCCAGATTCCGGTGTTCGAATGACCGACGACGAGCAAAAGGGCTTCGTGATGACACCCGGCAATATCGTCGCCGGCATGATGGGCGTGATCCTGATCCTTGGGCTCATCATCGCTACCGCGGTGGCGGTGGCACGAGTGATCGCCTTGGCGATATAGTGTCATGTTCCCGTGAGGACGGCCCGTCTCCATACACGTTGGAGGCGGGCGTTGTTCGTTTCGTCCCTTCCGTCCTTTCTGCAGTTCAGCTACAATCCCTCCATCTCTTTCTATGCTTACCACCAACGAAATCCGCCAAAAATATCTCGATTTTTTTGCAAAACACGGCCACGTGATCATTCCATCATCATCGCTGTTACCAGAAAATGATCCAACAACGTTGTTCACCGGCTCTGGAATGCAACCGATGATCCAGTATTTGCTCGGAGAAAAGCATGCCGCTGGCACGCGCATTGCCGACAGTCAGAAATGCTTCCGTTCCGGCGATATTGAGGAAGTTGGCGATAATCGTCACACCACATTCTTCGAGATGCTCGGCAATTGGAGCCTGGGCGATTATTTTAAACATGAACAGATTCCGTGGATGTACGAGTTTTTGACTGGTGAGCTCAAACTCGATCCAAAAAACTTGTACGTGACCGTGTTCCGGGGAAATGCCGACATTGGTGTTGGACGAGACGACGAGGCCATCGCGCTTTGGACAAAATGTTTTGCATCCGCAGGCATCGACGCGAAGGTCGTTGAAGATGCTGATACGAACGGCTTGCAGGGCGGGAGAATTTTTACGTACCCAGAAAAAAAGAATTGGTGGAGCCGCGCTGGTGTTCCGGCAAACATGCCGGTTGGCGAACCTGGTGGCCCGGACACGGAGATGTTTTGGGACTTCGGTGAACATCTTGGGTTGCACGAAAAGTCTCCGCTCGCGGATCCGGTGTGCCACGTGAACTGCGATTGTGGTCGGTTTATGGAAATCGGCAACAACGTGTTCATGCAATACGTGAAGACGGCAGACGGATTTGCAGAGCTTCCGCAGCGCAACGTCGATTTTGGTGGGGGATTGGAGCGTGTGGCATCCGCGGTGAACGGTGATCCGGATATGTTCCGTATTGATGCCTTCGCACCGGCGCGGTTGGCTCTGGAACATTCGACAAATAAGACCTATGGATCGAATGAATCTGATACATACGCGTTCCGCGTGATTCTCGACCACATTCGTGCGGCAACCTTCCTTATTGGCGACGGTGTGTTGCCGGGGAATAAAGACCAAGGATATTTTGTTCGCCGATTACTCCGTCGTGCAGTGCGCTTTGCACGTAAGCTCGTCGTTGCAAATGCGATCGTGCGATCGGTTTCCGAGGCGTACATCGATATGTATAACGTTGCGTATCCAAGTCTCGATGAGAAGCGTGAGGCGATTTTGAGCGCGATCGAAATGGAAGAGACGAAATTCGCAAAGACGATTGAACAAGGGTTGCGTGAATTGAAGAAGATTGTCGATCGTGGAAACGGCGTGACAGGAACTGACGCGTTCAACCTGTATCAGAGTTTCGGTTTTCCATTGGAGCTGACGACCGAAGAATTACTGCGATCGCACAACCTGAAAGTCGACGCGGACCAATTTGCAGTCGATTTCAAGAAGCATCAAGATTTGTCTCGTGCGGGAAGTGAGCAGAAGTTTGCCGGAGGACTCGCCGATCATTCTGTTGAGACGACGAAGTTGCACACTGCAACGCATTTGTTGCATCAGGCGTTGCGAACCGTGCTTGGCGATCACGTTGCGCAGAAAGGAAGCAACATTACCGCTGAGCGATTGCGATTCGATTTCAGTCACAGCGAGAAGATGACCCCGGAGCAAATCGCTGAGGTTGAACGGATCGTCAACGAGCAGATTGAGAAAGATCTTCCGGTGAAATTCGAGATGCTTACTGTCGACGAGGCGAAGGCGCGTGGTGCGATTGGATTGTTCGGCGACAAGTACGCAACGATTGGTGACAAGATTAAGGTGTACTCGATCGGCGACTTCTCGAAGGAAATTTGTGGAGGGCCGCACGTGGAACACACGGGGGAACTCGGCGGTATCACCATCGCGAAAGAAGAAGCTGTGTCGGCGGGCGTTCGACGCATTAAGGCGATTTTGGGAAAGAAGGCGTAAACAAAAAAATCCCCATAGATGCGATGAGGCCGGCCGTCTGGGGAAGACGACCGGCCTTTGCGTAGCGCACGTTCTGCGCGACGCCGTGTTCTCCGACCGACCGATCCCGATCAGCCCGAGGCGCGCTTGCCGGAGCAACGGCCGCTGCGGCCGTTTCGGTAGTGCCCGTTGTTCGACGCCATGCCGGTGTCTGCTGGGCTGCTGTTGGCGGCCTTGGGCGCGGGGAACTTCGTCGGGATGACGACTCCGGGCTCGTGATGGGCGGAGGAGCGGTTCGGTGCCGGGGCGGCACCGATGTCGTTGCGGCGCACGACGACGACCGTGCCGGACTTCTCCGACGTGTAGCCTTCTGGGGCGTGGCTGCTGGGCGGGGAGCCCTTGGCGGCGGGACCGGACTTGGGCCGGCGGTTCTGGGTGCTGCGATGGGATTCGCAGCGATCGCCCGCGAGGAAGCGGGCACCAGTTTGTGATGACGAACGGGACATGCGGGAAACTCCATTGAGGGAGCGAGGGACGGGGACAACGACGGATCTGGCCGTTACAGACGCCTATCAATGACGGGCGCGGCGGAAGAATAGCACAAAATAAAGGGAAAAGCAATGAAAAGGTGGAAAATAGGGCGTTTGTGGGTAAATAATTGACACTTTTTCGCGTCTGGCCTACAATCCCGGTGCTTTACTGAAGCGGTAATACCGCGCTCACCACTGAGGTGAATGTGGTATCATATCGCAAAGTTATGGCGGAAAAAGACTTTATTGAAATGCGCGGAGAGATTCTGGAAAGCCTTCCAGGTGGAAGCTTCCGGGTAAAACTCGAAAACGACCGCGAAGTCATTGGCCACTTGGCAGGCAAGCTGCGAAAAAATCGCATCCGTGTGCTGCCAGGCGATGACGTCAAAGTGGAGATCAGCCCGTATGATCTCACAAAGGCACGAATCACGTTCCGTTTCTAGAACGCCCCCGGTTTGTCCATTTTTGACTCAGATTTTCGGAAATTTCCTCAACGTACCACGAAGTACGCCTCGGAAACTTTCCTTAATCTTCATCAAAACTGGCCTAAACTGGAAACGTTCTAGACTCTCCGGATCGGCATCTCGAGCCTATTCACAATCATCTTGAATTTGTTCTTGATGATTTTGTCTATTTCTTCAGGGTTCTCTTCCGTCAGTTCCGTTACTCTTAGCCCTCAGTCATCGCCCTATGAAGGTTCGCGCTTCCGTCAAGAAAATGTGCCGCGATTGCCAAGTGATCCGCCGCGAAGGTCGCGTGCTCGTCATTTGCAAGACTCCTAAGCATAAGCAGCGTCAAGGCTAAAATCTATGGCACGTATTGCTGGTGTTACACTCCCAACTCAGAAAAAGCTTTTTTACGCGTTGCAGTATATTTACGGCATCGGTGAAAAGCGCGCAGCGGACGTCATTGAGCGTTCAAAGGTGAGCGGCGACATTCGCGTGAAAGACCTGACCTTAGATCAGGAAAATGCGGTTCGCGTCATCGTGGAAAAGGAATATCGCGTAGAAGGTGAACTTCGCCGCGACGTTCTCTCAAACATCAAGCGTTTGAAGGATATTGCGTCGTATCGCGGAACCCGCCACACCCGCGGCCTCCCGGTTCGCGGACAGCGCACCAAGTCGAATTCCCGAACCGTTCGAGGAAACGTTCGAAAGACCGCCGGAAGTGGTCGTCGTACTCTTGCCAAGACCTAAGCTATGACTGAAGAAGAAATTATCGCTCCCGCAACGGAAGCCGAAAAGCCAGCAAAGGCTGGTGCAAAGACCGCAAAGAAGAAAGTGGTTCGCCAAATTCCTCAGGGTCGCGCATACGTGCACGCAAGCTTTAACAACACCATCGTGTCGCTCACCGATGCGAACGGAAACATCGTGGCATGGTCGAGCGCGGGAAACTGCGGCTTCAAGGGACCAAAGAAAGCAACGCCTTTCGCTGCAAGCGTCATTGTGAAGAAAGTGTTTGAAAAGGTTGAACCGTTCGGCCTTAAGGATGTGCACGTGTTTGTGACGGGTATCGGCAATGGCCGCGACGCTGCAGTGCGCGCATTGAACACGGTCGGTTTCAACGTGCTCTCCATTAAAGACACCACGCCGGTCCCACACAATGGGTGCCGTCCACGTCGTGCTCGTCGCATGTAATCTATGGGAAAAACTCTTATTCCAATGGGAAAGATGAGCCGTCGTGAAGGTGTCGCATTGTCGGCATCCACGAGTGTGCTCAAGGTGATGCAGAAGCGTCCGTACGCTCCTGGTGTTCACGGGAAGGCCGGTGGTCGGCCAGCAAAGGTTTCGGTTTTCGGAACCCAGCTTCGTGAAAAGCAGAAGGCAAAACGATTGTACGGTATCATGGAGCGACAATTCCGAAACTACTTCGTGAAGGCCACCGGCATGGAGGGCAACACCGGAGAAAATCTCGGACGTTTGCTTGAGCAGCGTTTGGACAACACCGTGTACCGCCTCGGCTTTGCGAAGACGCGTCCACAGGCTCGTCAAATGGTCAGCCACTGCATGTTCTTTGTGAACGGCAAGAAGCTGAACATTCCGTCGTATACTGTGCAGGTCAACGACGTGATTGAAATCAAGGCGAGCAAGAAAGACAAGAAGGTCTTTGCGGATCTTGAGGAGCGCCTGAAAACCCATCGCACGGCAGGATGGTTGCACCGTGACAACTTGGTCGGCAAAGTGGTGAGTCTTCCAATGGGGGATGATTTGAAGGAAGCATACGATCCAAAGCTCATTATCGAGTTTTACTCAATGCGGTAATCGCATTCGTCTCATAACCTTCCTATGGAGACCATTTTCCTTCCGTCAAAGATGCACTTCGCTCCTGGCGCAGTTGCAAACGAATCCATCCTTACCATTGAGCCGCTCCACCACGGATACGGTACAACGGTTGGGAACTCGCTTCGCCGCGTGTTGCTCTCGTCTCTTCCAGGCGCAGCGGTTACGGCAATGAAAATCAAGGGTGTGCAACACGAGTTCTCCACGGTTCCTGGTGTGAAAGAAGATGTCTTGGACATCATGCTCAACATCAAGAAGCTTCGCATGCGCGTGCACAGCGAAGAGCCAGTGGTCCTCAAGCTTGCAACGAACAAGGTTGGTGTGGTCACCGCAGCAGCAATCGAAAAGAACGCTGATGTGGACATCGCAAACCCAGAGCTCGAGATTGCAACCATCACGGATGCAAAGACGCCGTTCGACATGGAAATCACCGTTTCTCGCGGCCGTGGGTACGTTCCAACCGAGGAACGCGACGCTGCCCCAACAGAAATTGGTGTGATCGCCGTGGATGCCATGTTCAGCCCAGTGCGTAACGTTGGTTTCCGCGTAGAGAATACTCGCGTCGGAGAAATCACGAACTACGACAAGCTCATCATGAATATCACCACCGACGGAACGGTTACTCCTCAAGAGGCCGTCGAGCAGACCACCAAGATTCTTTTGAACCACTTCACGTGGATTCAAGGACAACTGAATCACGCAAGTCTTACTGAACAAATTGCTCGTGCGGCGGAGGACGCACCACAAGAATAATTGTATGCGCCACCGAAATACTACAAAAACGCTTGGACGAAAGTCCTCGGCCCGCAAGGCGCTCATCCGCGATCTCGTTACCGCCATGGTGACGTACGAACGCATTGAAGTGACCGCCGGCAAAGCAAAGGTTTTCCGCCCCGTCGTCGAAAAGATGATCACGGTTGCAAAAACCAACACGCTCGCATCACGTCGTCAACTCTTGGCGTACTTCAGCACGGAACAACCAGTGAAGAAGCTCATCGAGGTTCTCGGACCACGCTTCAAGGATCGCAACGGCGGATATACTCGTCTCACAAAGATGGGCATTCGTCAGGGCGACGCCGCAGAAGTCGCTGTTATTGAATTCGTCTAATATGGCAACCATTACGCGCAAAACATACACGGTCGACGCATCGGGGAAGATCCTCGGACGTCTTGCGACCGATATTGCCATGCACCTCATGGGCAAGACGAACGCAAATTTCCAGTCTAATGTTGATGCTGGCGACGACGTGATCGTCACGAATTGTGAAAAAATTCTCGTGACGGGAAAGAAGTACGAGGAGAAGGAATATCACCATCACTCTGGGTTCCCAGGGGGACTGAAAACGAAGACGATGCGCCAGATGTGGGAGAAGGATCCCCGCGAGGTGCTTCGTGCAGCCGTCAGCCGCATGCTTCCAAAGAACAAGCATCGCACGGCACGCATGCTTCGCCTCACCATTTCCAAGTAATTATGGCAACCACGAAATACATTCAGGCGCTTGGTCGCCGTAAAACTGCAACCGCTCAAGTTCGCCTCTACCCATCGGGTTCGGGCAAAATGACGGTGAACGACAAACCATTCGATGTGTTCTTCCCAACGGCTGAACTGCAGCGCATGGTGAAGCGTCCGTTGGCGGAAGTCGGCGCAACCGAAAAGTTCGATGTGACGATTAAAACCAGTGGTGGGGGAGCGATCGGCCAGGCCGACGCAGCCCGTCTCGGCATTGCTCGCGCACTCGTCCTTTCTGAAGCGGAACTGAAGACAGCGCTCAAGGCTGCTGGACTCATGACCCGCGATCCTCGCAAGAAGGAGCGTAAGAAGTTCGGAAAGCGCGGTGCCCGCCGTTCACCACAGTGGCGCAAGCGTTAATCAAAAAACAATCCTCCGATCCGAAAGGGTCGGAGTTTTGTATTTTACAAGTAGTCTGATACGCTTTTGTCCTCGCCTGTGAATTCTCACGGCGGGGAAAACAACTTCTTCTACGGGGTGTGAGATGGGGTGTCTTTACGAATTCAAGCTGCTGATCTTCATTGGTGGATCGCTGATTGCGGTGACGGCGTTTATCATCTGCGCCTTCGTCACCGGTAACTGGCTGTGGCTCGGATTCGCAGCTACCCTTTTCCTCTTGGTATTCCATTACTCGCTACGGGAGGACGAGACGACGGCGATCATGAGCAAACTCGACGAGATCGCCAAGCTCAAGGGAGGGGGGTGAGATGCCGCGCATGGGAAAGGGCGACTGGCTGCCGTTCGGCATCATCGGGCTCGCGATGGTGCTCGCGGTGCTGTTTCCGCTCGCGATGATGATTGTCGCCTTCGCATGGTGGCTGTTCGTCACGATCCGGCTCGCGTTGAATGCCAAGCCGTCGATGACGTGGCGCCAGTCCTGGACGCTCTGGACTGCGTTCAGTGTTCCGGTGGTGTTGGTCCTTGGTGCGGCCGTTGTTGGGACGTACGCGTGACGAACGACGCATCGGCGCGGCTCCGGAAGGGGCTGCGCCGATGGTGGCTTTACGATCTCGAAGCATACGTTTTGCGACACTAGCAGTAGGGATATTTGATATGGCCCGTCCGATTTCTTTGAGAAGAGGAGAAAAATAACACGTAACAACCTGAATCCATCACTTTCAAACCCTTGAAAATCGGCGTAGAATGGGGCTGTGTCGACTTTGGCGAAAAACACGGCATTTCTTACTGGCGCGAGCATTCTGCAGAAGATTGTTGCGTTTGTGTACTTTGCGATTTTGGCGCGATTTTTAGGTGTAACCGACACCGGCGTGTACTTTTTAACCCTTGCGGTCATTACCTCTGTTGCCGTGTTTGCCGATCTTGGCGTGACGTCCGTGCTTATTCGTGATGTTGCCGCCAATCGATCTGAGGCTCGATCGATTTTGCAGAAAACACTCGGTGTAAAATGGATCGCAATTCTTTTGGCAATCATTATCGCGGTCGCGTTTCCAACCGTCCTCGGTTTTGATTCGTCCAACATCGTCCTCATCTGGCTTGCGATTCCCATCATGATTGCGGATTCGTTGTCGCTCACGTTCTACGGCGTGCTTCGGGGAATGGAGGAGCTGCGTTATGAATCTCTTGGAATCTTTGTTGGCCAATCGCTGTCGAGCATCGTCGGACTTCTCGTCGTCTTTTCACCGATGAAATCGATCGCGCTGTTGATTATCGCCCTCGCTACTGGAAGCATTTGGAATGCAATTTTTTCCGGCGTTCAAGTTGTCCGTCGGCTTGGCGTGCGATCAATGGTGCCGAGTTCGAAGAATGTTCGACCGGTTCTAACTGCGGCGTTTCCATTTTTTCTTGCCGCAGTTTTCGTGAAGATTTACTCGTACGTCGATTCATTCACGTTGAAATCGGTCATCGGCGATTCTGCGGTTGGCCTGTACAGCGTGGCGTACAAATTAACGTACGCATTTCAGTTCCTCCCATTGGCATTTATTGGTGCGTTGTATCCGCGCATGTCGTCGCTGGCGAATAATCCCGTCGATCTCAAGAAGACATTTCTTGACGCCGAATGGTACCTTGCGATGTTGATGGCGCCGATTGTGTTTGGCATTGCCGCACTCGCACCTGAAATCGTTCATACCGTGTATGGCTCCGACTACGCCGGATCGATCACACCGCTATTGATTTTGATCTTCGTTCTCGTCCCGATCTTCTTCGATTTTCCTGTTGGCTCGTTGCTGAACGCGACGGGGCATCAAATGACCAAGACAAAAATTATGGGCGCGACGATGCTCATCAACTTCGCAGCGAACATGATACTCATTCCGTGGATTGGTATTCCTGGCGCGAGCATTGCTGCGATGATCAGCTTCACATCCATGTTCCTGATGGGCGTGTGGGCATTGCGACGGAAGATTCACGTCACCATCGGTGAATGGATTCGGACCGTTGGCGGATTTATCCTTGCGGGATTTGTGATGATGGTTGTTGTGCTTGTGCTGAAATCGATCGTGCCGTGGATTGCGACGGTTCCGATTGGAGCGATCGTATTCGTGAGCGTGTCGATCGGGACACGATCGCTGACGAAGAAGCATTGGGTGCACGTCAAAACATTGATCCTTCGAAGATCCTATGGAGCGATTCCTGCTTCCAACGCCTGATTACCCGCCAAAGCGGGGAGGAGTCGCGCGCTATTGCTCTGCGCTTGTTTCAACATTTCCCGAATCGATCACGCCGCTCATCTGGAAATCATTTCCGGCGTACCGAGAAATGATTCGCAACTTTTGGAATCGACGAAAAGATTTCGACGTCTTGCTCACGAGCCACGTGTTGCCGATTGGAACCGCAGCGTTCGCATTCCGATTGATGACGGGAAAACCGTACGACGTCATGCTGCACGGCCTTGATTTTGATGCCGCACGATCGGTTCCTCGAAAACGATTCGTGATGAGGGTTGTGTTGTTTTTTGCACGTCGCGTTTTCGCAAATTCGCAATCGCTCGCAAGCGAAATTACCGCATTCGCGCACCGACCGTGTTTGGTGATGTATCCGTGTGTTGCCGATGAGTTCGTTGAGGCCGCAGATGTTCTTGTCGGCTCGCGAGAAGCCTCCCCCGGCCCCTCCATCCCCATCCGGGGAAAAGTAAATGGAGGGGAGCCACTCAGCGAATTCTCTCCCCCCATTTATGGGGGGAGTCGGAGGGGGGCGAGATTACTCACCGTCGGCCGTCTTGTTTCCCGGAAAGGCCATGTGAAAGTTCTTGAAACGATGAAGTCGATTCCGAACTCGACATACACGATTGTTGGCGACGGGCCGATGCGCAAGGAAATCCTCGACGCGATTAAGGCGCTCGACCTTGAATCTCGCGTAACGATCCTGCAACACGTCTCTGATGGAAAACTTCCAGAAGTGTACGCAACGCACGACATCTTTTTGATGCCGTCAACGAAATCGACCGACGATCGCGAAGGATTTGGTATTGTTGCGCTCGAGGCCGCCCTCTTTGGTCTTCCTGTCATTGCTACGAATCAGCCGGGTGTTGATGAGGCGGTCGTTCAAGGACGAACCGGTTTGCTCATCGATGACACGATTCCTGATCTTGCAAAGGCGATCGTAGATCTCGCAAATGACGAATCGCTGCGTCATCAGCTTGGTCGAGACGGACGTGAGCGAGTGATTGCGGAGTTTACGAGAGAAAAAACAATGTCGGTTTTTCAAAACACGACAATAAACGACCTGACCCCTTCCATGCGCGAATCGGCGTTGGTCTCTGTTGTTATCCCAACCTACCAACACGCGAATACCATCGGGCGCTGTATTGAATCGGTGCTCGGTCAGACGTACTCACCGATCGAGATCATCGTAGTTAATGACGGTTCAACGGATAATACCGCCGAGGTTCTCGCGAAATTCGATGGGAATATCCACGTCATTCGTCAGGAAAATGCTGGAGCGAATCCGGCGCGAAACCGTGGGCTCGCTGAAGCAAGAGGGGAGTTCGTCATGTTCTGCGATGCGGATGTCGTGATGAAGCCGGGGATGATTGAATCATTTGTCCAGCATCTTATCGTTCACCCAGAGGCGAGTTATGCGTACGGCGGATTCAAATTCGGTTGGAAAGTGTTTCGTGGCGTTCCATTCTCCGGCGATCGATTACGCAAGATGAATTTTATTCACACCACATCGCTCGTTCGACGAAAGGATTTTCCGGGATTCGATCCGGCAATTCGGCGATTTCAAGATTGGGATGTGTGGCTCACGATGTTGGAACAACACAATATCGGAGTCCTTGTTCCTGGCGTGTGGTGCGATGTGTTGATTGATGGCGAATCGCGCATCGGGTCGTCGTGGTTGCCGTCGTTCATGTATCGACTCCCCTGGAAATATTTGGGATGGGAGCCAGAACGCGTACGGAAATATCGGGAAGCGCGTGAGGCGATCCTCAAAAAGCATCATTTTTAAACCTATGATTCCAATCCTGAAGCAATTCTTCGATCGCAAGACATTGTACGGAATCGGTGTACTTCTTCTTGTGCATGCAGCGGCGTGGCTTACGCAACACACGGTGTGGAGTGCGATTCCGTTCGTGGTGATTGTTGTTGCGGCGTTGATTGTGACGAAACGATCGCTGTTGTGGGGTTTGGCCTTTGCGATGCTCGAGATTTTCGTCGGTGGTCATGGCCACCTCATCGACGTTACGATCGGCGGAACGACACTGGGTATTCGTCAGGGTATTTTTCTCTCCATCATGCTCGGCACGTTGTATCACATTGTCGTGAAACATGTTCGTCCGCGATTTGTTGCGGAACGCGACCTTCCATTTGTGTTTCTTGCCGGCGCTATCGCGCTCGGAACCATTTCCGGATTTGCGCGAAACAGTTTCGGCGCCGCGTTTGATGATATGAACGGTTACGCGACGTTTGCGTATCTTTTGCCGGTGGCAATGATTGCGTGGACGCCGGAGGCAAAGCGCGTGTTGCTATGGACCTTCGCGCTTGGTGCAACATGGGTCGCTGCGTCGTCATTATCGCTTCTCTATTTGTTCACGCATCTTCCGGTTGAAGGCATTTGGGCCGTGTATGGGTTTGTTCGTGATGCGCGATTGGCGGAGGTGACGATTCTTTCCAACCCGGCGTGGCTTGTAGGCTTACTTCCAAATGGTCCGTGGTATTTCCGTGTGTTTGAGCAGGGGCAATTTTCCGTGATGATGTTTACGCTGCTATTGATTGCTGCCACGGTATTTGTGGCGAAAGAGTGGCGCGAACGAAAGGCGTTGATTGTGCCGTTGGCGTTGATGATTGCGGTCGATATTTCCGGACAATCGCGAAGCTTTTGGCTCGGGCTTGTGGCCGCGGTCGGAATTATGGCGATCGTGATTGTGTGGAATCGAATTTCGATCAAGGAAATTCTTCGCGTGAAAGCAACGGGAGCGATAGCGCTGTGTGTTGCGATGTTGAGTTTGTGGGTGTTGGTGGTGTTGCCGATTCCACCGCGGCCGGATTTAACGAATAGTCCGTATTACAAAGGACAGAACGACGACACGCGCGACTTAGCCGTGTCGAGCCGATGGAACCTTATCGGGCCAATGATGGAGAAGATTGGCGAGAATCCGTTGTGGGGGAGCGGTTTTGGTACAACGGTAACGTATATTTCCGACGATCCTCGTATCCGCGCAGCGAACGGCACTGGTGAATACACGACGTATCGATTTGAGTGGGGCTACCAAGACATCTGGCTGAAAATGGGTGTTCCAGGTTTGCTCGCATTTGGTTTTTATCTGTTTACGATTCTCCGCGCCGGGTATCGATCGGTCGTTGAGCGCGAGGAGACGCGATGGCTGTCGATCAGTATGGTGTGTGGTGTGATTGCGCTGTACGCTTCGCACATTTTCTCGCCGTACCTCAACCATCCGATTGGCCTTGGGTTCATGATTTTCGTCCTCCCATTTTTCGTGTGGCGCGACAAGCCGCTGCCGACCATGGAATCGCTTAAAGGCCGTCTTCCCTCACCGGCGATCACTCCGATGCAGAAGGCGGCAACAATTCGAGAGCAATAGGTCAAAACCGAGTTTTGACTCATGTTGATTCCCGCCTAAGCTAAGCTTCGGCTTCGACGCGAAGGGTTAAAGTCGAATTTTGGCAGCGATGAAAAACGACAACAGCGACCAGGGAGGGCCGCTGTGCGTGGGTGAGGATCGTTCGTGTTTCGTGGTTGCCTTCGGGCCTGTCAGAACCCGTAGGCTTGGTGCATCTCCTCTAGCGCCTGGTTGGCCATCTCGAGGCGCACCTCGCACGACTGGCCGCCCTTCACGTCGCCGTGGAGATCCACGACGAATTCGTCGGAGATTGCCGCGATCGTCACCGGGCCGTCACTCACCGCGATGGGTTCCCGGTGAGTGACGACGAGCGTCAGTACGGGGAGGATACTCGGGACGAAGCGGAATTCGATGGGCGCGTCGTTCTCGAACATCGGGTCCGGTGCCGTGGCGTACAGCACCGACGTGTTCGTCATGCCGTTCGCCGCCAGGGTTTGGCTGATGCGGACGTACAGCGGGAGATCGAGCTCCAGTGCGGAGAGCTTGCAGGGCTCGAAGGCGGCGAGAGCGGCTGAGGTGATGAAGAACAGGGGCAGGAACATGGTGGGCTCCGGTGGGGTTGCCGAGGAACTCTACGTCATTTGCGGCATTATTTCAAATATCCACGTACAAAATCTGCGCCAGACATTGCCTTGCCACCGGCGGGTTGAAGTTCAAGAATTTCCAGCGTGCCGTTTGCGGAATCGACGACGAGTTTTCCGAATTCAGATCGAGGAACGCCGACTTCGTGCGAGTCCAATTCCGTGCGGCGTGTTTTCAAAATCTTTACTCCGATTTCCTTTCCACCAATCACCCATGTTGTTGATGTGCCTGGCCACGGCGTCAGCGCACGCACTTTGCGGTCGATGACGTCGGCGGGTTCTGTCCAGTTGATTTTTCCATCTGCGCGGTCGAGGAGTTTGCAGATTGAAACTCCTTCAGCGCTCTGCGGGATCGGCGAGATGGTTTCGGCCATGTAGCCCTTGAGTGTTTCGATCAGGAGCGGTGCGCTGAGATCGATGACGTTCTTTGTCAGCGTCTCCGATGTCTCATCGTCGGCGAGATCGATTTTGGATTGTGCGAGAAGCGGACCGGTGTCCATTCCTGCGTCGAGCTTCATGATCGAGACTCCGGTCACAGAATCTCCCGCGAGAATCGCGGCTTGAATCGGTGACGGTCCACGATATTTTGGTAAAAGCGACGGATGTACGTTGATGAATCCACCGGGGATGCGATCTAAAAGAATTTGCGGCAGAATGCGGCCGTACGCAAGTACAACAGCAACATCGGCATGTAACGCATCGAGCATGGAGAGAAATGTTTCGTCCTTGAGTTTTGTTGGTTGAAAGACGGGAATTGCATGTTCGATCGCGAACTGTTTCGTTGGCGGCGCGGTGAGGATGGCCTTTCGTCCCACCGGTTCGTCGGGCTGGCAGATTACACCAACCACGTCGATTTCCGTGTCAGCAACAAGGGCTTCAAGAATGGATCGCGCGAGTGCTGGAGTGCCAAAGAAAACAACACGCATAGATTAGAGGCGCGCTGCTTGCTCAAGGTCTTTCGTATGGTCGATGAACAAAATGCCGTCCAAGTGATCGACTTCGTGCTGAAAAATCGTCGCATCGAATCCTTGGGGCTTGAGGACGACTTCGTTGCCTTCTTCATCGAGCGCGGTGACGGTGACAGAGCGATGACGCTTCACGGTGCCCCACATGCCAGGAACGGAAAGGCACCCTTCTTCGCTGTCGATCATGCGGAAGGAGCGATTCGAAATGACCGGATTGATGAATGCGGTGGCGATAGAATCGATTTCGGCGATGATGACGCGGTCGTGCACACCAATTTGCGGCGCCGCAATACCGACACCATTTTCCTTGCGCATGGTTTCCTTCAGCTCCTTGATGAGCAGCTTCATCTCGGGCGTATTGATACGCTCAGCCGAAACCTCTTCGCTTTTGATGCGAAGTTGCGGATCTGGATTGTGGAGGACTGGTCGAGACATAGACGTATGCGTATGTTTTTTCAGTCATGCTGAGCGAAGGCGACTTGTGCCCCGGAGGGGTAAGCATCTCTCGCAGGTTATCAGTTCTCCCTACGGAGATGTTTCGCTTCGCTCAACATGACGAACATTTGCGACTACTGGCTTATCCGTATCTTAATCGAATCGGGGATTGTGGGAAAGAGTTTTTGCCAAACGATGAATGTTTCACGGTCGATTTTCGCAACAAGCTTCTCTCCGCGATCAACGATGCGTGTTGTGATATCGGCTGGAAGGGATTCGCGCGTTGCGCCTTCGAATTCGACAACGACGCCGAATGGAGGAAGGGAATATTTCTTTCGCGCCTCACGTTCCACACAGTTCACGTACTCGGCGCCGAGGAGCGATTGCAGTCGATCGCGTGTAAGCGTTTGGACGATGCACTCGGCGTTTTCACGAGAAGCGAGATGGCGAAGTCGTGCGATTTTCCGTGCGGTCATTTCTGCACCGCGATAATCGCCGGGAGTAAATGCGAGATCGCCGAGAATCTCCGCAATAACGCCAAAGCTGTATGCGGCGAATGGTTCGATGACGCTCGAGAAGAAAAATTCAGTTGCGAGCACGATGTCCACGCCACGATCAATCTGACCTTTTTGAATATGACCAATCGTCACTTCCGGAAACGCTTTGTGCAAATCGTCTGCGATCTTTGCGCCGCCGATAGACTTTAGTCCGATCTTTGGGGAGCCGCATGCGGGGCACGTGGTTGGCCTCCACATCTCTGTCCCACACGCGGTGCACAGCAGATCATCGAGACGAACCATGGGCAGGCTGCCGCACGTTCCACAGAACGGAACGTGGCCACAGGCCCTGCACTCCATGCGCTTTGCTACGCCCTTTCGGTTAAACGATAGTAGCACCTTTTTTTGGCTCTGTAAAGCCAATTTTATGCTCTCCAGGAGCGTTTGGCTGATGAGCGGGTACGGGGAATTTTCGCCTTTATGCGCCACATCGATGAGCGCGACATCGGCCCCGTCGTTCGCGACAAGAAGGGAAAGCGTTGCCGACGGAGCGGGGAACACATCGGCGGAAACGAAGATCGATCCTGCGGATTTTGCGAGGGCCTCCGCAACGCGAACGGCATCGATGTGTGGGTTGCGCAATGGACTTCCATAATCCTCGCACCCGGATTGATACACAAGAACCGCTCCGAGTGATTGTGGAGCGATAAGGACGCTCTGCCGAGTTCCGATGAGCACGCGAGTATCGCCACTCTGCCACGATCGGAGAATACGATTCCGATCGCGCGACGGAATTTTTCCAGTAAGAATTGATGGTGCAAATTGCGAAAGCATTCCTGCGACGAATCGTGCGTCACGTTCGCGGGGAACGAGAATGACTACTTGATTCGGTGTGGTTTTGCAAACGGCGTGTGCAAGAACGCAAAAGGTTTGGCTGTCGCACGCGTGCGAGATTGCGCGGTCGGTCTTCAGGCGGTCGATGACGGCGTGCACGTTCGTAATGGTTTCCTGATCGATTCGTGGCGAGGTCGATTTCGAATTGTACAGGCGACGCGCTGCATCGTCTCGATTTGGATACGCATTCAATCCTTCGTACGCCACGTTCAGAATCGATGAGACGGATTGTCCGAGTTCCGACGCAATCGTTTCGACGCGTGCAAGATCGATCTCGGGGATTGTGAAGCCGATCGAGCCGCTCGCGATATCGATCACTCGCTCCTCATTCGATGAATCCGATATCGCTTTCACCACACCGAGCACCGTGCGATGACGGAACGGGATGCGAATGACATCACCAACCTTCACCGACATGCCGTCAGGAATGGCGTAATCGAAAACAGTGAAGCGACGAGGGAGTCGCAGAATAGGGAAAACTTTCGCGTACACAGATTAGTTGAGAACAAGCTCGGCAACGATTTCGCCAACGCCAAATGGTGCTTCGTGGGAGAGGATGCGACTTTCTGCTGGCATGCCATCAAGCGCACCAAAAAGCATGACAATTTGTTTGTATGCCGCGTCTTGTCCGGCCTTGAGAAGGTTCTCGTCGAACTGGAGCAAACCAGCGGTATTTTTTTGTGCAATGAGCGTTTCGAGTAAATCGTCAGACCGCTTGCCTTCTTCGTGTAGTCCGCCTGGCGCATCCGCAGAGCGGGTGTGTGAACAATCACCGGAGGCGATGACGGCAATGCGCTTTGGGCTTTCCACAAGGATGTTGCGCAGCGCTGCGCCAAAATCGAAGTGCTCTTTAGCGGTTAAACCGCACGGAGCAATGGGAAGAATGTGAACATTTGGAAGATGCTCACGCAAAAAGTCAAGCGGCACTGTTGCGCCAAATGGCAGATCAGACTCCGTGACAAGTGTGACGGAAATGCCGCTTTTGCGAAGTTCGCGTTGCGCTTTGTCGGCAAGCATGAAGTCGGGATGATACATCTGCGTATACCCGAGGTCGCCGAATGCGGCGAGTGTTGCAATGTACGGATCGGCAACGTTCATTGCGAATGCATCTTGTGGCGTGGCGGAATGTTGGCAAAAAATCACGATGGTGTCGGGATGTGTTGCAAAGAGTTCTTCAGAAAGCTCGTGCATCGCGTTTCGCGTTTTTTCGATGAGCCCAACGCGTTCAGGATTCACCGACGGAAGCATGAGTGGCGAGCATGGGGTGATCCCGACAAAGACGATCATAGTTTTTGAAAATGTTTTCAGTTAAGTATTAGATTCGAGAAGGCTGTCGCCGGTTGGGTGAAGATTTAACACGTCGTCGTTCACAAAGACGACGTTGCTCCAGGCGTATCCGTAATCGAGGAAGATCTGTTCGCTGGTGATTGGGAGTTTCTTGCCGTCGGAAATAACATACACCGCAGGATTTTCGTATGAACGGACGAGGGTTCCGTCCGGAAGCTTCAAGAACGATCCTTCTCGGTATTGCTCAATGACCACTGGCGCAGCATCTTCGACGGTTGCCGTTGGGAAGTTTGCCGTGAGAATCGCTGGGTCGAGAATCGCCTGGCGAACGCCGTTGTTCAAATAAAACATTGCGCCGTTCGTGGTAAGCTTTACGACTTTGCCCGTTGGATCTTGCGTGGATGCGGTGATAGGCGTGCCAACCGCGTACTGCGCAACTTCAGCTGCAGTAATGTCCACGAGCTCGTCCTCGGAATATCCAATCTGACGGAAGGCTTCCATGGATTCCACGTGGCGCATGGTGTCGTCCACGAGAAGATAAATATTCCCGTCTTCGTCTTTCACGAGCGAATAATTTGGCAATGAAATTGGCGCGCCTTCGGGATATTGCTCGAGCGTTGTTTTTGAAACCGTAATGATCAGCGCGCTGTTGTATCGCGACGTGAGCGCGGCTTTGCTGGTGATTGGCCGTCGGTAGCCATGCTCAATGCGATACACGCCGTCTTCTCCTGCGGCCTGAAGCAATGTGCCGCTTGGATATTCTTTTCCAAACCATCGGTCCCAAATGGCGACGAAGTTGCTGTTGCCATGAAGGTGTGGTGTGTATGCGTACATTGCGGCGGTTGCGGCGTTTTCCGGAGTAACCGTTGTACCGTCGATGGTCACGGGAAGATCTGGCCCGTACTTTCCAGCCGTCACTCCATGCTCAGCGATATCGACCATGTAGCCTTCGGTAAATTGCATCGCTGCAGAATTCACTTGCTTTCCAAAGCCTTGCCAACGCGACAGTGAGCCGTCGTTCATGGAACAGGTGTCGCAGACCGCATAACCGGTTGCCCAGTCGTATTGTTTTTGTGTTGGATCTGGATCCTCAACAAGACTCTGTTCTTTTTGCAGGAGGACGAGAAGGAATCGTGGATTGATGTCGTGTTCTTGTGCAGTGCGCCAAATGATGTCGGCAGCGTAGCGTGTGCGACCTTCCCAGTCAGGCGATTTGTATGTGGAGAGTGTTCCGCGTTCAAGGAATGCCTGAATCTGATTAAGATCCATGGACTGCGAATCTGTCATCTCCTCGTCGGAAAGGATATAGTTTGGATCGAACGCGAAAGAGGTGGAAGGGAGAAGAAGTGCGGTAAGAGCGGCAAGAATTGCGAACCGTTGAGAACGATGCTGCATATGATTCCAGTATATCCAAAAAGGCTTTGGTTGACACGGTTGGCCTGGGGACGCATCATTTCCTCGTTGTTCAGTCTTATTTTTGAAAGAAACGTATGGCAAATCTCGATGTTCCTATTCAGAAGTTCATGCCAAATTTACTTCACTTGCTTTCCCCATGGGCAAATGAGGAAAAGCGCGTGTTGAACGGGTTGATTGAAATCAACGCCGGCAGCATCAACAAGTACGAGTTCATCACGGAGACTGGTCATCTCAAGCTCGACCGCGTGGGATATTCCACGTTGGCGTATCCAACCGTGTACGGATTGATTCCGCAGACATGGGACCAGGACAACGACATGTTGGATATTCTCGTGGCGAACGTCACTGAGCCGCTCGTTCCAGGATCGCTCGCAGAAGTTCGCGTCATTGGCATTATGAAGTTTGAGGACGGGGGAGAGATTGATGACAAGATTATTTGTGTGTTGGCCGACGACAAGCGCGTGGACCACATTACGTCCTACACAGATCTTGGCGAGCACTGGGCAAAGGAAACTGCGCACTACTTCGAATTTTACAAACATCTGAAGAAGCCGGGAACATGCAAAGTGCTCGGATTCTTCGACGCTGATGAGGCGGTAAAGATCATCGTCGAGTGTGCCGAGCGATATCAGAAGGAAATTCTTCCAAAGATCGTCGCGTAACAATTTTCGAAAAGCATGAACGGCGCCTTCTCTCGAGGGCGCCGTTCGCGTTGTGGCCTGAAGGCCCGTGGGAGACTACGCTCCCGTGTCTGCCGTGGCCGTGTCGTCGGCTGGGGGAGCTGCGGTGTCGTTGCCGATGCCCGTGTCTACGATGGCGCAGGGGTTGCCGGTGTCGAAGCCGCCACCGCCCATCACCACCATGCCGGTGTCGGCGCATCCGCCCACGGTCCACGCCTCGCGGTACGTGTCGAGCTCCGATTCGAGGGTTCCCTCGGTGGAGCGCGTCGTGTACCAGTCGAGCAGTTCCGCGTACGTTGCGTCGTCACCGTCGCGGAGCATCCCTTGGGCGGCGAGCCGCTCGTAGGTGTTCGTGACGATGTTCGCCGGCTGCATGGCCTGGAATTCGTCGATCATCACCTGGCAGGTATTGATCGTCTCTTCCCAGCATGCGGCGTCGTACGCGCAGCCCATGGCGATCTGGCTGGTACCCGGGTAGAGCGACGTGTTCTGGTACCACGTCTGTCCGCCGGAGATGTCCGTGGAGTACGGCAGGAAGCGGAACTTGTCGTCCAGCCCCTGCACAACGTACAGGTTGTTGGAGTTGTGGAACGGGTCGTCCCCGATCCACAGGATCCAATCTGCGCACATGTGCTCCTGGATCATCGGCCAGTCGAGGTAGTCCGCGGTGGCCGCTTCGAAGCCGTCGCCCATGGGCGTGACGTCGAGGAGGTCCACGAATTCGTCCATGCGCGTGTTGCCGCACGTCTTGCCTTCGCACTGTTCCGCGATGGAGTACCCCCAGCCGTAGTTCTTGCTGAAGTCGCCCCATCCCTCCCAGGCGTTCGCGCAGCCTCCGCCCAACTGGTCCGCATGGTCCGTGCACCACTGGTCCCGGTAGCGTTCCACCACCGTGTACGGCACGTGGACGCCTTCGCCCCATACGTTGCTCGACAGCCACGCGAAGCTCGTCCGCGGGGCGGGGTAGCCCCAGTTGCGAAACACCTCGAGCGCGATGGACTCGCGGAAGATGCTGCTTACCTGGCCGTTGTTGAAGCGGAGGTGTTCTACCCCGTTCACGGTGAGGTCGTCCTGGTATTCGTCGGTGTCCACGGAGATGTCCGGGATGCTGTTCGCGTCCCAGGTGGCCCCGGTGGACTGTCCGACGACGGAGAACTGCACCTTGCCGAAGCTGGCCGCATCGCCGCTCGTGACGTCTACCACCACGAGATCGTTGGCGTAGGTGTCCGAGTCGCCGATGGAGTAGTAGTACCCACCGTACGCCCAGCTATTCTGCCAGTTGAGATTGGCATCAGCGAGCTGGTCGCTGCCGACGGAGAGCCAGTACTCGTTGCCGTCCGTGCCGAATACGTCCACGGCCAGGTTGCCGTTGTCCACGGTGGTGTTCGGAGCACCCGCGTCGAGGTTCTCGTCGCCGGTGTCCGTGTTGTCGCCGGGAACGGTCTCGGTGTCGGGGGAGCCCACGTCGTAGATGATCGTGGTGGTGGGGTAGATGTTCTGAACGGTGCAGGCGGAAAGGAGTAGAAGCATTGAGCCCTCAAGGAAGTTGGCGTGGCTTGAATCCCAGGTAGAGTTACCGGGGAGGTGCTAATCTAAGCCAAAATATCAAAAAAGTCAATCCCCAGAAGATGAAGGAAATGAAGGTTTAGCGATCCGTATACTCCTCCGCAGTCTTGAGCATGAACGGAATACGGCGGATCGTGAATTTGGCAATGGGGAAGAAGAACAGACGGTCGAGGGTAAAGTTCAGCCAGCCGGTGGTGATGCAGAAGTAGCGGGTGTAGGGGGAGGTGTGGTGAATCTTGTGATGCGCTGGGGAGAGAATAATGCGAGTGCGTTGGAGAAAACGAATTGGTGCTGGCGCACGCTTCATGTGGGCCCATTTGTGGAATTGGTTTGTAAGAAGCACGCCAAAAATGAGGAAGTACGATGTTGCAAACGCAAATCCAGCTGTCGCCGACACGACCGCGTATTTGAAGAGCACGTGTGCCATGATCATCATGACGGGGATCGAGACAAGGCAGTTGTGGCCGTTTGTTTCGATAAAGTCGTGATGCGTAATTGCTTCAGGCTCGATATGGTGTTCACGAAACGGGAAGACGAATGCCGGGCCGATGATTGGCGTGGTTGGGCTGCCAAAGGTGTCGCCGAGGAAATGGACGAATCCCGAGAGGAAGTCCGCAAGAATATATCCTGCCACTGCGGAGCACAGCACACCCCAAGCGCCAAGAACACTCCAAAGCTGAATCACTTCCGCGGAGATGATCACGAAGTAGACTGCGAAGACAAGAATGCTTACGACGTTCAGTGCTCGAAGATGCGCCGGCTGTTTTCGCATAGTTATCCAAACACAATTTCATCTTTTTTCACATCGACAGTCACCGAAGAATCGACTGCAACCGATCCCTTCACGATTTCGAGCGCGAGAGGGTCGAGAATCTTTGATTGAATGACGCGCTTGAGTGGTCGTGCACCGTAGAGCGGGTCGTAGCCGTGTTCCGCGACGTATTTCTTAGCGCGTGCGGTGAATTGTACCGCAATATTTCGGGCGTCCTTGAGACGGTTGGTGACGAGTGCCAACTGAAGGTCGACAATCGCAGCGATGTGCTCTTTGGCGAGTGCGTGGAACACGATGGTTTCGTCGATGCGGTTCAAGAATTCTGGGCGGAAATGATCACGAAGCAAATCGAGAACCTTTTCGCGTGTTGCGTCGGCCTTTGCGTCGCCGTCTTCCACAAAGCCAATTTTTCTTCCGCTATTGAGGATGACATCACTCCCGATGTTGCTCGTCATGATGATGATGGTGTTCTTGAAGTTCACGGTGCGGCCCTTCGCGTCCGTTAGCCTTCCATCGTCAAGAATCTGCAACAGCATGTTGAAGACGTCGGGGTGTGCTTTCTCAATTTCGTCGAGAAGCACCACGGAGTATGGATGCTTGCGGATTTTTTCCGAAAGCTGACCGCCTTCTTCGTAGCCAATGTAGCCCGGCGGAGACCCGATCATTTTGCTCACGCTGTGCTTTTCCATGTACTCACTCATGTCCAAGCGGACGAGGGCTTTCTCGTCGTTGAACATGAACGTGGCGAGCGCTCGCGCAAGCTCGGTTTTTCCTACGCCGGTTGGGCCGAGGAAAATGAAGGAGCCAATCGGGCGCTTCTCTTCCGATAATCCTGCGCGGGATCGGCGGAGCGCATTGCTGACGGCGGTGATGGCTTCGTCTTGGCCAACAACATGTTTGCGCAATTCGTCTTCCATGCGTGCAAGTTTCTGCATGTCGCTTTCGAGCATCTTCGACACCGGAATGTGCGTCCATCGGCCAACAACAGTGGCGATGTCTTCCTCGGAAATGACTTCTTTCAGTAGGCCGCGTTCGGTTTGGAATTGCTTCAGTTCTGTTTCGCGTTGAGAAAGTTCCTCGCGCTTTTGGGGGAGCTCGCTGTAGCGAATTTCTGCAACGCGTTCAAGGTTGCCACGGCGTTCCTCGTACTCCGCTTCGTTCGCAAGTTTGTCGATGTCGCTCTTCAATTCGCGAATCGACGCGATGAGATTCTTTTCGTTCGTCCAGCGCAACGCCAGTTCCGATGATCGTTCTTTGCTGTCCGCAATTGACTTTTCTATTTCTTTTAAGCGTTCCTTCGACGCGTTGTCGTCTTCTTTGAGGAGTGCTTGGCGTTCAATTTGTAAACGCATTTCTTCGCGCGTCATGCGGTCGAGCTCTTCTGGCATGGAATCGATTTGTAGTCGGAGGCCTGCGGCGGCTTCGTCGATGAGATCGATCGCTTTGTCTGGCAACTGGCGGTCGGGAATATAGCGTGCAGAAAGTGTGACAGCAGCAACAATCGCGTTGTCGGAGATGCGGACGCCATGATGAATTTCGTAACGCTCTTTAATGCCGCGAAGAATTGCAATCGCGTCGTCCACCGACGGCTCTTCCACCATGAGTGGCTGGAACCGACGTTCAAGTGCCTGATCTTTTTCAATATGGCGCTGGTATTCCTTGGTGGTTGTTGCGCCAATCACGCGCAGCTCGCCGCGAGCGAGTGCTGGCTTGAGGAGATTACTTGCATCCATCGGCGATTCGTCGCCTTTGCCGGCACCAACGAGCATATGGAGCTCGTCGATGAACAAGATGTATTTTCCGTCGGACTGCGACACTTCACGCATGACGGCTTTCAAGCGCTCTTCAAATTCGCCGCGGAATTTTGTTCCCGCAATTAGCGATCCCAAATCAAGCGAAACCACTTCTTTGTTCTTGAGTGTTTCTGGAACGTCGCCAGCAACAATGCGGCTCGCGAGCCCTTCGACGATTGCGGTTTTTCCAACTCCAGCTTCGCCAATGAGCACGGGATTGTTTTTGGTGCGACGCGAAAGCACTTGCATCACACGCCGAATTTCCTCATCGCGACCAATCACGGGATCAAGCTTTCCATGACGAGCACGCTCCGTGAGGTTCATGCTGTATTTTTCGATGGCTTGGTATTTTGTTTCTGGATCTTGTGAGTCTACACGTTGGCTGCCACGGAGTTCTTTGAGCGCGGCAAGAATTGCTTCCTCCGTTACCTGGTGTTCGGCGAGCATTGCGGCGATGGGCCGATCCACAAGCAAGCCGAGGAGAAGATGCTCGGTGGAAATATATTCGTCACCAAATTGTTTTGATCGCTTCGCGGCATTTTCAAGGACATGTGCAAGGGAAGGGGTGAGGACGATTTGCCCAACACCACCGCGTTCGCCTGGGCCGTGTTTTGGCAAGGCATCGCACATTCTATCCACGTCGCCCAAGAGTGCAGGAAGGCTTGTGGCCATCTTTTGAAAGATCGTCACGACGAAGCCACCTTCCTGGCGGGTGAGGGCTGCAAGAAGATGGATGGGCTCCACACCGTGCTGGCCGTTCTCCTCTGAAAACGCCTGAGCATTTTGGATGGCCTCTTGAGATTTACTGGTGAAATTGTTGGGGATCATATCGAAATATGATAATGAAAAGGATCTGACTGAACCTTGGATGGGCCTGAAGGACAAAGAATGTCGTCAGCAGCCTGGTGTGTTTTACGCTATTGTACGTGTCAATTTGACTTGACATCCGACATTCAAAAACATTGGGAAATTTGCATGTGAAGTGTAAAGTCAACTTGACAGTCGCGAAATGCGAAAACGAAACATCTCGCCAGCTGTGCATGCGCATTTTGAACGCTATTTGCGACAATTAGCACTCTCAAGTATAGAGTGCTAAAAGTCGGATTGTCAATGAGGATCTTATTCACAGGGAGCCGGAACTGTGCTAACCTTCGCATATTATGATTCGATTCCGCCATGCGTTCCTTGCGATAGCGTTGGTCCTTCTTGTTCATGTGTTTGCGGTTGGGCTCGGGTGGTACATCAGTTTGGAGTGGTTTGATGTTCCAATGCATTTTTTTGGAGGATACGTCATGGCGATTCTTGCGCTTGCACTCTGGAATTGGATCGAGGTACGTGTGGAAATTCGTGCACGGGTGTCAGGATCTCCGGTTGCCCGACGGCTTCTTCAAGCGATTTTTGTGGTGGGATTCGTGATGATCATTGGGGTTGCGTGGGAGTGGTATGAGTTTCTTTTTGACCACTTCGCTGGCACGATTGTGCAAAAACTCGGTGTTGCGCAACCAAGTTTGGCAGATACGATGGACGACCTGTTCAATGATTTCATTGGAGCAATCGTTGCGTGGGTGTTTTGGCGAAAGCGGCCGTAATGTATGCGATCGGTTTTGATTTTTGGTGTTCGATTGGACGACATGACAAAAGACGAGCTTTGTGCTCGTCTTTTGGCGTTGCTGAGCGGATCGGCGCCGAGTCTTGTGGTGACCCCAAATCCTGAATTTCTTCTTGCGGCACGATCGAGCGCTGACTTTCGTGAAATTTTGAATTCGAGTGCGCTCTCAATACCAGATGGAATAGCACTTCAATTTGCTGCTGCAGCAATTCACGGAGTCCACAATCTTCACCGACATCCTGGAGTTGATGTTCTTCCGTTGCTTGCGACGATGTGCCGCGACAGGGGAGTAACGTTGGTTTTGCTCGGCGCTACCGACAATATTTTGGCCCAAACAAAGATGCGTTTTACGACACTTGTAGAAGGAATATCCATCGTCACAGTGAATCCAGGTTTCATTGATGCGGAGAGTCCGGCGCTTGCACAGAACATCGTCGACGAATTGCGCCTTGTTGGGCCTTGTGTGGTTGCTGTTGCATTGGGTCAAGGTAGCGGTCGATCGCAAGGAAAGCAGGAATTCGTCGCATCGCAAATTGTTACAGAAGTTCCAAATTCCCGAATTGTTATGGGAGTCGGTGGAGCATTTGATGCGCTCTCAGGATCGGTTCGTCGTGCGCCAATAATGTTCCAGCGTTTTGGATTCGAATGGCTCTGGCGGCTTGTGGTGGAACCATGGCGTTTTCGCCGTATGTTCCGTGCGGTAATTCTCTTTCCAATCATCGTTGCGTACGGTACAGTACGGGCAGGACGGTTCGGCAAGGCGTTGTGCGATGTTGCTGCCGAACTCCGATCTCATTTCTTTTCTCGCTCATAATTTCTTATGGTTGTTCGTACTCGTCTTGCGCCGTCGCCAACCGGCATGATGCACATTGGAACGCTCCGCACCGCGCTCTTCGATTATTTTTTGGCAAAGCAGAGTGGTGGGAAGTTCATTATTCGTATCGAGGACACGGATCAAGGGCGATCGGTTCCTGGTGCGGTTGAGAACCTTTTGGAAATGTTTGAAGCCGTGAATATTTCGCATGATGAAGGTCCGTTTTTGAACGACGACGGAACCATATCCGAGCGCGGTGATTTTGGCCCGTATGTTCAATCCAACAGATTGGATTTGTACAAGAAATATTCCGACGAACTTGTTGCGAAGGGTTTTGCATATCCATGTTTTTGCTCTTCTGAGCGTTTGGACGAAATGCGAAAGGGACAAGTTGCACTGAAGCAGACCACAAAATACGATCGGCGATGTTTGTCGTTGACAGCGGCCGACGCGCGCAAACGTATCGAGAGCGGAGAGAGCTATGTTATTCGCTTAAAGGTGCCAGAAGGGAAGACGGAATTCGACGATGCGATTCGCGGCCACGTTGTGTTCGACCACCATGAAGTCGACGACTGCATTCTCATGAAGTCCGACGGATTCCCAACGTATTTTCTTGCGATGGTGGTGGATGATCATTTCATGAACATTTCTCACGTTCTTCGTGGCGAGGAATGGGTATCGTCAACCCCGAAATCGATTATCATGTTCAACATGTTTGGCTGGGACGTGCCAATATTTGCGCACCTTCCATTGATTTTGAGTCCGGATAAAAAGAAGCTCTCAAAGCGCACTGGAGACACGGCGGTTGAAATCTACTTCAAACACGGGTACTTGGCCGAGGCTTTGGTGAATTTTATTGGTACGCTCGGGTTTAATCCGTCGGGGGATCGTGAGATTTTTACCATCGACGAGTTGATTGAGTCGTTCGACTTGAACAAGGTGAATTCTGGTGGCGCGGTGCTCAACATGGAAAAGCTGGACTGGATGAATAAGCAATACCTCATGGCGCTCGGCATGGACGACATTGCGCTTCGTGCGGCGCCGTTTGTGAGCGCGGAAATGACCGACGTCGTGAAGCGTGCGTTGTTTATTGAACGATCCCGTGTATCACGATTGACGGAGTTCGACGACGCGTTACGGCCGTATCTGGAGCTTCAAGCGTATGATCCAGCCATTCTTGTGTGGAAGAAAGCTGATGCTGCAGATGCTTGTGCTCAGCTTGAACGGATGCTCGCGCTGATCGAGACGTTGAGCGATGCAGTATTCAGCGCAGTGGATCTCCTCGAGTCCGCAGTAAAGGAGTATATTACTCGTGAAGGCCTGCAGAACGGGAATGTGCTTTGGCCGCTTCGGGTAGCGCTGTCCGGACAAGAGAAGTCTGCAACGCCGTTTGAAACGTTATGGGTGCTTGGAAAAGAAACGTCGCTTGAGCGATTACGTCATGCGGTAGCGGCGCTCAAAACATAAGTCGAATCCTATGGGGGGAAGGGGAGTACGAATGCTTGGCATGGGTTTGATCGCCATTGGGGCATTCTTTTGTGTACGGTCGATCGTTTTTGCTGCATCAACCGATGACGTTGCGCAATTGCAGCAATCTATCGCGGAGAAGAAGGCCTCGATTCATTCGTTGAACGCTCAGCTTGATACGTATCGTTCAAAAATTCGTGACTTGGCGGGGAAGAGCGCATCGTTACAAAACGATATCGCATTGTTAGAAAACGAGACCGCGATGGCGGAACTCGACTTGGCGTCCACACAAAATTCCATCGATCAAGAGACCCTCGAACTGAGGATTATTGACGGGCAGATTAAGGATACGGAAACGGAACTTGCCCAGCGCCGTGCAATACTTGCCGATTTGCTGTTCGCGCTGAATAAAAACGACAGTCAAGGCGTGCTGGAAATGGTGTTGAGTTCCGGAAGCATTTCCGATGTTTTTGATGCGGCACAGCAGCTGGAAAGTGTGAACGACGACATGAAGTCTGCGCTTGAGGCGACGAAGCTTACACGGGCAACGCTTGCGGATCGGCAGTCCTCACACAAAGAAAAAGTAAACGATCTTGCCACAACCGCAACACTGTTACAAAAGAAGGCGGATGACCTTGAGATGCATAAAAACGCGAAACTGGTCATTGCAGAAGCAACGCAGGAGTCGGAGAATCAGTACCGAACTCTCATGAGCGAGCTTCGTGCAGAACAGCAGTCCATCACGAATGAAGTGTCGAGTCTTCAAGGAACGCTGCAAGATAAGTTGCGCGCACACGATGCCGATTCAACGGGCGAAACGACATTTACATGGCCAGTCCACGGAATCATCACCACACTATTTCACGACCCTTCGTATCCGTTCTCGAACATCGTGGGGCAACACTCTGGCCTAGATATCGCCGTTCCTCAAGGCACCGCTATAGAAGCCGCGGCGCCGGGGTACGTCGGGCGTGTCTATAAGGGTCAGCAATACGGATATTATGTTTTGCTGATTCATGCGAATGGTTTTGCGACGTTGTATGCCCACATGTCGCGCATCGATGTTGAGCAGGATCAATATGTCGCGCGTGGCCAAGTGATTGGTTTATCTGGCGGACGACCAGGATCGGTTGGTGCAGGATTTTCTACGGGTCCACACGTACACTTTGAAATTCGTTCAAATGGTATTCCGGTAAATCCGTTACCATATCTTCCGTCGGAATAGTGTATTTCATTGGTGCACGAGTTCATTGAGCGCATACTACGTTGAGCCGTGTTGTAGTATTTTAAAACAGAGGCACTCGACTAGGTCCATTTTAACCTAGGGCGTTTAAATGCGTCGTTTGTTTTGAACAAATATGCGCAACGAACGATTCAACTGGTGGCGCCGAGGATGTCGCTCGCGCCAGTGGCGAGTGGTACATGGTTCGCGACGAGCAGCACCGTCGTCCAGCCACAGTTGAGCGAAGCGACTTGTCCCCGGAGGGGAAACGTTGTGGCGTAACGATCGTTACGCACAGTGAAGAACCATGTACCCGAGCCACCAGCGAGCGATACCGCTCAAGGTAAGGGGAACTCCAACAATCGAAAGGAGTAGTGTTACAGAGCGATTGTTAGGCGTTTTAGGCATATGGGTCGTAAATGATATATTGTCAGACGCCAAAAATCACTTTATAAAACAGGCACGTAATCACTTTATAGCACTTCTCTCCTCTGATACTTGTTCAGCTCCAGCAAAAATGAATCGAGCGTGAGCACGGAGATATTTTTTTGTAGCGCATTATCTTTTCTCGTTAACACGTCCCGTATTTGGGCCATCGTCAGCGAACCATTCATCACAACGAAGAAAATTGGATTCGAAAACATTTGATATTTCTTTTGCTTGATATTGATGATCGCTCCAAAGTTTACAATATCCTCCGGGAAAAATGTGTCGACTCCAAATTTCCCAGTTTTATGATATACAACAAAATCAAGTCTTTCCTTTCTGCTCCCGGCCAATCCTTGATAATGAACGCAGACTTCGCCAAAGCGTTTTTCTAGCTCTGTGCCAATCATCTGTTCGTCTTTCTGTCCTCGAAGATTTATTTTTTTAGCTATGGCGGATCTGTATTCCCCACTATGATAGCTTTCACTGATGCCCATCTCCTTTTTCAGATTAATTAGGCCTCCGAACGTACGCTGGATCGATCGTACGCTTGGCAGGTATGGGAAGGAATCAAATTCAACTCCCTTTGGAAATCGATCGTTATCTTCTATGAATTTGGAAATTCCCGCAATCACTTCTTCCCTCGTCCACGCTAATTGTTTCCCGCCCTGAGATTTTCGAACGTCCATAATGTTTATTCCTTCTGAAGTTCGACAAGATCTCTTAACACTTCCTCGACATGCCCACCAACCTTCACCTCGTCGTAGCGTTTTGCGATGTCCCCTACTGGGTTGATGATGAGCGTTGTGCGGACAATGCCATTGTACTCGCGTCCCATGAATTTCTTTTTCTGCCACACACCGTACGCATCACACACCGCGTGATCCGAATCGGCGAGCAATGGGAACGTAAGCGATTCCTTTGCAACGAATTTCGCGTGTCGCTTTTCGTCGTCGGCTGAGATGCCAAGCACCACAGCGTTCGCTGATGCAAGGCGATTGATGTTGTCGCGAAAATCGCATGCCTCCTGCGTACAGCCCGGCGTCATATCCTTCGGGTAAAAATACAGCACCACCCACTTCCCTTCGTAACCTTTCAGTTCGTGTGCCTTTCCGGTTTGATCGTTGAGGGTAAAATTTTTGGCTTTCATATCGGCAATGTTAGAAATGAGATTATGGTGCATCTGAGAGAAGTGGCGTGAGTTGATGTTTTGGAATTCCTAGACTCACTCCATATACTACAACGTCATGATACTGTGCCTTTTGGGATCGAGCCACGTGAAATACTCTTTGAGGAAAAATAATGTAGTGATCGGTGTCGTTTTTCAGGTCGGCATACCATGACGTGTGTTCGGTTTCGATCGCGTCTTGTAGTCGAGAAACAAACGCATCGATTTCACCGTCCGCAATTTCAACGACATCAAGTGTCCATTGTTTCAGCCATGGCGTGTTAAAACCCGCTGTCACCTCTTCGACTTCCGTCTTTACAATAGAGATATCATCGAGCACGCTTTTGTCGCGTAAACTTTCTTCAATAATTGTTCCGCGATACATATCGTATTTATTTAGATGAAGTCCTTCCCCTTTTCTCAACGATTGTTGCAATCACCGCGCCAATCACGAAATAGATTGCTTCAAGTGCGATGAATGAAGTGATCGCGATCGCGCTCTCAACACGATCGACGCAAGAGGATTTTGGAGTGGTTTCTTCTTCGAGGCAATATCCTGCGTCTCCTTCAGGGTCGGTGAACGGTGTGCTAGTGCCGGTGTCGTCCGTCAGCGACCACGAGACACAGTGTGTCTCCGTTTCAGTGCAGATCGTTGCGGGGATCGTGGATCCTTCAATGATGAAATGTGAGAAGAATACGAATGTGTGCCCGGTAACGGTTGGCAGAATGAGCGCGGTGTCTGGAATCCCGATTTCATTTTCGACGAGCGGGAAATAGATAATCGGGTAGACGGAAAAGAATGCTGTACAAAGAAGGACGCCGATGACCCCTCCCTTCACCCACGGTTTTTGACTCGAAAAATGTTTCTTGATGTTCATATGTTTCGTTTTTTATTTCACATACACATACGCCCCAAAGCGCAGGTCGATGTATTCGGAGGGTGCGGAGAATCCTGGAGTATTGATTATGGCGGCAAGGGTGGCGATTTGGGCACTGATTGGATGGTTGAGATCGAAGAAGAGATCGTACGATTGATCGGTATTCACGCGAGTGAAGAGTGTTGTGGCACCATCGAACGCGAATGCGGTGACCGCGGTTCCCCGTTGCTTGAGCGATGTAACGATATCGAGAACGTGGGAAATACTCTGGATGGACAGCGATGTTGCGGGGTCGTTTTGTGTATCGAGAATAATCGGCATGTCGGCTTGGAGTGCGGCGAGCGTCTCCCCTTCTGTTGCAGGCGCGGTGCCGATACGAACATCGATCGCGTGAGATTCTTCGGCGGTTGCATCGCGAACGTACGCGCCGTCGAGCCCGAGAAAGATCGTTTTTTCTTTGGTGCGCAACACAACGGTGGTAATTTTTTCCTTCACCGTTGCCTCGAGCACGGTACCGTTGCGTTCGACATTCACACTGTCGAGTGCAAACGCTTGCATGAGCCGAGATTCGATGGCTGATGTGTTGATGAGATAGATGTTTTGCCGATCAATAAGCGGATATCCATGATTCGTCACGATAACTTGAATAGCGCTTTTGATGTCGTCAGGATTGATGACGATTGTTCCAGAAACGGATATTCCCGTGAGTCTGAACATCGGGATGTACGTTAGGCCAACCACTCCAGCGATGATTCCGGTCATCATCAGCGCTCCAGCGCCAACCATCAACCAGCGTTTTGGGGGCGCTTTCAAAAAGAACGGATTTTTCCGTACGCCATCAAGGTATTCTTTTGCGTGGCGGATGCGGAGAAAATCACGTTGTTTTTTCAGCATATCTCGACGATGACTCTCGGGAGGAGCGGGTTGATTCGCGTCACGACTTCGTAGTTGATGGTTCCGATAGTGGCCGCAATGTCGTCTGCGGTAATGACGTTCATCCCATCGCGTCCGATGAGTGTTGCAATGTCGTCGATGGTAACGGATGGAACCGCAGAGACATCAACCATCACCATGTTCATACATACAATACCAAGAATCGGGCACCTGCGGCCATGGATGAGCACTTCGCCTTTGTTCGACAGACCTCGGTCGAACCCGTCGTAGTAGCCTACCGGAAGGACGGCGATGCGAAGTGGCCTATTTGCGGTGTGTGTTCCGCCGTAACCAATGGTTGCGCCGGGCGGAATGTCTTTGATTTGCGCAATGCGCGTTTTCCAACTTAGCACCGGATGAAGTTCGATGTTTTGCCGTCCAAGGACCACGTGACGTTTGAGATTTTTGCTCGACCAAAGTCCGTACAGTGCAATACCATAACGAACCATACTGTACTGCGTTCCACTGCTGGTCATTGCCGCGGCAGAGCACGCAATATGTTCGTAGCGTGGTGTGTAGCCAGCATTGCGAACCGTTTCTGTTGCTGCGGCGAAGTGTTGAAGTTGAAATTCGTTCATCGGATCCGTGGGCTCTTCAGCACTCGCGAAGTGTGACCCAACGGCTTCAACAACAACGCTATCCCCTGCTGCGCGCACGGCATCAAGAAGCGCGACAAGGCCGCGTGGTCCGACCCCTTGGCGTTGGAGCCCAGTTTCGATTTTCAGCGAGAGTCGTGCTGGTCGATGACGGCGCAGCGCGTGTTTGCTGATTTCCAGAATGGTTTCAGGATTATAGGTAGTTTGAATGGCATCAATTGCGACGACGTCGTCGAGGCGCTCGAGCACGGTGAAGCCAAGGATAACGATTGTTGCTTTCGGTAAGAGCTCTCGAAGCCCAATCGCTTCATCAATACTATCAACGGCGAAAGTATCGAGGCCGCATTCTGCAGCGATCGTTGCTGCTTCGCGCATTCCACAACCGTATGCGTTTGCCTTCACGACAGCACAGAAGGTGGATTCTGGCTTTATGAACGTCCGAAGTGCGGCGATGTTTTGCTCCATCGCCGCGTGGGAAATTTCAACCCATGTTTTTGCCCCGCGCAACGACATGTTATTTTGCAGTAATGCGCTCCTTGCCGTTCATGAATGGTCGGAGCACTTCTGGAATAGTCACGCTGCCGTCGGCGTTTTGGAAGTTTTCCAGAATTGCTGCGATTGGGCGGCCAGAGAATGCGGTGCCGTTCACGGTGTGAATCACTTCGGTTCCTGTTCCTGTTCGATATCGCGTGTTCAATCGGCGGCCCTGGAAATCGGTGCAGTTGCTCGTTGATGTCACTTCGCGATAGCGGTTTTGTGCCGGGAACCATACCTCCGTATCCCATTTCTTTGCGGCCGGAAGACCAAGGTCGCCAGTACAGATGTTCAGAACGTGGTACGGCAATCCAAGCGCCGTGAGCAATTCCTCCTCAATTGCGAGAATCGCCTCGTGTTCTGTGACGGAATCCTCAGCCTTGCAGAATCCGAACATTTCAACCTTCGTGAACTGATGGACACGGATAGTTCCCTTCGTGTCTTTTCCCGCGCTTCCAGATTCTCGTCGGTAGCATGGCGACACGCCAACATAGCGCAATGGAAGCTTTGCAGGATCGATAATCTCGTCCATGTGCATTGGGCCGATGGCTTGCTCCGATGTGCCGATGAGATACAGGTCGTCCTTCTGCAAATAGTAAATCTCATCTTGTCCGCCGTGCTCAAGGTAGCCCATCGCGGCCATTGATCGAGAGTTGACGAGATGCGGAACGGTGATTGGGATGAATCCGTGCTTCATGGCGATACGCAGCCCAAAATCGACGAGTGCGAGTTCGAGCATTGCGCCATCGCCGACGTAATAGACGAATCGTGCTCCGCTCACTTTTGCTGCACGCTTCATGTCGATGATACCGAGATTTTCACCGATGGTTTGATGGTCCTTCGGTTCAAAATCGAATTTTGGTGGCTCGCCAACGGTGCGAAGTACGGTATTTTCCTCATCCGACGCGCCAATAATCACGTCGTCCAACGCTGGATTTGGAATGCGGAGCAAAAGTTCTTGAAGTTCGGCGTTGATGGTTGCGAATTCGGTGTCCATTCCGCTCGACGCCTGATCGACCGCGCGCATCGCCTCGATGAGTGTCTTGCGTTCTTCTGGACTTGCCTTTGTCATCGCGTCGGACGCCGCGTTCTTTTTTGCCTTGGTTGATTCGATGTCTTGGAGCAATGTACGTGCCTTGCGATCGAGTTCAAGAATGCGATCGGTGTCGATGGTAACGCCTTTCGCCTTCGCAGCGTTTTTGATTCGTTCTGGATGCTCGCGCAGCACTTTGATGTCAATCATACGATATGGATGAGTGATGATTTATATCGATCGGGTTTGTATGGAGAAAGCGTAACGATCGGTGTGGGCTTTCCGTCGCTCTCAAGATACGACGACAAGTCTTTTGCGAGCTCGTGCTGGTCGTAGCCAACAAAGATGACGTCGGGGTTCTTGGTGTCGATGGCGCTGTACATGCCAAGCGTGTCATCGCCCCGAATCACGTCGTCCACGAGCTTCGATTCCCACAATGCTTTTGCGCGTTCTTTCCAGGAAAATCGTGCGCGTTTTCCTTTCAGTTCGGTGATGACGTTGTCTGGCGGCAGCGCGACAATAATGCGATCCGCGTGTTCGCGTGCTTCTTTGAACATTGCACGATGCCCGTCGTGCAACCCGTCAAACGCGCCAAAAAGCAAACCGATTTTCATAGCTCATTTTTCGGTTTGAGCGTTGGGAAGGCGATGACTTCTTTCAAATTCGGTGCGCCGGTCAGGAACGCAATGAGGCGGTCAATCCCGATACCTACGCCACTCGTTGGCGGCATGCCGTGCTCGAGCGCAGAAAGGAAATCCTCATCCATGAACTGCGCCTCCTCACTTCCCTGCTCTCGCAACGTTTCTTGTGCTTCAAATCGCGACCGCTGATCAATGGGGTTGTTGAGTTCGTAGTAATACAGGTTGACGATTTCCGCACCAAGAATCACGAGCTGCGCGCAGGCGCTCTTTGTTGGGTCTTCAGGATTTTCTCGGGTCAATGGCTTCAGTTCGACGGGATAATCAAAGACCCATGTTGGTGAAGTGATCGCTGCGCGTCCGGTTTTCTTGTACAGCGCGTCAAGGAATTCTCCGAATCCGTGGCATCCTTTAAAATCCACAGAGAGATTCTTCAATCGCGTTTCTCGCTCAACGTCTTCTTGCGTTTTTAGTTGATCAATGTCGATGCCGCACGATTGAAGAATGGACTCGCGGAACGTGATTCGAGGAAATGCTGCACTGAAGTCGATGGACATTCCTTCAAGAGTCACCATGGTTGACCCCGTTGACGCTTTCAGTGCGTGGCGAAGAAGTTCTTCGTTGAACGTGATGTATTCCTCTTTCTTCGCGTACGCTGCGTAAAACTCCAGCATGGTAAATTCTGGATTGTGTGAGTAGTCGATGCCTTCGTTCCGGAAACAGCGACCAATTTCGTAGACCTTCTCCATGCCGCCAACAACGAGGCGTTTTAAGTAGAGTTCCGGGGCGATGCGAAGATAAAGGTCTGCGTTCAGCGCGTTGTGATGAGTCATGAACGGTCGAGCGCTTGCGCCGCCGGGAATTGGTTGCAACATTGGCGTCTCCACTTCTAAATATCCAGCGTCGTCCAGGAATCGTCGCATGGCAGCGATGAACTTTGAACGCATGGTGAGACGAGCAAGAACTTCGGGATTGGAGATGAGATCGAGCTCACGGTGACGATAGCGAATCTCCACGTCTTGCAGGCCGTTCCATTTTTCTGGAAGTGGTTGCAGGGCTTTCGCGACCATGGTAACGGATTGCGCGAGAACGGACTTCTCCCCTGTTTTGGTGAGGTATGCAACGCCAGGGATTTCGATAATGTCGCCAACGTCGAGATGATCCACGAGGAAGGTGTACTGATCACCAAGATCTTCTTTGCGCATCACGGCTTGCATGTTGCCGGATCCGTCGAGAATGCGGAGGAATGAAAGTGCACCAATGTGGCGCATCGCGATGATGCGTCCAGAAATGGTGACCGTGTTCTGGTGTGTTATCAGGTCGTCGAACGCGGCGAGAACATCGCCGATCGTGTGTGTTCGATTGCTTCCGGCTGGATACGCGTCGATGCCAAGCGATTCGATGGAGGTGAGCCGGTCTCGTCGTGCTGCTTCTTCGTTTGCCATACGGATAGGATGTGAGGTGATTATTTCACCTCTACGATGTTGTACTCAATGATGCCAGATGGAACTTCGGCTTGCACGACGTCGCCGATCTTCTTTCCCATAAATGCGCTACCGAGCGGCGAGACGTTGCTGATCTTTCCGACCATGGGATCCGCTTCGTTTTCTCCAACGATTTGGTATGTTTTTTGACCGCTTTTGGTGTCGACGACAAACGTCGAGCCCAGGCCAATGGCTCCGCCCACCTTTTCTTCCACGACCACGGCGTTGACGATCATTTCCTGAATATCGACAATGCGCATTTCATTTTGCGCTTGCTGTTCTTTGGCTTCGTGGTACGCGAAGTTTTCGCTCAAATCCCCCATTTCTTTGGCGTCGCTAATTTTTTGGGCGATTTCTGGGCGCAGAACCTTCATTCGGTTCACGAGCTCGTCTTTGAGCCCCTGAAGCCCAGCAGCAGAGATGTAGGTGTTCGTGTCCATAATCGGAAGATCTTACCTGGAAAAACAATTCCGCCGAATTCGGCGGTGTCTAAAACCAGTATCCCATGGGGGGAAATGAGGGTCAAGCGAGGAAAAGTGGACGAAAAGACTGACGTGAACTGAGCCTTTGAAGGGGTTTGGACGGGGAAAGGAGAGGTGTCCATGACGAACACCGTCGGCGACTTGGTGTGTGTGTTTTGGAAAATTGGAGATGTCAAGTCAACTTGACATCCAACATTCAAAATCATTGGGAAATTTGCACGCAAAGTGTAAAGTCAAATTGACAGTCGCAAAATCAGAAATCGACTGTCCGGTCAACATGCGAGGATCGTCGATGATACGCGTCTCCCGTCTCAACCCATCAAAGAGTTAGATTCAGTTCGGTTTTTCATTCTCATCTCGATCGATTCGCGAAATACCACGCAAAAATGTCGTCAGCGATTGGGGTTGAGTAGTAGCCGCCTCCACCCTCTTCGACGATAACTGTTACGGCCACCGTTGGGTCGTCCATGGGTCCAAAACCGGTAAACCAGGTGTGTTCGTCGCGCCCCGTGGCCCATTGCGCGGTTCCGGTTTTCCCGGCAACGGCCTCCGGAAGGTTCTGCAGGAGTGGTGAGCTTCCGTGAAGAATTGTTTCGCGCATGGCATCTTTGATGACAGTATCCACGTCGTCAGGAACGATTTTTACTCCCACTGGCGTTGTGTCTTTCAGAAGATGCGGAGTCATCAGTGTCCCCCCATTCGCGAACGTCGCGGTTGATCGGTTCATTTGCAATGGTGTCACCAGAAAATCACCTTGGCCGATGGAAACGTTGTACGTGTCTCCGATGTACCATGGTTCGCCCTTGGTTTCCTGCTTCCATTCTTTTGAAGGCAAGAAGCCATCGGCTTCGTTTGAAAGATCGATACCTGTTGGAGAGCCAAAACCAAAGAGCGTGGCGTATTGCATGAGTTTTTCCAATCCAAGGCCTTCGAATGCATCCGTTCCACCGCCGATGGTGTAGAAGAATGTGTTCACGGAATCGGCAATCGCGTGATACACGTTTGTTGGGCCGTGCCCGCCTTTCCGCCAGTCTGGGAAGAACCGCGATCCTAGCCACAGTCCGCCGGTGGAAAGGAACGTTGTTTGCGGCGTAATGATGTGTTCCATGAGCGCTGCGGCAGCGTATACCGGCTTGATCGTTGAGCCCGATGGATACTCGCCTTGTGTTGCGCGTGGAAATAGTGGCGCGTTCGGATCGTTGAGGAGTGCAGAATATTCCTCTTGCGTAATGCCGCGAGCAAAAAGATTTGCGTCGTACGATGGGTAGGATACGAGCGACAGCACTTCCCCATTTTTTGGGTTGGAAACAACGACAGCAGCTTTTTTGACTGGCGCTGTTGCAAGACGGTGCTCGAGAATGTACTCGATCGCCGCGGTGAGGCGTGCATCAATGGAGAGCGTGAGATCTTTGCCGTCGATGGAATCTGTTTTCTCCAGTGTGCGAAGTGTTTTTCCTTGTGCGTTGACTTCAGTGACTTCAATGCCTGGCGTCCCACGAAGTTCGGATTCATGCGCTTTCTCCAGCCCTTGTTTTCCAATACTGTCGAAACGGCGGTATCCCAGTTTTTTTACGGCGTCGTACGTTTCGTTGTCGATGGTTCCGGTAAAACCGAGCACGTGCGAGAGCGACGGAATCGCGTCGGTGAGGTATGTTCGTGTGGAAGCGAGTTCCACAGAAATGCCAACGGTGTCATTTTGGTGTGCAAGGAACGTTATGGCGGCATTGTACGGTACGGCATCGGACAGCAAGACGGTTTGGTCTGCGTTTGCCTTTTGATACCGATCCTCAAATTCATCCGGACTGACGGAGAGCTGCATTGCGAGTTCCGCAAATCGTGCGGCACGGAGTGTTGCGTCTGTTGGAAGATCGGCCCTGTTCGCGATGAGGTGAAATGCTGGCGTGTTCCACGCAAGCAGCACGCCATTTCGATCAGTAATCACGCCGCGATTTGGAAGAATAGTTCGGGTACGAGTGCGGTTGCTGTCGGCAATCTGCCGGTATTCTTCGCCGTGGACGACTTGCCAAGACCCGATACGGAAGAGAAATGTTCCGAAGGTCACGAGCAGCACCGCAATACCCAGGCGTTTTACGCGCCGTGCCGCAAAATTTCCCACATAACTGCCAGCAGAGAGTTCGGCTGTTGAACGCCCAGACAAGGTGTCGTCGAAGGTTGTGTCGGCATCCGCATCCGAAATATGCCCGATGGTGTCGTCATCGAGGAGCGAAAACAGTCGCCGGTCGTTGGTGCGCTTTTTCCAGATCATGGCGACGATGAAAAAGCGAACCGATTGAGAATACGGCGTTCGATGCTGCGCAGCAGAAGCACGCCAAGAAAAAGCCCCGGAAGAAGAAGCGCGAGTTCTTGAATCGCGTGGATGACGGGGTGTTGCAGGAGAATGGATGTTCCAATGAGCTGGTCAATAAGTCCGCCGATGAGCAAAAAAATGGTGCTTGCCGCAATGTATGCCGCCGCACCAAATCCGAGGAGCGCGTACACCGACCGTGTGGTGAAAATCTGCAAAATGAGGACTGGTCCAATGCCAGCCAAGAGGAACGCGATCCCGTCGCCTCGTATGACGGCGAGCGCGAAGAACCACGCGATCCCCTCCTCGATTCCCACGCGTTGCATGATGATCATGCCGGCGATAATCATCACAGGAATGTTTGCGAGATTCCCGCTGAACGCGTGAAAGAAGCTCACTTCGCTCAGGAGGAGAGCAAAAAACAGGAGCGCGAAGAGCATACCGGTTCTCATAGCGTGTTTTCCGGATACGGCAGCACAAGGACCGTGGTCCATTCTCGTGCATCGTGAACTGGACTAATGGTTGCGGTGATGAACGGCGCGCTTGGTGTGGCAACAATATTTGTCACGGTGCCAATGACGATCCCCTGCGCGATTGAGCCGCCGAGCCCGCTGGTAACAACGATGTCGTTTACCGAGAGAAGAGTGTCTTGCGGGATGTATGCCATGGAAAGCAAGGCGCCTTCTTGACCCGTGACGAGGCCGATGGTTTTTTGCTTCCCAAGAATCGCTGCAGGAATGGTGCTCTTTGGATCTTCGGTAAGGCGGACGGTTGCCGATGTTGCAGCAACGGCATCCACGATGCCAAATAGCGCACCGTCGCCAATGATGACTGCGGCGCCCGTGCTCACTCCATCGTCACTTCCGCGGTCAATGGTGACGACGGATTCTTCGGGAGTGTCGCGCGCCACGATGCGTGCAGCAACGCCTTTCGTGTTTGTTCGCGAAATGTAGCCGACGAGTGTTCGCCATTCTTCAACCTCTCGTGCATGTGTTTCAGACGATGCAGCGAGCACGGTTGTTGCTTCAAGTCGGTTCGTGCACGCGCTGAGCTGTGCGGAGAGCGAATCTTCATTTGCGAACAGTCGCGATGTTGCGCGCCCAAGGAGTGAGCCGGCTTCGTATGTTATTCCTTCGGTCGCATGAAAGAATTTTGACACGATAGGAAGGAAGGAGCTGAACCATAGCAGAATAATCACGCCGAAAAAAATACCGATGCGTTTGGCGGTTGATCTGGCTCGGTCTGTGTTGTACCAAGCGCGAGGCATAGACTGAGGAGTTATCGATGATGATCAACGCCGGTGGTTGGGAGGGCGATATCACGGAGCAGTCGCTCGTCGCCGAGCAATACGCCACAGCCGCGAACCACGGCGGCATCAGGATTTTCGGCAAGACGAACGGGAATGTCGGTTTCTTTCGAAATGGATCGTTCTAGCCCGCGAAGCATGCTTCCAGCACCGACGAGAATAATTCCCCGTTCGTAAATGTCGGCTACAAGTTCCGGTGGCGTGAGTTCGATGGTCGCTTTAATGTTGTCGATGATGGTGCGAATGGATTTGTTCAGTGCCTCACGAATCTGCCCGTCGTTGACGGTAACTTCTTTGGGAAGACCAGTAATGAGGTCTCTGCCACGCATCGTCATGCGGAGCGCTTCTCCGGTGTCGAGACTGCTGCCAATGTGGCATTTCACGTCTTCCGCAACACGGTCGCCGAGAAGTAAGTTAAATACGTCTCGCGCGTACTGCAGAATGTGTTTCGTCATCTCATCGCCCGCAACGGTGAGCGACTTCCATGTGACGATTCCGGAAAGCGAAATCACGGCAATCTCTGTGGTGCCGCCACCAATATCCACAATCATGTTGCCGAGGGAATCTTCAATCGGGAGCCCCGCGCCGATTGCTGCGGCGATTGGGGCCTCTACAAGCAGCGCCTGGCGAGCGCCGCCGGCGAGTGCGGCGTCTTCAACGGCTTTTCGCTCAACTTCCGTAATCTCCATTGGCACCGACATCACAATGCGTGGTCGAGGAACAAGCGTGAATGCGTCGTCGTGAATTTTGTCGATGAAATACTTGAGCATCTTTTCCGTCACTTCAAAGTCGGAAATAACGCCCTTGGTGAGTGGTCGGGTGATTTGAATATGCGGCGGGGTTTTCCCCACCATGTCTTTTGCGGTTTTCCCAACGGCAAGAATGTGATTGGTGCGTGTGTTGATCGCAACAATAGAGGGCTCGTTCATGACGATCCCCTTTTCCTTCACGAAAACACGCGTATGTGATGTTCCGAGGTCGATGCCGATGTCCTCAGAGAATCTTCCGAAAAAGCGATTAAACATAGGCAACCATGATGTTGCCAGGGATTGGGAATCTTCGAAATGACTCTATCCACACCTGGCGGGAACCTGGTCTGAGCTGATCTTTGGAGGGTTATGACGTGAGGGCGACGATGAACGGGATGACGGTGATTCATGCTTTACTAGGGTGTTGTATTTGCGATTTTGCCGATGTCATGTTGACACGACATTTCATTTGCAAAAAGACCAATGTTTTTCATCATCGGATGTTGCGTGGACACGACATCCTGCATTTCGTAAAACACACGTGCCAGGGGCCGATGCCGTTCATTCCGTCCCCTTCCACCCCCTCTAAAGATCAGTTCAGATTCACTTCCTACGCCTCCTTCCGAATACTCATCATCAGGAATTCGATCAATCCCACCAAAACCACCAGCAAAAGCATGGTGCCAAAGGAGAATAAATCACGGGAAAGCAAATAGAGACAGGCTAAGAACAATACGGAAAGCATCACGCCCTGGCGGAAGGAGCGTGCGACGGCGGCATGAATTGCCTCCTCCGCGTATTTTTTAGACCGAATGACGGTTCCGCCAATGGTGAATATCCCTGCGATGCCTGCGCCAAGTGTCAGATAAAAGATGAAGAACGCCAGGCCTCCGGCCGTTGCCGGGTCAATAGAAATCATCACAATACACCAAGCAGAAATACTGATGGCAGTGCCAAGCGCAAGCGCGGTGAGGTACTGGTGAAGAGACATGGAAAGAGTATATCAGAAATTCCCCTTCTCTTTCTGCACTCGTGCAATAATCTTCGTAATGTCAGCCTCCGGAATTTCTGACTGAATACGCGCAAGAATGGTGGGGATCATTCCGCTGATGTCGAATGTTGCCGGGGCATTGTCGCAGCCGAGAATGAGAATTCCCGCGGCGTAACTCGATACCCGAACATCGTCTGCGAGTGGTGAGCCTTCCAACATTTCTGTAAGAATTTCCTTTGCGCGATTGACGATAATCGCGGCGGTGACCTGTTTGGTGATGCCGTGGCGCTTCAGTGTGCCTTCGAGCATTGTGTTGATTTGCGTGAGCGAACTGCGCTTGCGCCTAGGCTGGTCTTGCATACGGGCAGATGTCTTTAAAGTCGCAGTACTGACAGTGCGGGCCCGGCGTTGCCTGGAATGTGCTCGTGCGAATCTTTTCCATGCTCTCGCAAATTTGGAGCTTGAGCTTTTCCTTGTCTTTATCCGTCGGTTCGAAACTGACGGCGGTGTTCGACTCTAAATAATAGTACGTCAGTTTTTTGACGACGAGTGGTGGAACGAAGCTTTCTTCTGCAGCGATGGCATAGAGAACGAGCTGACGACGATCGTCCCAGTCAAGCTTCGTCTTCGGTGTGCCTGTTTTGTAATCGATGATTTCGACTCCACCTTCAACGTCGTCAATACGGTCGATCCGACCTTTCACAAGAATGCCGTCGATCTTCAGCGTGAATCCCTTTTCGATGAATTTCGGAGTCGGGGGGGTTTCCGTGACGACGCGATAATACTCTTTCATGATTTCTACGCCGCGAGCTCGGTATTCGTCGCGTGTTGCGTCGTCTGGATACCATTCGTCGATCCACGTGCGGTCGTACATGTCGAGCAAGTCCTTCATCGTCGGAAGCGCGACGGATTCGCCAGCGCCACCAAACAGCGTGGCTTGGTGTGCGGCTTTTGCAGCAATGATACGCTCCATGAATGCCTGAAGCGCGTTGTGCATGGATTTTCCAAAGCTCATCTGATGTTTACCATACGACGGCACGCCGATGATATGTGCGTATTTGTACTGCAATGGGCATGTGCTGAATGCCGCGATTTGCGAGAAACTTATTTTATCGGGAATGTGAATATTCGCATCACCGGTTGGTTTCTTCCCAACCTCGAGTGCCAAGCTGTCCGCGATATTCTCTGGTCGAGTAACGCTGATTGCGTTGGTAAACCCAAGTTCGTCCAGAAATCGGGAAATTTTTCGTTTTCGTGATCCTCCGTAATCTTCCGCACTCATCAAATACAATCCTTCTTTCGCTCGAGTCATTGCCACGTAGAACAATCGTCGCTCCTCAGCAACGTGATCGTTCCCCTCAACCTCGTCTTTCATTAATCCTGGTGGGAAATCGATAGCCTGTGATCGGCCAACCGACGGGAAACGCTGTTCGACGAGGTTGATGACGAATACATATCGGAACTCGAGGCCTTTTGACCCGTGAACAGTCATAACCGACACAACGTCCGGCCCGTCTTCCGGATCTTGCGCAACGACTCCGTCCTCCCCTGCCGCACGCTCAGCATCGAATTCTTCGATGAATCGTGGTAGCGTCGCGTCGTCGTTCATCGCGACAAATCGCTTGAGGCGATGAAAGAAGCGCTCAAGGAATCGGTACAGCTCTTGCTGCTCCATTTCCGACGCGTGCTGACAGTCGCCGAGTAATCCCGTTTCTTTCATCATCGTCACGAAGAGTTCTGTGATCGGTAAGCGCTTTGCTTTGTTGCGGAGTTCGGCGAGTTTCTGTTGGAGGTCGATAATGGTGTTTCTGCCGTGCATCGAAATGCGTGCGGCGTCGGCGTACGTTAAAAGATCGAACAACGACATGCCTTTTCGTCGAGCGTAGAACATGAGTGCAGTGAGATCCTCCTGCGACAGACCAAGGCGGGGATGAGAGAGAATCCGATAGAGCGACGGCGAGTCGTGTGGTGCGTTGATGACGCGAAGGTAGCAGAGGGCATCGAGGATAATCGGCATCGTGTACAGACCGGAAAGCGCCATGAAGCGGTATGGAATGCCGGCTCGCTCGAGAGCCTCAAGGAACGGATCCACGTGATCGTTGCCGCGCGCAAGAATGGCAAAGTCTTTCCAGTCTGCGCCAGATTCGTCGTGTAACTTTGTGATGGTCTCAACGACGGTGGCGACTTCGTCCTCCAGCGTTGCGGCGTGGATGTGGTGGACGTTGCCTGCGTGTTTAATGTTTGAGATGAGTTGTTTCGATAAGCCTTCGGAGATTTCAAGGCGATGAGGATTGTTCTTCGTGATGGACGAATACGCGACATCGAGAATCTCTCGACCGCTCCGATAATTATGGACAAGAACGATCTTTGCCGTGTCCGGAAAGTCTGATCGGAATGTGAGAATATTTGCTAGCGCTGCACCACGGAATTTATAAATCGCTTGGTCGTCGTCGCCCACGATGGTGAGATTGTTCTTCGGCGCGGCGAGAAGCTTCACAAGTTCGTACTGCACGCTGTTCGTGTCCTGAAACTCGTCGACCACAATATACGTGAAACGCTTCCGATATTCCGCGAGAATGTTTGGTCGGGTTTTGAAAAGTTCCACGGTGTACGCAAGAAGATCGCCAAAATCGAGCGCGTCTTCGGCGATAAGAATGTCCTGATAGGTTTTGTATGCACGAGCAATCTCGCGATGCTTCTGCCATTCCAACCGCTCCTCTTCTGGTAGCGCGTCGAAAGCTTCCGGCCCACCGCCGGCAACGTTCTGAATCTGCTCCTCAACATGAGTGATGTATTGATCCGGCGTCATTCCCTCATCTTTCGCTCGCGAGAAATGCGAAAGGAGAAGCTTGAAGAACTTGGTTGGTGTGCCGCGAGGTTTGTAATACTCGAGATGAAAATCAGCAAGATGCCGACGCATGAATAGCCAGCCGTCGACCTCTGAGGCGACCGTGAAATCCTGCGGAATGCCGATATCAACGCCGTGTTCGCGCAACACTTTTTCGCAGAATGCGTGAAATGTAGAGATCGATAAGTCAACGTATCCCATGGGCAGGAGCACATCCACGCGTTCCTCCATCTCATTTGCGGCCTTATCCGTAAACGTCAGTGCCAGAATATTCTCCGGCATTGCCTTTCCCTGTTCAATGAGCCACGCAATACGTTTCGTGATCACTGTTGTCTTTCCTGTTCCTGCGCCAGCAATAATCATGAGCGGTCCATCGCCATGGGTGACCGCCTGCTGTTGTTCAGAATTCAGGCCACGAAGAAGATCGGACATGTGTGTATTAGAGCGATGCAATGTTCTGTGCGACCGTTACAACAAATTGAATACCGCTTTGGGTAAGAAGGTATCCGCCAACACCGAACATCACGAGAACGTGAGTCGCAAGAACGGCGGTAAGAATTTTGTGATGCTTCGACATGGGCGCCGTTGGTTCCTCTGTGTGGTCTTGTGCGGTGAGTGTGAGGACTGCGCGAACATAATATGCACTCAAGAGCGCAAGGACTACAAAGACACAGAGCGCGAGAACAAGATGTGCTTGCAGCGCGTATCCGATACCAACAAGTACGCTCACAAAGAGCATCGAGAACGGTGCGGCAAGAAGGGATGCAAAGAGTGTGCCGCAAAGATATTTCATGAGTGGTCGAGCCCGAACCGATGCGGAGTCTCCTGCGGCATGCCACAATCCAGAATGTGCAACAGCCTGACCACCAAGGTGAATGAGTGCTGGGATGGTTCCTGCAGGACCTGCACCAACCATGAACGCAACGAGACCAATGTGCTGGATGCTGGAAATAGACAGGAGCTGGCGCTTCTTTTTAAAGACAAGCTTCACGACGGTCACAAGGAGAAGAAAGATGCCAATCGCAAGGAATACGTTATTCGTCCACACTCCGCCGTCCGCCGTAGCGGTATCAGTGCCCTGTTTCAGTCTAAGGAGCGTAATAATGAACACGGCCGGTGCAGCTGTGCCAAGAAAACTCGTGAATCGGGTTTTCATGAAGAACAGTCCGAGCGCGCCAAGAACGCCGACCGTCACTGCAGCAAATGCCCACTGTGTGAGGGGCGCGTTGAACGACGTTGGAGAAAGCGCCTCGGCAACGCCGCCAAACGAAAGCGCGCTCCAGAACGACGCGCCAGCGTCCATTTGTGCCTTCAAAAACAGCGCTGATCCAACCAAGAACAGTCCGACGGTTCCCGTGGAGAGTGCGAGAATTGCTTTTCGTGTTTTTTCATTGGCTGCGCGTTCCGTATGAAGCGCAAGGTAAGTGGCGGAAAGGACGGTGAGAGCAAATGCAAACGCAAGGACCGCAAGATTATTGGTGAACGCGGTTGCCACGACGGAAACGAGTCCAGCGATGGCGATGCAAAGTTCTGATCGGTGTACTCGTACGCCTCCGAATGTCAGTACCGCGGTGCCAAGCGCAAGAATGCCAATCAATACCAGTTCGCACCATACAAGGAGATCAACATGCCACACAGAAAGGAATGCATTCAACATACAAGGCGATTAGCGGCGAAGTTTTTCTAGAGCACTGTTCCAAGCATTTTTTGCTCGGTCTCCCATAGCAATCCGTTTGGCTATGGCTTCGCGGCGTGTTTCGATTGCTTCGAACGATGGCACACGATCGAGCCATGATGCGCGGAAATACCAGGCAATGAACGCGATGGCAAAAATACCAACGCCGGTGATGCCCATGCGAAGCGTGCCGACCGATGTGACGATTCCTCCGTTGAATGTGCCGGCGGCATCCGTGAGTGGGTCTGCACCGATAGACACGAGGAGCTGCGGCAGGGCGAAGCCGCTGACCAGCGCAAGGAACGCAAGAAGAACAATCGGAACAAGCTGTGAATCTGTGGCCTCAGTGACGACCGCATCAGACTCCGATCGCGACGAACCGAGGAACATGCCGATCATGACGCGGCCGACAGCGACGATGGAGAGCAGAACGGCAAGAACAAAGAGTACGAGAATACTGAGTGACGCGATGGCGTATCCTGCGGGTAGACCATGGAACAGGGTACCGAAGGAAAGATCGACGAACAGTGTTTTGAATGTACTGCTCATCATCCACATACTCGTGAAGCTTGCAAACGGTGGGAATCCAATCGCGCAAAGGAGCAGAACGATTGCCGCTGTCGTGAGTTTGGGTTTTTTTGTCGCAAGACCGCCGCTGCGTTCAAGGGTCTGTCCCATTGCATCCCCTACCAACATCAGTCCTGAGCCGGCGATACTTGTCACGAGGATATGAATGAATGCTGCAAAGAGCATAATATTCATTGCGTCGTACTGTGCAAGCGTCTGGAATGTGATGGCGCCAGAAATCATGATCGTCGCAAGGCCAAAGTTGTATAGGCTGAGGTTTGCGAAGATGCGTTGGATATTCTTTTCATTGAGCGAACATACTGCGCCGCAAATCATGGTCAGCGTGCCAAGAATAGCGACGGGCAGCGCAAACCATACGGACAGTGGCGGAAGAATAAACAGAATACAACGGATGAATCCGTAAAATGCAACGCCGGACAGTGTTCCGCGGATCAGTGTGGCGATGTGTGCGGGGACCGATGCGGAAATGGATCGGAACCATCGATGCATCGGGAAGAGTCCAATGGTTGCGCCAAACCCGAACAGGAGTAATCCGTAGCCGACCACAAGCTGCGTTGGTTCAATCTGACCAGAAAGATACGCAAGCGTGCCAAAGTCGCTGAACAGTGCACCCGACGAGAGAACAAAGAAGCCCGCAGTCAGTGCGGCAATTCCGAGCTGCGATACGGTGAGAAATTGTAACGCCGTCGTTTTCTGTGATTCGCCCATCGGCAGAATCGTTACGAAGAATACCGAAAGTGTCATCACTGCCCATGCTGCAATAAAGCCAATGACGTTTCCGGAGATGAGCACCCACTGCACGCCAATGACGAATGCTGCAGTGAGGATACCCATCTGCCGAAGTCGTGACCCTTCTTGGCTATGCGTTGCGCTATAGACGAGGGCATACAAACCGGCGGCGGCAATAGCAATGGAAACGCTCAAGAAAAAAATCGCACTGAAGCGATCAAGCGCAATCGTCATTCCATAGAACATCGGCACGGCCATGGTGAACGGTTCCTCTGCAACTGCACCATAGGTAGCAGCAACTGCGCCGCTGATACCCGATAATGCGATGAGCAGTGCATTCCATCGGAATGCTCGTGCGGGCTTCAGAATGATTGATACAACCAGGGCAAGAACTGGCGTGATCGTGGCGACATACAGCGTGTTCTCAAAGGGGGTCATAGCCTGAAAGGATTACAAATAAGTCCCGATATATCAGGCGAAGTGTATGGTTTATGGGGTTGCCGATCAAGCAGGTTGTCCACCCCGCAGCCTAGGCCTCTGAGCGGTGCTGTCGAGACTTCCCTTTCTTCATTGCTACGCGGTAGCGAGCGAGTTCGCGTTCCAGGTGTGCGGCGGCGTCGGCGAACCCGACATCGTTTCGCTCGCGGAGTTCTCGGAGATTGTCCTCGGCCTGCTTTTTTGCTGCCTCAATCGCGGCGAGCTCCAGTTCTTCACTGCGCTCTGCGGTGTCGGCAAGGACAACGACCGACGACCCATCGCGAACCTCGAAAAGCCCAGTAGATGTGGCCAAAAGCGTTTCTTGTCCGCCGTTCATGATACGCATCTCGCCGGCCTTCATGAGCGCTAAGAGTGGTATATGGTGCGGCAGGACCGTGATTTCCCCCATGCTGGTCATGACCGAAATCGAATCCGCCTCGCCCTCTTGGACGATGCGTTCTGGGGTAACGATTTGGTATTTGAGTTTTGGCATAAAGTGAAGGACGTGAGCGCCAGCGGCGAGTGGTACATGGTTTTCAGCGAGGCTACCTGGATGCACAGTCGCAGTCGAGCGTAAGCGAGACGTTGCGGCGTAGCGTCGTGTGACGCAGCAGAAAACCATGTACCCGAGCCACCAGCGAACGATATTACGCGGTCACTTCGTCGATCGTTCCCTTCATGTAGAAGGCCTGTTCTGGAACGCTGTCGTGTTTGCCTTCCAAAATTTCTTTGAACCCGCGAACCGTCTCGGAGAGCGCAACGTACTTTCCTGGGCTCCCTGTGAACTGTTCAGCGACGTTGAACGGCTGCGACAAGAATTTCTGAATCTTTCGAGCACGCGACACCGTGAGCTTGTCGTCCTCAGACAATTCGTCCATACCAAGAATCGCGATGATGTCTTGCAGGTCCTTGTAGCGCTGCAACACTTTCTGCACACCGCGAGCGGTTGCGTAGTGGTCTTCTCCAACAATGTTCGGATCAAGAATGTTGCTGGACGAGTCGAGTGGATCGACCGCTGGGTAAATAGCGAGCTCAGCAAGTGCACGAGAAAGCACCACGGTGGAATCCAGGTGACCGAAGGTTGTTGCTGGCGCTGGATCGGTAAGGTCGTCTGCTGGCACGTACACGGCTTGAATCGAGGTGATTGATCCCTTCGTCGTCGAGGTAATGCGCTCCTGCAGTGCACCCATTTCTGTTGCAAGGTTTGGTTGGTAACCCACGGCCGATGGGATGCGTCCAAGAAGTGACGACACTTCCGATCCTGCCTGGGTGAAGCGGAAAATGTTGTCGATGAACATCAGCACGTCGCGGCCTTCGTCGTCGCGGAAATACTCGGCAAGCGTCAAACCGGTGAGCGCCACGCGAGCACGCGCTCCTGGAGGTTCATTCATTTGTCCGAAGACGAGCGCCGTTTTGTCGAGCACGCCGGACTCCTTCATTTCCATGTACAAATCGTTTCCTTCACGGGTGCGCTCTCCAACGCCGGCAAAAACGGAGTATCCACCGTGTTCTTTTGCGATGTTGTGAATGAGCTCCTGAATAAGCACCGTCTTTCCCACACCAGCACCACCGAACAAGCCTGTCTTTCCTCCTTTGAGAATTGGACAGATGAGATCGACGACTTTAATTCCTGTTTCGAAAACTTCGGCTTTGGTCGATTGATCGATGAACGCTGGAGCAAGACGATGAATTGGATCGTTACGCAAACCTTTCATTGGTTCCAGTCCGTCGATTGCGTTTCCTGTGACGTCGAACATGCGGCCAAGTGTTGCTGGGCCGACGGGAACGCTGATTGGTGCGCCAGTGTCTGTGACGGCGACACCGCGGGTAAGACCGTCGGTTGCACCCATGGCGATGGTGCGCACCATGCCGTTGCCAAGGTGCTGGGCAACTTCGAGGACGAGCTCAGTATCTCCGTGCTTTACGGTGAGCGCGTTCAAGATTGCTGGAACCTCACCTTCGAATCTGACATCGATCACGGCGCCGATGATTTGTGCGATTGTTCCTTTCATAATCGTGGGTTTAAGCGAGTGCCGCGGCACCGCTGCTAATCTCTGCAATTTCCTGTGTAATCGCGGCCTGTCGAACTTGGTTGTACGTGAACGTGAGCGATTCCATCATGTCTCTCGCAGAATCCGATGCGTTCTTCATGGCGAGCATTCGCGCCGCGTGTTCCGATGCACTTGATTCGAGCAGCGCTTGATAGAACGTTGTCATGACCAAGTTTGGAATCACGCGCGACAGAAGCTCGGAGGCGTTTGGCTCAATGGTGTAGTCCGAGGTTGTCGCTGATCCTTCATCTATTCGTTTCTTCTCCCCTTCCCCATACGGCAGTACCGTTTGCATACTCGGCGTCTGCGTCACACCAGAGACATAGTGTGTGTACAGCAGCCGTACTCGCCGATATTTTCCTTGGAGGAATCCATCAAGTGCGAGTCGGGCAACAGGAACGATGTCGCTGTACTTCGGCGCATTGCCCAGTCCAGTAAAGGATGCAACGACGTTGTACTTTAAGCGTTGCATTGCGTCCGATCCACGCTTTCCGACTGCGATCACGTCGACATTGCCGAGCGATTTCATTTGCTCACGAGCGAATTTCACCATGTTCACGTTGTATCCGCCGGCAAGTCCACGGTCAGACGTGAAGAGTACGACAAGTTCGCGATCACCGGCGCCAGAAGTGAGCATCGGGTGATTCAATGAGGCTCCGGATCGCTCCATCACTGCCTCGATGGTCGACTTAGCAAGCACAACGTATGGCCGACCGCGGAAGGTGGCAGACACGGCTTTGCGCATTTTGCTCGCCGCAACCATTTCCATGGCTTTGGTAATTTTGCGCGTGTTTTTGACCGACGAAATTCGGGATTTGATGAGCTTCCGCGACATTGCCATATTAGGCGGTGAACGTTGAAAGGAATTTCTTCAGTTCAGACTCGAGGCTTGCCTTCACATCTCCAGAAACATCGCGAGCTTCAACAATCGACTTCAAAACCGATGCTCCGCTCGATTCAAAATAGCGCAGGCATTCTTCTTCGAACTTCTGCATCGCTGTGACTGGCAACGCATCGAGCATGCCGTTGTTCAGTGCGAAGATGACGATGGCCTGTTTTGCGAACGACAATGGCGAGTACTGCTTCTGTTTCATGAGCTCCATTGCGCGACGACCACGCTCGATCTGCTTCTTGGTTGCTTCATCAAGATCAGAAGCAAACTGTGCGAAGGCTTCAAGTTCACGGAACTGTGCGAGATCGACCTTGAGCGTCTTTGCAACGTTCTTCATTGCCTTGGTCTGCGCGGACGATCCCACGCGTGAAACTGAGAGACCAACGTTGAGTGCTGGGCGCTGACCGCGGTAGAACAAGTCGGATTCGAGGTAGATCTGGCCGTCGGTAATCGAAATCACGTTTGTTGGAATGTAGGCTGACACGTCGCCTCCCTGCGTTTCAATGATTGGAAGTGCGGTGATGCTTCCTCCGCCATGTTCCTCGTTCAATCGCGCAGAGCGCTCAAGCAAACGGGAGTGCAGGTAGAAGACGTCACCAGGATATGCCTCGCGTCCTGGTGGGCGGCGGAGCAACAAGGAAATTTCGCGGTATGCCCATGCGTGCTTGCTCAAATCATCGTACACGATGAGCACGTCCTCGCCCTTCGCCATGAAGTATTCCGCAATCGCGCATCCTGCGTATGGTGCGAGGTACTGCATTGCGGCAGGATCCGATGCTCCGGCAAGAACAATTGTGGTGTAGTCCATCGCGCCAGCTTCCTCAAAACGCGCCATGATTTGTGCGACTTTTGATTCTTTCTGTCCAATTGCAACGTAAATACACTTCACGTTCTCGCCTTTCTGGTTGAGAATCGTGTCGATTGCAATGGCGGTCTTTCCGGTTTGACGGTCGCCAATGATGAGCTCGCGCTGGCCGCGGCCAACAGGAATAAGCGCGTCGATCGCTTTAATTCCCGTGTGCATTGGAACGGAAACAGACTTTCGTGTCATGACTCCTGGAGCAACCTTCTCCACCGGCGCAAGTGTTTTTGTCGTCAGTGCACCTTTGCCGTCGAGCGCGTTTCCCAATGGATCAAGAATGCGGCCAACCGTTTCTTCACCAACCGGAATAGAAAGAATGCGACCAGTGCTTCGCGCAGTATCGCCCGCCTTCACGCCAGTCGCATCGCCAAGAATAATGACACCAATGGTTTCTTCCTCAAGGTTGAGTGCCACGCCAAAGACGCCGTTGCCGAAGTCGATCATTTCTTGGCTCATCGCATTGCCGAGGCCAGACAAACGTGCGACGCCGTCGGACACGCTCATGACGGTGCCGACACGCTCTTCGTGCGCTTCGACTTTAAACTCGTCGATACGTTCGCGGAGGACTGCAATGATGTCTGCTTTTTTGGTTGGCATAGATTGGGTTCAAGATGCTGCGTTATCAAGGGACTGTTTCAGTCGCTGAAGGATTCCTGCCACGCTTGCGTCGATGCGTCGGTCGTCGATGCGGATCACTGCCCCACCCATCAGCCGTTCATCAATGCGCTCCGTGATGTCTGCGCCTGGAGCGTTTGCCTCGATCGCTTTTCGCATTGCTACCGTCAGTGGATGAGCAGAAACGATCGTGACATTCGCTGCGCCAAACTTTCGTTTCCACGCGCCGTGAATTTCCCGTTCAACGTCGCGCCATTTGTGCATCATGCCCCGTTCGGCAAGTTCGCCCACAAACGCATCGATAATTTTCACCAGCTCTGCGCGGGTGACATCGACGCATTGGTCGACGAGCACCGTGGCAAGATGGCGTGGAGTAAGCTTTGGCATATTACGTCATCTTTCGCACAACCTCTTCGGCAAGTGATTGGGACTTTTTCTCTGTCAGTCCTTCAGTAACAATTTTTGCTGCTGCACGAACCGCGATATCGACGACGTCTTTGCGGAGCGCCATCAATGATGCTTCGCGTTCTGCGGCGAGCTGATCCTTGCCCTTTGCAATGACGCGCTCAACTTCACGCTTTGCGGCTTCCAACATTTCGTTCTTGCGAGCGTCAGTTTCCTTCATTGCGCCTTCAATAATAGCTTGAGATTCCTTGAGGACCGACGCGAGCATCGCGTTGCGCTCGGCTTCTGCTGCAGCCATGCGCGCAGAAATTTCCTCAACGTCTTTCACGCTCTTTGCGATTGCCGCCTCGCGCTTGTCGAGAATGGCAAGAATCGGCTTATAGACGAACCGCCACAAGACGATGAGCACCAGCAAGAAGTTCACGAGCTGCGCCGCAAACAAGTCGCCGCGAATGCCGAACGTTCCAAGAACACCAGTTGGCGCCTCAGCCTGTTCGGATGCTGTTGCTGTTGTTGTTTCGTTTTCTGTTGCCATAGAAGTTCATCAAATCGATCTCATGACTTGCAGAGGATTGAAGAATCAAATCCCCCGACAAGTAACGATATCTGAATAGACCTAAACTTTTGATTTTGGATGCAGTTTCGGTGCGCGACGAAGGCGGGAGCGTCAAGGTGTACTTGATGGTACACCGTCGATCACGCCGAGGAAGTAAGCCGGAAATGCGCCAAAAGCAGAAGTTTAGAGAGTGAATGCAATAACAAGGGCGTAAATAGCGATAGCTTCCGCGAAAGCCATACCAAGAAGCATTGGTGCGAGCACCTTGCTTGCTGCTTCTGGGTTGCGGCCAATGGACTGCATTGCTGAGAAACCGATGAGACCAATTGCCAATGCTGGCATCGCACCACCCACACCGATCGCAAATGCTTTCGCAATAAGCGCAATCATTTCTGCTGTCATAAACGTGATAATTAGTTAGGACTTTCTCATTTGAGCCTAGTTTCGACGAAGATCGAGGAAAGCTTCTGAGGCGTACTTCTTAGTACGGTGAAGAAGTTTCCGATGATCTGAGTTGAAAATAGGCCAAAGGAGGAAGTCCTATGAATCATGAATGAAGGTTGTTCGACGATCGCAATCGCCAAACGACATTCTCCCACGATGCCGGAATTATGCATGATGTTCATCGTGTCCACCGTGCGGCGTGGTTGCAATGACGAGGTACACCAATGTAAGCATCGCAAACACCGTCGCTTGCACAACGCCAACGAGGATTTCCAAAAACATGAAAGGAATTGGTACCACGTACGACACTAAGCCGAGCATGACAGTCATGAGAATTTCACCAGCAAATACGTTTCCGAACAATCGAAGCGACAGGGAGAGTGTTTTTGCAAATTCTCCGATGATTTCGATGAACCCGACACCGAACTCGATGACTGCCGTAATGAATGCCATCGGACCGTGCTTGATGGATTTGAAAATGGCCTTTACGTTCACGAACTTACTGAAGTAGTCAATGAATCCAACAGCACGAACACCGGCAAGGTGTGAGAAAAGCACCGCGGTAACAGCGATAGCTAGTGTAAAGTTCAGATCGCTTCCCGCTGAGCGCAGTAATGGGATGAGTTCTGTTTCACCGTGCACAAGCTCGTAAAATCCAACGGTTCCTGTTCCTGGAAGTAAGCCGAGCCAGTTGTTCGCAAGGACGACAAAGAAAATAGTCGCAATTAATGGAAAGAATTGACGAGCGAGTTTGCGGCTACCAGCAATCTTTTCAATTTCACTGGAAAGCACTTCAACAATTGCCTCAATGACATTGTGCACGCCGCGTGGCACAAGTCCCTTGCGTCGTGTTGCAACAAACGCGACCACAGCAAAAAACGCAGTCACAATCCATGCATTCACCATGGTGTTGGTGACTGGAAATGCGCCAAGATGCGCGATTGGCTCCGCAGCAAGCGGAACAAGCGCAAAGTTAAGGGGCGATGAGTTTTTGATACTCTTTTGCATACTGCCGAACTTTTTTCACAAGAATGAACGCGGTAGCCAAGAATGTCAGTGTCAAAAGCACCGCGAACAGGATTCGGCCCGTGCCGTAGCGAGCATCCAAGAATTTTCCCAAGAGTGCCGCGACGAATGCTGGCACAAGGATTGTTCCGGTCACGTCTGCCATCGCACGCAATGCAAATCGCATTGATGCCCGATAATCGTCCATAAAGCGGCGTGAGTATACCGTATCAACATGACAATTGGAAGTTCTGCGCTGGGGAAAGAAGGCGGAATGGCTAAGGTAAGCCAAAATGCGAAGACCCGGCCACCTTGCGGCAGCCGGATCTCGTTCGTACGTATGATGTCACCGTACCCAACTCGCCGTAGCTACGCCCCGGCGAGTTCCTCTTCGAGCGCCCGCAGCTCCGCAGCGGCGGCCTCGGCCTCGGCGGCCTTTCGCACCGCCTGCTCCGCCGCCGCTTCGCGCTTCTGCTCGAGCTCGGCACGACGGGCCGCTCGCGCAGCCACCTCCGCGCGACGAGCCTTCTCGGCCTGCGCGGCCTCGAGGACCGCCGGCCATTCCGTGATGACCTGGTCGAGCAGCGCCTCGTCCGTCCCCTCCCCGATGTCGCCGACCGCGATGAAGCTGGGCGGCGGCGGAGGCGGGGCGGCGGACTGCTCGGTCTCCACGTCCTCGGCGAAGATGTCACGCGCGATGGGCACGAACTCCACGGGGGTGAGCCCGGGGAAGCAGATCACGGCATCGACGCCGCCGCGTCCCTGGGCTGCGAGGCCCCAGCCCTTCTCCAGGGCCGCCGGATGGTGACGAATCATGCGGTGCGTGATGACATCCGCGAGCTTGTCCGGCTGCACGGCGATCCTTCGGCTCTTCAACCGGGCGACCACCGAAGCACGAACCGTGGCGTGCAAACCGCCCTTCGAGACGTTCAGGCCTTCGAGGGCGAGGACGCGATCGATCGCGTCAACAACGTGCCGCGGCACCGCGATCGGGTAGCGCACGGTGATGGGAACGATGCTGCCCTTGAGGTCATCGTAGGGTACCGGCAACACGAGCACATCGTACTGACCGTCCGGCCCCGTGTTCGGCCGGATCTCGACGATGCCCGCGCGCACGAACCGGTGAAGCTCCACAACGAAGAGATCGCGCTCCCCGCCGAAGCACTTCCCGATGTCCGACTCGGCGAACACCTCGTCGGTCATGTGCATCGGCGAACGCAGCTCGCCGACCACGGTGCTCGCCTGGCAGATGGCGATGGCCTCAAGCGCTTTGATCTCGCTCGCGGTCATGTACGCCACACGCTCGACCACGAACAGCTTCGGCGCATCCACGACCGGGGGCGACGGCTTGACAGCCGGCTCTTCATCGGCCTTCGGCGGAACGACGCTGTTCGCCGGCTGGGGGCACCCGCAGGCTTCGCCCGGAGTGTTCGTCACGATGAAGTCGAACGGGAGCGGCTTGCGGTTGTCGATCGCGATCTCGAGTTCCCGACATCGCGACGCATTCATGGTCCACCGACCGTTCGGCAGCTGCTCGATCGCGGCGTAGCGCACGAGGAACTCGTAGAGCTCTTCCGCGTCGTTGTTGGTGTAGACCGTCCCCTCACCGACGTTCTTCCGGATCGTCTTGATGACCGTCTTCCGGCTCGGGAGACCATCACCGTTGTTCACCTTCACAAGGGTCTCGATGACCGAGAAGAAGGCCGGCGGCGGACGGGTGGTGGTGGTCCACCGACCGAGGAGGGTGGGATCGGGAGGGCCACCGAAAGGACCGGCACCGTCAACAGAAGGGAGAGTAGCGGGGGCGGAAGCGGATGCTTCGTGCATGATGAAATGAACCTCGAGCTATGATGAATCAGCGCCACACAATGCGGCGCCGCCGAGCCCCCAACAGGAGGCTCGAATGGCAAATGTAGCCAGAAAATTGGGAAAAGTCAACAACTTCGCTAGGTTATGCGGAAAAGCTGACGGGCGTTGGCGGTGGTAGCGCGGGCAACCTCGGCCAAAGAAACACCTTTAAGGTCGGCAATAGCCTGGGCAACGAGGGCGACGTTCGCTGGTTCGTTCCGTTTCCCTCTTAGAGGTACGGGGGAGAGGTATGGGCAGTCGGTTTCAATCATCATCTGCTCCAGGGGAATCTCTTTGACGACCGAAGCGACGGATTTTCCAAACGTCACAATGCCCGTGATCGAGATCAAAAATCCCAGTTCAGTGTACTTCGCGGCATCCTCGACCGTCCCGGTAAAACAGTGAATCACTCCCCTACGCTCGATTCCACCACGAGCAATCTCCTCGGCGATGAGGGCACGCATATCATCGTGTGCGCCGGTAACGTCCGCGGTTGCTCCACCGCGGCAATGAATGACGACGGGCTTGTTGTGCTTGGTTGCAAACTGAAGTTGTTGACGTGCAACGTTGCGTTGATCGTTTTTAAATATTTCAACATCCATCCCTTCCGGAATACGCGAGTAGTCGAGGCCGAACTCGCCGATCGCCACAATTTTTGGATGACCAACCAGCGTTTCGTATTGCTCAGCATCGAATTCGTGCTCAGGGGTTGGCTTGTCGTACGTCTCTTCGTTCTCGTCCACAAAGTTATGGTCGTGCACATGGCTCGGATGCAATCCAATCGTGCACCACACACCGTCGTGTTGTTCGGC
>CALRCK010000003.1:188084-196424 GCA_943354605.1 Candidatus Uhrbacteria bacterium | reverse complement strand
TCGTATGCGGAAGCTCACGGAGCTTGTTCGGCGATTCACGAATTGGTGTTCAACACACAAGGCGGTAACCGCGCTCATGATGGCGGTGCTGGTTTTAGGTATTCCACTGCACTACACCCATGCTGGCGGCGAGCTCTTCACGCAATTCTTGAACAATCCGATTGATACAACAATGATCACCCTTGCGGGAATCATTCAGGTGATTACTGGTGCAGTTGGAAAGTTGATTTTGTTGATTATTCAGGTGGTGGTGATTCCGGTGCTTGGCTACAACGGTTTTTATAACAGCCACATCACGAACCTCGGTTGGTCGCTTGTTCGGGATGTGGTGAATATGTTCGTGGTGGTTATTTTGATGGTGATTGCTATCATGACGATTGTTGGATACTCCGCGGCGAACTGGACGCAGCAGTTGCCAAAGCTCTTCATTGCCATCGTGCTCGTGAACTTTAGCAAACTGATCTGTGGGTTCTTGATCGACGTGAGTCAGGTGATCATGTTCACCTTTGTGAACGCGATCGTTTCTATTGCTGCGGGAAATTTTGCGTCAATGTTGAGTTTGAATACGTTTAATCAATTTGGATCCGACTTTATCGACAAGATCAACGAAACCGGAACAGGTCTGGAGGCGTTCGAGTTTTTGATGGGCGCATACCTCCAGTTTGTCGTGATGCTCGCGATTCTTGGCGTGATGTTCCTTCTTGCGGTGGCATTTGTGTGGCGTATCGTGATTTTGTGGATTCTCATCATCATGTCGCCATTGGCGTTCTTTATGATTGGTGTGAAGGATGTATTCCATGCAGCAGAATCAAGTTACAAACAGTGGTGGGAAAAGTTTACGAGCGCGCTCACGTTTGGCCCAACCATGGTGTTCTTTTTGTGGCTTGCGCTTGCAGCGTCGTCTGGATCGAACCTCGCACAAACAGAGGATTTCCCAATGCCGAAGTCTCAGGGAGATGCGGGTATTCCATTGGAAATGTTCTCCCTGGATAACTTCTTAGGCATGTTCTTGGCGCTCGCCATTCTTCTTGCCGGCATGCAGCAGGCATCGTCTGCGGCGGCCGGCATGGGTGGGTTTGCGAGTAGTGTGTTGAGTGAGGATATGGGAAAGGGGCTTTTGAAGGGCGTCGCTCGGCCATTTAATACCGCAAAGCGTGTGGGGAAGGCTGGAGTTTCTGGCTTTAAGGTTGGCGGAGTAGACATTCCTGGGCTGAAACAGGTTGCTCCTGGTTATACGCAGAAGCTCGGAAAAACTTTGGCAAATACAGGAACCAGCCTGAGCAAGAAGCTTGGTGGCGGCGTGATTGCTGGCGCGATCGGTGGCACGCTTGCAAGCGCTGGCGCTTTCGTTGCACATGAAGGAAAGGAAGAGCGGAAGGCACGAAACAAGATTGGTGCCGATGAAGCGGCCCACATGACCGACGACCAAAAGACCGCGCACAACTTAGCGCGTGCTGATGTTGCGAACGGTCAGAAGGATATCGATGCCGGAAGAGAAATGCAACGAAACTCGGCAAAGGGAAGTGCGGAATACAAGGCTGGGGCAGAACTTATTGCGAAGGGCGAAGCGCGTGCGAAGCCAGGGCAGGGTGTTCTCGCGAATTACACGAACGAAATGCATGGGGCGCGATCGAAAGATCTCGCAACAAAGGTTGATGAGCAAGATAAGCTCCGAAAGGATTTGGAAGATAAGTATAAGGCCCAAGGAAAGGAAAATTACAAAGATCTCGCTTCTGTGGATTACGACGAAACCATGCGTAATCAGCTTGCGTATGCGTCGTCGGATGAGGGTAAGGCATTCATGCAGCTTTCTGGCGAAGAGAAGGAGGCGGTTAAAGATACATACACCGCAAATCCACATCTTATTGAGCCTACAGCAGACCAGCTCCGTGCTGCGGGTGGCAATAAGCAGAAGGCGAAGTCTGATGCTATCGTTGCGCATTTTAAGGAGCGCGCCGATAAGAAGGGCTCTGTTGATTTCCGTGTTGCGACCACAGCATCTCTTGGGGATCCTGCAGTACAAGATGCGATGAATCGTTATGAGGTTGAGGGTAAGGGCGGCGCAAAGGTAAAAGCCTGGGACTACGTTGCAACGAATGGAACAAACAAACAGAAGGAAGCTATTGCAAGCACGATTACGGGATCAACGGTCCAGGATCCTGCAAGGCGAGAACAGGCGATGCGTACATTGGTTGGCGTTGGAGCGGTTGCGGATAAACAGACGGAGCAGATTCGCGACAATAGCGGAACGGTTATCGGTACTGCGGATCGAAGAGACTCTGTGCTTGAGGTGATGAATTCCGAAAACGCTGGTGGCATTCCGCCGAGCGTACATGGCGCGGCATCAGCAGCATTCTTGGGCTCCGACGATTCGTCGTACAACACAACACGAAAGGTTTTTGGAGACGAGTACGAGACACTAAGATCCGAAGTTGGCCCTGCTGCTGCAAATGTTGAGAATCGAGTTGATGCCATGATTGCTACTGACGCAAAGAGCACTCGCCATTTGGCGGATGTTATTCCTGCAGGTGCTCCGGCAAATGCTGCAACAAAGGTGGTCACCGACAACATGAGTAAGAACACTATTGATCGGCTTGAGCGTTCTCGAGCAGAGGGAGCAACACAGAAGGAGCGAGACCAGAGCGCAGCTGCATTGGTTGTGATGAAGCGCGCAGCGCAGGCTGAGCACGACAAGGCGAAAACAGCCTTTGATGCTGGAGATACGTCCGCAAAGGATCGTGTGGAAAAGATGAAAAAGCATATCGACAACATTACGGTTCGCGAGCGTCCCGCATACAACCCACCGCCAACACCTCCACCAGTTCCTCCGGCTCCGCCAGCACCAGGGCCAACGCCATAAACATTCGGTATGGCCATTGCAGACCTCATCAAAATTCCGCCAGTACAGGCATTCCTTGCAGACGGCTCAGTGATGACCGTCTTTGAGGCTATCTTAGAAAAATTTGCACTGCCAAAAGATCGCGCGATTGAGTTGCTTGATTTAACAGACGCGGTGCTCGATGGCGCGCTAACTGTTGATCAGTTTCCTGCGATGCTTTCCGAGGCATTCGGTGTTGAGCTTCCTCGCGCACAAAAGGTTGCATGTGATGTCGTTGGATTTCGGCTGTTGCCACTCGAAGAATACGTTCAGGGTGTTGCTGCGCAGATTACGGCGTGGGGAGGGGATTTGAATAAATATCCGAAATCGAGAGTTGGAAAAATGAAAATGAGCGCGGAGACGTTTGCGACGCAGCTTGATGAGAAATTGGAATTGAACTTTTCTGAAGTGCTCATTAAGCGATGTGCGTTCTTGTTGTATGCATACTGGAATAAGGAGAAAACGAAGGAATCGACATTAACATTCTTTTCTCGCGGACAAACCATTGGCGGTCTTGGACTGTCACCAGACCTTGCGCAGAAACTCCTTGCTGCTATTGATGAGAGACGAGATACGGTTGATGTCATCAGTGGCGGAGAGCCTGGTGCTCCAGGAAGTCGTCAATTGAATGTTGGAGAAACGGTGAATAGTGGCGAAGTTGCCGTGAAGGAGATTGAAGAGACGATTGCGAAAGAGAAGCCGGCTGAGGAGGTGAAGGCGGTCGAGTTCTCTCCTTCCCACGAACTCACCTCAGAGCTCCCGATCATCAACGCACCAAAGGCTTCGGTGCCCACAAGCCATATCGACGATTCGTGGAAGGGTGAGTTGAAAGATGCGGAAAAGAAGGCGAAGCAGGTCGCGTCGGTGGATTCGTCGATGCCGGTTGCTACCCCGGCACCGGTTGCGACCACGCCGATTGAGAAGAACGATGTTCTTGATAAGCGATTTGCGGCAATCACCAAGGATGCTTCCGCTGAACATATCGAGCCGATTCTTCCGGAGGCTCGAGTGAGTTTGGCGCGGTCAGCAAAGGAGGAATCTGCGCAGCAGACGAAGGCGATCCCAGAGGAAAAGCTCGTTGAAGCCGCCGTTGCGAGCCGCCCAGCGCCTGTGAAACCAATGCTGACGGTCGGTTCTGTTGCGCCGCAAGGCGCCGCAAGACCAATGACGGATATTCAGCCGGTGAAGCGTCTTGTTGGGCCGATTGACGAACTTGCAACCATGACTCCGGTGGAGTTCCGACGACTTTCCACGGTGCCTGCAGATGCCGCGCAGAAAATCGAGGACATCCTTGCGACAATCGAGGCGCAGTCGTACGAAGAACGTGTAAAGGGCGTGAAGGCGTGGCGTCAAAGTCCGATGAATCAATTGTATGTTTCAATGACGACCGATGCGCTTTCACAGGGTGTTGGGCTCGCGGAAATTGCCACGCGTCGTCGGAGTGCTGGAGAAGAAAGTTTGAGTCCCGCAGAGATTCGCGCGGTGTCGGCGCTGAATGAGCGAATTCGGTTTTAAGCGCCGTCATTGCGAGGAGGGTAGTCCCAATGTGGCAATCTAGGCGGATTCAGTCATTCTGAACGGAGTGAAGAATCTCCGTAGGTGATCTGAATACCCTACGAGAGATGCTTCGCTTGCGCTCAGCATGACGAACGGTCGAATATTGTGAGCGGTCGGATTCGATGTTGTCATGATATACTTTGGTCATGGCTGGTCAGAATCAATTTGTCGTTCCGCAATTTCTCGACGTGGAGTCGAAAATTATCGGGCCAATTACGGCGCGACAGTTTTTGATTATGCTCGGTGTACTGCTCGTGGAGTTTGTTATTTATAGAATTTTTCTCAATCTCTTTATTGTTCTTGCTCTTGGTGTGCCGGTGCTTGCGATTGGTTTGATGTTTTCGTTCGCAAAAGTGAACGGTCAGCCGTTTCATTTCATTGTGCTGAATTTTATTCAAACATTCCGAAAGCCCCATCTTCGTGTTTGGGACAAAACGTTAAGCGATTCCGATATTCGAACGTTCTTGCAGAAGGTTGAGGAAGAAGTTGTCGCTCCTCGAGTACGAAAAGCGCCACTTGAACGTTCGCGATTGAACGAACTCACGTTGGTGGTGAACACCGGTGGTGTGTACGCATCAGATGAAGATGTCTAACTATGGCACACGCAAAGCCAAAATCTGGTCAGCCAGCGCAGCGATATTTAGATATTGCGGAGATTCGTGAGGACTGCGTTGTCATGAAAGACGGCACGCTCCGCGCGGTGTTGATGGTGTCGAGTATTAACTTTGCCCTGAAGAGTGAGGACGAACAGCAGGCGATTATTCAAGGCTACATGCAGTTTTTAAATGGATTGGAATTTCCGTTACAAGTCGTTATCCAATCCCGTCGTATGAATGTGGATGGGTATCTCGCAAGTTTGAAAGCGCAAGAAGATACCATTCACAACGAGTTGCTTCGTACGCAGATTCGCGATTACACGTCGTTTATTAAAGAACTTGTGGAGCTTGGACAGATCATGCAGAAGCGATTCTTTGTGATTGTGCCGTACGATCCTTCGGAAGGAAGCGAAAAGGGAAAGGGGTTCCTCACAAAGCTGTCGAGTGCGTTTTCTCCGGCAAAGATTATCAAGTTGAATGAGAAGAATTTTCAGGCTCGTCGCGAAACGTTAATGCGCCAGGTTTCCACAATTGCGTCTGGCTTGGGGAGCATGAGCCTGCAGGTGGCGCTTCTCGATACCCAGGGGCTCATCGAGTTGTATTACTCGTCGTATAACCCAGACGTGTACGACACGGAAAAGTTGGTAGACGTTGGAAAGTTGCGTGTGGAAACCCATTTCTAGCGTATGGCATTTGATTTAAACAATCCAAAAGACGTAAAGGTGGCGCCACCGGCGCTTCAGCCAAAGCCAATCTCGGAGGCGCAGGCCAGGGCCATGCAAGAGCGCACCACGCTTGAAGAAGAGCGCATTTATCGTCGTGGAACAGTCAGTGTTCGCGATCTTATTGCGCCGTCGTCGTTCGAGGTGACGTCTGCGCATTTGCATTTGGGCGACATGTACGTCCGAACGCTGTTTGTGACGACGTACCCGCGCTACGTTGGCATTGGGTGGGGCGCACCAATTATCAACTACAATAGCACCATCGATATTGCGATGTACTTTTACCCAATCAAACCGGAAGTCATTTTGAAGCAGCTGCGAAACAAGGTTGGTGTGCTCGAAGCGCAGGTTATTTCCGACAATGAAACTGGCAAGCCCCGTGACCCAATCCGCGAAACGGCATTGCGTGACGTGGAACAACTTCGAGACGATCTGACGCAAGGAATTGAACATTTCTTTCAGTTTGCGTTTTACGTCACGTTATACGCCAAGACGGTTGAGGAACTCGATAAGCGTACGGAGGAGATTGAAGCGATCTTCGGTCAGAAACTCATTTATTCAAAGCGTGGATTTTACCAAACAGAACAAGGATTCAATTCCACGCTGCCACTCTTGAACGACGAGCTCGCGATTACGTTCAACATGAACACGTCGCCAATCGCGTCGTCGTATCCGTTCATTTCGTCAGACGTCACGAGCGATAACGGTATTTTGTACGGCATCAATCGTCACAACAACTCATTAATTTTGTTCGATCGCTTCAGTCTGCAGAATGCGAATTCCGTGGTGTTCGCAACGTCTGGTGCCGGAAAGTCCTATGCAGTGAAGCTGGAGATTTTGCGTTCCATGATGATGGGTGTGGACGTGATCGTCATCGACCCAGAAATGGAATATCGTCAGCTGTCGGATGCTGTTGGTGGAACGTACATCAACGTGTCCCTCGCGTCAGACAGTAAGGTGAACCCGTTTGATCTTCCTCGGGCAAAAGGCGACGAAACATCGGTGGACGATGTGTTGCGTAGTGCAGTCATCACCCTCAAGGGTTTGCTTCGCATCATGATCGGCAAGCCGATGGGTGAAAAGGGAACGTTGAGTTTTACGCCAGAAGAAGATTCGTTGCTCGACCGTGCACTTTTGGAATCGTACGCAAAGCGTGACATTACGCCGGATTTGACGACGCTGGAAGGAATTGTTGACTACCCAATTCTCGAGGATCTCTTGCAGGTGTTGCAGGGCATGAATGGTGGCGACAACTTGGTGGCGCGATTGGAAAAGTTTACGAGTGGAACATTCTCCGGACTGCTCAACTCGCCAACCACAGTGGAGATGCGCAACCAGTTGGTGATTTTCTCCGTTCGCGATCTTGAAGACGAATTGCGCGCCATGGCGATTTACACCATCGTCAACTACATCTGGAACGTCGTTCGATCGGAACGGAAGAAACGTATTCTCGTCATCGACGAAGCGTGGTGGCTCATGCAAAACGAGGATTCTGCAAAGTTTATCTTCGCTCTCGTGAAGCGTGCCCGTAAGTATTACCTTGGCGTAACGACCATTACGCAGGATGTGAACGATTTCCTTGGATCGTCATACGGCCAAGCGATCGTGACGAACTCGTCGTTGCAGTTGCTGATGAAACAGTCTCCGGCAGGTGTCGATCGTATTGCGGAAACATTCAACCTCACGCAGAGTGAAAAGTATTTGTTGCTCGAGTCGGCTGTTGGAGAAGGTATTTTCTTTGCGGGTCAAAAGCATGCGGCGATCAAGATCGTTGCGAGCTATACGGAGGATCAGATCGTCACGACGAATCCGCAGCAGTTGCTCGAAATTGAAAAAGAAAAGAAGCGCCTTGCCGCCGAACAGGCTGAAGAACGAAATGCATAATGTATGGAACGCAAAACAAAAATCGAAATCGCACTCGCGTTGGCGGTCATCATGCTGTTTGCAGCGTTCCTGTTGTTCTGGAGGCAGAAGGCAGCAACGCCAACAACGACAACTCCGACGTCGACGACGGGGATTACGTCATCGAAAGACAAGCTCACGACTTCCACGGGATCCACGGATACCACAACGACTCCTGCGCCAGTTGTCGTGAAAGAAACGTCTGCGACAACGGTTGCGCGAACGTTTGTGGAGCGTTTGGGGAGTTACTCGTCGGAATCTGATGCGGCGAATATTGAAGACATTTTGCCAATGGCGACGGCGAGCTTTCAGAAACAACTGGAAACGCTCGCAAAGCAGGCTCGCGCATCTTCAGACGGGTCATATTACGGCGTTTCAACGCTTGTGGTGACAGCGCCAAAGACGGTGGGCTCAACATCCACGCAAACAGTGCTCTCGATGACAACGCAGCGGGAAGAAACGGTAGGCGATCCTGGAAATACCACAATTAAGTACCAATCGATCACGATCACGCTCGTGAAGTCCGGAACCACATGGCTCGTAGATGGATATACCTGGAAGGACGGTGTGTGATTTGGGATGCGGTGTTCCCACGATACTGCGTGAACTGCGAGGCAGAAGGTTCGCTTTTGTGTGATGCGTGCACGGCGGATGCGTCTTTGGATGGTCCGCCGTTTGCGTATGC
>CALRCK010000003.1:0-187984 GCA_943354605.1 Candidatus Uhrbacteria bacterium | reverse complement strand
TCGGGAATCGAGATTCCAAAGAGCATAATGATCTTTGATGATGTTGAGACGACCGGCGCGACGATGAGTGCTGCCGAAGAAATATTGCGGGATGCGGGTGTTGAGGAAATTGTACGAATAAGCATTGCGAAGGGATAAAAGACATCGCTCCCCCATTTATGGGGGAGTAAGGAGGGGGCGTGACCGTGAGGTGACCTTAGATGGATGTAAGGGGAGGGGGCTTGCGGGCTTGGGGTATGCGTTTACAAACAGGGGGTCTTGCAAACGCAACTGAGTTGCGTTATGGTCGATGACGTATGAAACTGGAAACACCCAGAACCGCAGAGCTTCGCTACAATCTTGCTGCTGAAGGTTTTCGCATGACGAAGCTTCGGAGAGCGCTTCTCGAGATCTTCGCGAAGAATATGAAGCCGTTTTCCGTGGATGAAATTCGGAGTCGGCTCAAAAAATTCGATATCCCGGAGGTCCACAAAGTCACACTCTATCGAGAGCTCGGGGTTCTCGTCGAAGCCGGCGTCATCGTTCCCATCTTTTTCCATGATCACGTGCAGCGCTACGAATTCGTCGAACAAGATCACCATCACCACATCGTCTGCATCAAATGCGATGCTGTCGCCGACATCGACGTCGCGGATCCGTTTGATACGCTCGAAGACCAGGTTGATAAGAAATCCAAGTTCACGATTCTCCGTCATTCTTTAGAATTCTTCGGCCTATGCAAAAACTGCGCATCGCTCTAGGGTTTTCCCTTGCATTCATCGCGGTCTGGATCGGGGCCTTCGCGTACATCTCTTTTTTCCCAGAGAATCAGATTCCCGATTACACCAAGGACGACGGGAAGGTTTCGATTGTTGCGACTATCTATCCATTAGCCTGGATGGCAAGTGATCTTGATCCTGCGGCAACCATCTCTACCATCGTCGGTCCCGGCCTTGAGCCGCACGATTTCTCGCCGACGATTGACGACGTGAAAAAGATTCAAGATGCCGAGCTTCTTATCAACAACGGCGGAGTGGACGCGTGGGCAGACGACATCATCAACGATCATCGCAGTGGGCCAACGATTTCAGTTTTGACGATGCTCCAATATCCAGAAACCGATCCTCATGTGTGGCTCGATCCGGTTTTGATGCAGCGAATCGTGGAAAGTATTGGCGGGCAACTCGAGCTCATCGATCCGAAAAATGCCGATGTGATTCGTGACAATGTCTCAAAGAAGGTTGCGGTTTTGCAGGGGATCGATGACGAGTATCGCGCGGGTCTCGCCTCGTGTTCAGTTCCTGAGGTTGTTTCTTCACACGACGCATTCGGCTTCCTTGCGAAGCGTTATGGATTCACCGTGTACGGGATTGCGGGATTCTCGCCAGAGAACGAGCCTTCGTCGGCCAAGCTTGTTGAGTTGACCGATCTCATTCGTTCGCATCACATCACCACCGTCTTTTTCGAGGAGTTCACGAGCGATGCGTTGTCGAAAACGCTTGCGAGTGAGACTGACGCAAAGAGCGATGTGCTCGACGCAATCGAGAGTTTAGCGTCGGAAGAATCGGAACGCTTGGAATACCCTGGTATCATGGAGAAGAATTTAGCCAAGCTCAAAACCGCGATGGTATGCCAGGAATAGTGCCGATTCTTTCACTCCACGACGTTTCATATCGCATCGACGGCAAAGATATTTTGTCCAACATTTCGATCGCCATCGGTCGCGGCGAGTACGTCGGTATTATCGGGCCGAACGGTGGGGGAAAGACAACGTTGCTTCGATTATTACTCGGTCTTGCAACTCCGAGTAGCGGAACGGTTGACGTGAAGATCCCCAAATCAAAGATTGGATACGTTCCTCAGCGTTCAAGTAGTGGAGAAGTGACATTTCCGGCAACCGTTCAGGAGGTTGTTGAAAGCGGGATCTTCGATGCGAAATCGTCGCACGATCGAGATCAACGTATTCACGACGCGATGAAGACGACGGGAATCTCTCATCTTTCCGGCCGTCGAATCGGCACACTTTCCGGTGGTGAGCGACAGCGTGCGATGATTGCTCGCGCATTGGCCGGTAACCCCGACGTGCTGTTCCTCGACGAGCCAACATCAGCGATCGATCCTGGAAGCCAGGAAGAGTTCTACACATTCCTCCGGAAGCTGCACGATGAGAAGCGTCTCACGATTGTGCTCGTCTCTCACGACACCGATGCGATCGCTCACCAAGTCGAGCGCGTGTTTTGTCTGAATCGACATCTTGTTTGCCACGGACATCCGGACGATGTGATGCATAACATCGAGCACTATGGGCATTAAAAAAAAATGGGGTCAGGTCTTGCTTTTGGCGATTTTGGCTTTGATTTTTTGTACCTCATCTCCGGCGTCACTTCGGGCCGAGACCGTGAATCCGTCGGCGTCCGAGGCGCCTGCTGCGGATTCCGTTTTCGCATCATCACCGTCGTATTACACAGGGAAGGTGACGATCATTTTTAGCGAAGGCGAGAATACGGATCCTGGCTTTAGCGAGAAGTATCAGCGCGTGAATGTTCGGTTGAATAATGGGCCAGACGCCGGGAAGGACGAGATGGTTGAATACTCAACGACTATCAGCACGTTTGAGCAGCAGAAGCTCTCTGTTGGCGACACAGTGATTGTTGCACCAGATACCGTTGGCGGATCGGGATACGTTATTCTGGATAAGCTACGCATTCCTGGCGTGCTCGTTGGACTTGCGGCGTTTTTTCTCCTCGCGATTCTCTTTGGTGGCATTCGCGGCATTACGTCGCTTTTCGGCCTTGCGGCGAGCTTGGGTATTTTGGCATACGGCGTTATTCCGGCAATCATCGCCGGTCACGACGCACTAACCGTCAGCGTCATTGGCGCCTTCTCGATTGCGGTGATTTCGATTCTGCTTGCGCACGGCGTGAATAAACGAAGTGGAATCTCTCTCGGCGCAACGCTCGTCACGCTCATTGCCGCTGTTGCATTCTCCATGATCGCCGTCGTCCTTGCGAAGCTGTCGGGATCGGGAACAGAAGAAGCGGTGTTCCTTCAAATTGGATCATTGCCATCAATCAACCTTCAGGGCTTGCTCCTTGGCGGAATGATTATCGGCACACTTGGCGTGTTGGACGACGTGACGACGGCGCAAGTTGCGGCGGTGGAAGAGATTGGGATCGCGGATTCATCGCTCACGAGGAAAGAGTTGTACAAGCGCGGGCTCCGAGTTGGCAGAGAACACATTGCAAGCCTCGTGAACACGCTTGCTCTGGCCTACGCCGGCGCTTCGTTCCCGTTGTTTCTCTTATTCGCCGTGAATGGCGGTCCTCCACTATGGGTCGTTTTAAATGCGGAGTATGTGATGGAAGAAGTGGTCCGCGCAATTGTTGGCGGTGCTTCGCTCGTTATCGCCGTTCCAATTTCGACCTTCGCAGCTGCGTGGTATTACGGAAAAAAAGCACTAATATGTTTGCAGACTTCTTCGCCTACGATTTTCTGACGCGTGCACTGATCGCCGGAATCATTATCGGCATCGTTGCGCCGATTCTTGGAACATTCCTCACGGTTCGCCGATACGCGCTCATCGCCGATACGTTGTCGCACGCGTCGTTGGCCGGTGTGGCGATCGGCATCATTCTTGGCGTGAATCCGATTCTTGCCGCGATTGTTGTCTCGGTCATCGTCGCGATTGGTATCGAGAAGCTCCGATTGTCTGGCAAGTTCGGTGGCGAGGCGGTGTTGGCACTTTTTCTTTCGGGAACCCTCGCATTCGCTGTTGTAGCGATGAGCGCAGTGGGGAAGTTCAACGGGGGAGTGCTCGCGTATCTTTTTGGAAGCATCACGACAGTAACTGTGGATGACTTGTGGATGATCGGTGGAATAGGTGTGGGTATCGTGGGGATAGTGATGAAAATGTATCCACAGTTTTTTCTTCTTTCCTTTGATGAGGACATTGCCAGGGCGAACGGTGTGAATGTGACGCTTTCGAGTATGATTCTTGCGATCCTTACAGCTGGAATGGTCGCGGTCTCGATGCGGGTGGTCGGAATCCTGTTGGTCGGTGCGTTGATGGTGATTCCTGTGCTCGCAGCAACACAGTTCAATCGCGGATTCAAAACAACGATCGGCATCGCGATCGTCGTTTCTTTGCTGAGTGTGCTTCTCGGACTTGGGCTATCGTACTCTTTCGACCTCGCAACCGGCGGCACAATCGTCCTGTGTGCCGTTGGTCTATTCGTTATCAGCTTTATCGGCACGTCAATCGCTCGCCGAGCGTAGCGGGTTCATCTCCTCTGTTCGGTCATCCCCGCCTACGCGGGGATGACTAAAATTTGTGGCATAATAGAAGCATCATTTACTAAACAATGATATGGCAAAGGGAAATAATGCGCAGAAGAAGGACAAGAAGAAACCAAAGGGTGGAGTGAAGAAGAAGTAGGAATACAAAAAAATCTCCCTTACAGGAGATTTTTTTGTGGTGCGCCCGGCACGACTCGAACGTACGACCCTCAGATCCGCAATCTGATGCTCTATCCAACTGAGCTACGGGCGCTTGGAGAACCGCACCAGTTTGTCCATTTTCGGCTTGCTGCGTCGCAAATTCGCTCAACGTACGCAGATGTACGTCTCGCGAACTTTGCTCCTAGCGCACCGAAACTGGCCTAAACTGGTGCGGTTCTCTTCAACTGAATTCACTCGATCTTGGAGAATCGAATCACGTAAAATCTCTAAGAAATCTTACAAAATGCTTAGAGTTTATACACTCTGCGCAACACATCTGTCAAACTCTCGCCTTCGCGTTCAAGGTTTTCAAAAACAAAGGGGAGAAGCGTGCTCCGGATCTCGTTGGGGTTTAAATCCTCAAGTCCAATTGAAAGCATGGGCTGGAAACGTCCGTGGAAATCAACATAGAGATTGTTGATGTCTGGGGGGTCGTAGGTGAGCGAAAAATCACGAATGTCCTCAAAGGGGAAGAATGCCTCGCCGAACACCAAGCCCTTGCTCGTGATATGCACAGGCACGCGGGACGGGCGCTTCAAGTCGCGAATCAATGTAATCACCGCGAACATGAGCACGATGATGCCAAAGATAAAGTTTCCGGTGAACAGGGCGTACAAAATCAGAAAAAGCCCAATCGTGGACGCAATCACGTACCACCGCTTGGAACGCTCAACATACGGGAATTCCCACGATTCCCAACTCATCATCGGCTCCCCAGCGTCGATGGTTTCTTGAATCTCTTCCTCTGGATTTTCTACATTCTTGGCTGGCATGTGGATAGTATAGCAAAGAATCACTCTCCTCTGCGCCCTCCTTGAATATATCGATTATCTTGGGTACAGTACTGGCGAAGTTTCGAGAATACTCATCGAGACGAAAGAATCTGAAACAGCGATATTTGGATGAGTGTAGAACACAGCTATTTGCGGCTAGTTTCGGTGAGCTAGGAGTAAATGTCGCGAGGCGTACTTCATGGTACGGTGAGCGACTTTACGACGCGGCGAGCCGAAAATAGGCCAAATAGGTGCGTTCTACGAATATGGAGAGGTGGCCGAGTGGCTTAAGGCACAGGTTTGCTAAACCTGCGTACCGCAAGGTACCAGAGGTTCGAATCCTCTTCTCTCCGCCAAAATTCGGAATCAGAAGAAACGGATAAAGCGGGGTCGCGCCGCAGGCGCGACACTAATGCATTCCCCCCGCCGAATCCAGAATCCAAAAGGGTTTTCCACGCTCCGCGTGGCTCAAAAAGTACGGTTCGATCCTTAATTTGAAAGTTCGAACCGACTTTTTTGAACAAATGAGTATTTTCTTCATTTGTTCGGTCGTTTGCCAATTCCATATTGTATTTCAAAAACTTTTCGGTAAGTTCGAACCGATTATTCGCTTTTTGCTCAAAAGCCGATAATTTCTCTTTGAGAAGCTGATTTTGATTAACTAACTTGTTTTTAGCTTCACGATATTCTTCGAGCGACAACGCACTTTCAAGATAGGCACTCATCAGCTTCTCTATTTTAGAATCCAAAAGAGAAATTTCGGCTTTAATACTATCCGCAAAAAGCGTACTCGATTGGACTTCGGATTGCCGATCTTTTGCATTTTCGGCAATCATCCATCTTGCCCAATCGAGTGGCAAAGAAACTTTTTTGATTTCATTTTGAATTTGAGAAGTGATGAGCTCCTCGCGGACATACTTTTGAGTACAAGGATTTTTCCGTTTGGTACAGCGGAGATAGTTATGACCTTTTTGTTGTTCGGTGGTAATGAAACAACCACATTCTCCGCAACGGAAAAATCCTCTATACAAAAATGGTTTTAGACCTTTGGAATGGGGTTTAGATTTTCGGCTCATCACTTCCTGAACTGAATCAAAAAGTTTCTTTGTGATAATTGGTTCGTGCTTACCCTCAAAAATCTCTCCGTTATATCGCATTAAGCCAGTGTAAATAGGATTTTTGAGAAGTTTTTGATAATTCGACACCGCAAGCTCTCTGCCGCTTTTTCGCTTCAATCCAAGCGCGTTAAACTTGTCGCGGACTTCCCGCAAAGTGAAGTTTCCAGTTGCATACGCCTCAAATGTCTTACGAACTAGTGGTGCTAAGTCGGGATGTGGCACAATACCTTTTCCTTTTTCATTCACATATCCAATCGGAGACATTTGAGGCCATATTCCGTCTTTCACTTTGTTGCGATGTCCGCGTTTGATATTTTCACTTAAATTGTCCACATAATACTTGGATTGCGAAAAAGCTATTGAGAGCATGAATTTGCCTTGCGGTGTCGGATCAAACCAAAAAGTTGGAAACTTCATTTCTACGATTACGCCAGTATCAACGAGGTAGATGATTTTTCCTCCATCTACCGAGTTACGAGCAAGTCTATCGGGATGCCACGCCAAAATACCAGACGCTTCGCCCGCTTCCATTCTCAACATCATTTCGTTAAACACGGGGCGACCTGGTATTTTGGCGGTCTGCTTTTCGACAAAGACATCTACCACTTCCAGTTGCTCTTTCAACGCTAACTCTTTCAATTCCACTAACTGGTCAGAAATACTGCGGACTTGTCTGTCTTTGTCGTCCGTAGACTTGCGAGTATATATGAAAAACTTTTTGGTTTGATTATTCATAGATTTGTATTGGCAAACGACGAGCCACGCGGAGCGTGGAAAACCCTTTTGGATTCTGGATTCGGCGGGGGGAATGCATTAGTGTCGCGCCTGCGGCGCGACCCCGCTTTATCCGTTTCTTCTGATTCCGAATTTTGGCGGTGTGTATTGAACGAAGTTCGAATGTATTTTGAATTAAACCCTGACGACCAATGATGCGCGCCTCGGACACGCTCGCGGACTCGCGTGTGCAAAAACCAAAAAATTTCCCTGCATTTTTCTCGCGTCTCCTCCCCCCACCCCTCCGCCGCGAAGCGGAAAAAGAAATGGAAAGGAAATTTTTGGTTTTGCTTCGCCGTTTTCAATTTACTTTTGCTCATAAATTAGGTATGATTTAAATGTAAAGAATCCATACTTTATATTATATTCTATATACTAAATTATAACAAGATTTCATATGGGCATAGCAAGTAGTTTAAAAAAAATTAGAGCTGAAAAGGGCTATTCCCTCGAAAAGGTCGCCAGACTTGCTGATTTGTCTCTCAATACGATTGTTAAGATTGAGAATGGAGTCAATCAAAACCCAACAATCGACACCTTGTCTAAGATAGCCAAGGCGCTCGAGATTAAGGTTGATGATTTGATACAAAAATAAGTATGACCATAAAATTATCCAAAGTAATACCTCTCGCTCTCCTTACGCTTTTGTTGCTGCCAACTTTAGCATTGGCTCATCAGCCACGCATCACCGAGAGCCGATTAACGACTGTGCCGAGCCCTGAAGTTTCCAAAGCATATTACGGCAAACTTACAGGCGAGCCCGATGTATATACCATAAACGCCACCGTCCCATTTGATCTGTATGTCGGAGTCTTGGTGCCGGACATAGCAGGGCAAAAGAAAGATGTGTCAGCAGTGGTTCTAAAAGACGGCAAACAAATCGCCGTGCTCGATGGCGCGACATTTGCGTGGAAGCAATTTTTTGAAGAATTTGGCCACGACACCTACTGGCAAGGACCAGAGTACAAGGTTCGGGCTGATGCTGGTACCTATGAGATTCGCGTGTGGAGTAGTAATAACGACAGCAAGTACTCGCTCGCCATAGGTGAGATAGAGAAGTTTGACGGCAAAGAAGGTTTAAACGCACTCACCCTCATCCCACAACTCAAAAAGAATTTCTTTAACGAATCGCCCATCAACTTTATCCTCTCGCCGTTTGGCTGGGGGCTTATCGTCATTATGTATCTCCTTGCCGGTATTGTCGGCCTCATCTACCGTGCGATTTTAAAAAGGGTTGCCAAAAATTCTCCCCGTGGCGTTGCCAAAAATATCGGAAAGAAAGACCGCTTGATTCGTATTGCTATCGGCGTAGCGTTGCTCCTATGGGCCATCACCACCACATGGAGCCCAATCCTCATATTCTTCTCCGGCTTTGCATTATTTGAAGCAATTTTTAGCTGGTGTGGCTTTTATGCGGCGATGGGTAAAAATACGTGTCCAGTGGAGTAAAAATTTATGAGCAATTCTTCAGAAATATATAAAAAAGTTAAGCCGTCTATTGTTGCAATTGTTGCCAAATTATCAAGAAATCCCGACTTTCCAGATATTATAGGGACGGGTTTTATTGTGCATGAAGACGGAGTCATCCTGACAAATAATCATGTGATAAAAGCAATCACGAATCTCCCTCGAAGGAAGGACGAGCCTGATTCAGTGCCGATTAGAGTTATGCTCTTTCGTAACACTCCTGAAGGAATGTTGTCGATACCGCTTGAAGTAGAAGCCGTAACAAGTAGCAAACTCGAAAAAGTACAAGGAGTTAGTTACGGCGAGGAAATTCCTGATATAGGCGCCATCTATGTAAAGGCAAAGGGATTACCGATTGTTGAAATCGATGAAAAATTAAATGTCGAGGAGGGGGATAATGTTTTGGTTTCTGGATTTCCCATGGGAACCACTACGTTAAGGTCTGCTGGCTGGATTCATCAACTTTCTCCTGTTTTACAAAAAGGAATTGTTAGCGCGATACTTCCTTTTGTTTGCGAATCTCCTCACGCAATAATAGTGGAAGCAGTAACCCAAGGTGGTTCAAGCGGTTCACCCATATTTAACATAGAAAACGGAAAAGTTACCGCTATTCTCTTTGCCGGTTTACCTGAGACGAAAGTGTTAGCAAAAACTGATGATGGAAAACTTATCACCTACACAAATAACACTTCTTTAACGTACGCTATACCATCACCTCTATTACATATCATGTATAAGAGACTGCTAAGTCCTATAGATCCGCTAACAAACAAAGAATTGGTAAGAGATGTGAGCTCTTATAAAAGACTAGAAGAAATTATTTCTTCTTATAATAAAATTGTGCATAAGCCAAGGGAAATTAATATGGAAGGAGTCGAACCCATATACCCAAATGATGTTATTGAACCAGGAAAATAATCCCATGAACACCTACAACTGGTACTCACAACTTATCAAACCGACATGGGCACCGCCCTCCTGGCTTTTTGGGCCGGTGTGGACGGTGCTGTATGCGATTATCGCTGTTTCTTTTGGTACTGTGTTTTACAAAGCATTCACCAAGCAAATCCCGTGGATGGTGGCACTGCCATTTGCGCTCAATTTACTTTTCAACTTTGCTTTTACGCCAATACAATTTGGCCTCAAAAATAATCTCCTTGCATCGCTCGATATCTTGCTCGTCGTCGGTACGCTCGTTTGGGCACTTTATGCTATTTGGAATGCTTCGCCTGATTTGCGTTGGGTTGTCTACGCCAACATCCCGTATCTGCTTTGGGGAACATTTGCCACGTGTTTACAATTAACCATAACGTATCTCAATGCTTAAAATTATGATCAATATACTTATCGCTCTTGTTGTCATCATCGCACTCTGGTCTGTCTGGGGATTTTTTGGTTCTCGGGTCGAACAAGCGGACTATACCGTGCTAAAGAAAATGAATGGATATGAAATTCGGGAATATCCAGCACATATCGTCGCGCAGACAACTGTGCAGGGTTCGTATGGAGAATCAATGGGTAATGGTTTTAGAATTGTGGCGGGATATATCTTTGGTGGAAATACCAAGAAAGAAAGTATCGCCATGACTGCCCCTGTGGTCGCAGAAAAAAGAGAAGTGAAAAAAGTTTCTGAAAGTATTGCCATGACAGCGCCAGTAGTGGCAACTGCTCTGGGCGATTCACAGATAATATCTTTCGGCATGCCTCGTTCATACACAATGGAAACATTACCAACGCCAAATGATCCGAGAGTTAAAATCGTAATGATTCCTGCCAAGAAATACGCAGTATTGCAATTCTCGTGGTATCGCTCGGATGCACGAGTTAAGCAGATGCAAGAAAAACTGCTCTCACTACTTACTCGTGACGGAGTTGTGGCACAAGGGAGCACTGCATACGCTGGCTACAATGCGCCGTGGACTCCGCCGTGGATGACGCGCAATGAAGTGTTGGTGGAAGTAAAATGATTATTAGTATTAATTTTTAAATTTATGTTCATAAAATTATACGGAATTGCTTTACCAGTTTTCTTCGCTATCGACATGATCTGGCTCGGCGTGGTGGCCAAAAACTTTTACCGCGCACAAATTGGCACACTAATGAAGTCGGACGTAAATTGGACGGCGGCAATTATCTTTTATCTGATTTTTATCGCCGGTCTTGTGGTGTTTGTTATTTCTCCTGCTATGGAAAAAGGCTCGTGGACACACGCCCTTCTCTTTGGGGCACTCTTTGGTTTAGTTTGTTATGCCACGTATGACCTAACCAATTTGGCCGTTGCTAAAGATTGGCCACTTCTCGTAACTATCGTTGATTTGGCATGGGGAGCGGTGCTTGCGTCTTCTGTATCGGTCGTGACTTATTTCATAGCAAGTAAAATCGGTCTATGAATTATTACCCAACCCTCATTTTGGTTTTGTTTATATACATGAGCCTATGGTTCGTGGTTTCTTTGATTAAAAAAAGAAACGATGTAGCTGATGTGGCGTGGGGGCTGGGGTTTATTCTCATGACTTGGACTTCATTTTTCCTTTCGGGTGATTCCGGTACACGAGGACTCTTGGTAGGGGTATTGGTGAGTATTTGGGGTCTGCGTTTGGCTTGGCATATTCATGCACGCAATAAAGGCAAAGCGGAGGATTATCGATACCTTGCATGGCGCAAAGAATGGGGCAAGTGGTTTTATCTGCGTTCGTATGTACAAGTGTATCTTTTGCAAGGCATGTTTTTGTTTCTCATCGTTATGCCGGTGTTGCTTATAAACAAGAGTGCGGGAACAGCGCTAGGTTTACTTGATTTTCTTGGTGTAACGGTATGGCTTTTTGGATTTTATTTTGAATCCGTGGGTGATGCGCAACTTGCACGATTTATTAAAGATCCTGCGAACAAAGGCAAACTGATGCAAGGTGGACTGTGGGCATACACGCGCCATCCGAATTATTTTGGTGAAGTAACCCAATGGTGGGGTTTGTGGATCATCGCTTTCTCGGTTCCAAATGGCTGGGTTGGCATTATCGGACCTGTCACTATTACCTTTCTAATTTTGAAAGTTTCTGGTATTCCTATGCTCGAAAAGAAAATGGAGGAGAATCCAGAGTTTGCGGAGTATAAAAGAAAAACAAGCGTGTTCATCCCATTGCCAAGAAAATAACGTAGCATGCAGAATTTTGATCAACGCTTTAAACCAGACCTCACTCCAAAAGAAATGCTCGCGCTCGGAGTTTTTGGCGGATTGTATTTTTCTGATAAACCCAAAGAGTTTCCGAAAAGTTGGTGGAGAAGTGCAAAATTATCTCCGGACGGAAAGAGACATAAGGAACTAAATTATTTTAATGTAAACGCAAGTCAGTCGCTCTCTGTTTGGCAAGCCAAAGGATGGATACATCCGCAAGATCCGCGTGGATGGTTTGAGTGGTATTGCAGATACTATTTAGGGCGTAGAACTGATGATGACGAAAGACAAATAAAAAGATGGCTGGCGATGCGTAGACATGTCATGCAGATTAAAAACAATTGCAGGGCGGGAGATATTTTTTGCCGACCAAAGCAAAGACAAGCTCTGCTACATTGGGCTTATGATTCGAGAAAAATGTAATCAAGGGAGCAATCCCCGCCGTTTTATAATATATCCTAAAAACGGCGGGGATTTGTGCGCGCACAGGGCGGGTGGGGCAAGCACATACAGATTTGTTTGTGCCTAGCACAATCCGCTTTAAGGAGTTACCACAACCAGTGAACGAAGCCACAGACTTTCAAGTCACCACCAAACGCGGAGAGGAAGCGCCTCGGTCGCCGTGAGGGTGGAGAAAAGAGCAAACAAAAATGTTAAAATAAGATTGCTCTTTTCGGAGACTGATACGGCGAAGCAAAACCAAAAATTTCCTTTCCATTTCTTTTTCCGCTTCGCGGCGGAGGGGTGGGGGGAGGAGACGCGAGAAAAATGCAGGGAAATTTTTTGGTTTTTGCACACGCGAGTCCGCGAGCGTGTCCGAGGCGCGCATCATTGGTCGTCAGGGTTTAATTCAAAATACATTCGAACTTCGTTCAATACACACCGCCACATACAACCGACCCGCGAAGGTCGGTTTTATGTTAGGCTAACGGAAGTATGGACCTCACCACCATCACCACCTACAACCAGCTCGCTCAAGCATACGACGACGAGACGGTGGATTTTTGGGCGCGGTTTCCGGGGGAGTTTGTTGATGAGTTTGCGAAGAGAAACTCTGGAAAAGTACTCAACGTTGGGAGCGGACCGGGTCGTGACAGTGCGTTCCTTCGAGATCGAGGAGTCGATGTAACGTGCCTCGATGCATCCGAAGCGATGATTGCGATGACGGAGGCGCAAGATTTCCAATCAGTACTCGGCGACTTCAATGCGATGCCGTTTGCGGACGGGGAATTCGACGGAGTGTGGGCGTACACGTCCTTGCTTCACGTCCCGAAATCCGAGATCGATACGTCAATGAAAGAGATCTCGAGGGTTCTGAAAAGCGGGGGAGTGTTTGCGCTTGGGATGATCGAGGGTGAGTTCGATGATTACCGATCGACATCTGGAGTCGGCGCGCCACGATGGTTTGGTTTTTATACAAAAGCCGAGATGGAAGAAGTTTTGAAACGTAATGGATTCGAAACAATCCACTTCGCCGAATACAAGCCGGGAACGAAGAATTATCTCAATTTTATCGCGAAGAAAACGACTCCGTCATTCTGAGCGTCAGCGAAGAATCTGAGCCTCGATCACCTACGAGAGATTCTTACCCTCCGGGTACAAGTCACTTCGTTCAGTATGACTGAGCTAACATAGATTGCCGCGTCGCGATTACGCTCCTCGCAATGACGGAGACCAAGAAAATAAACTTAGTTAGTGACTAACTTAGTTAGTCGCAAGGTTGCCTTTTCTCAAAACTTCTGGTACCCTCCGTTGACGTTATGGCATTCCATGTAAAGGATTCTGTCGCGAGTATTGCGGGCATTGGTGCTGCAAAAGCAAAGGATTTTGTTCGTATTGGTGTTGTCTCTCTGCGGGACGCGCTTTTTGATTTTCCCTTCCGATACGACGACTTGAGCAACGCGATTTCCATCGCGGATGCGAAGCCGGGCGCCAAGGTGACGGTGCAGGGAACCATTACCGCCATTGAAAATCGTCGCAGTCAGAAGTCGATGCGCATGATGGTTACCGAGGCGCTTGTGCAAGACAGCACTGGGACGATGAAAGCAATTTGGTTCCACCAAGGGTTTTTGACGAAGGTCATTAAGCCGGGGCAGGTGGTTTCGTTGGCGGGGAAGGTGGATGATCGGTACGGCCTTTCATTGGTGAACCCGGTGTACGAAATCCTCGGTAAGGTCGAAACGACGAAACACACGGGCCGGATTGTTCCAATTTATCGTTTGACCGGTGCGCTCACGCAAAAGCTCCGCCGCAAGGTTGCGGAAGCCGCGCTTTCGACGATTGGCGAAGTCATCGACTGGATGCCTGGGCGGATTATCCGTGAAGTCGACCTTATCAAGCTTCCGGAGGCGATTGCGGAAATGCATTTCCCGCGGTCCGAGGAAGATAAGAATGTCGCGTTGCGCCGATTAAAGTTCGACGAGTTTTTCTTGCATCAACTTCTTGCTGCGAAGAGTCGACGGGAGATGAAACAACGCAACGCGCCAAAGATTCCGTTTTTTGAAGACGTGGTTCGTGCTGCAGTCGCGAAGCTTCCATTCGACCTCACCGGCGCACAAAAGAAGGCGATTTGGGCCATTATTAAGGACATGAATCGTCCGGAACCGATGAACCGTTTGCTTGAGGGCGATGTGGGAAGCGGAAAGACGGTGGTTGCGGCGATTGTGGCGTTGAATGCGGCGAACGATGGTTGGCAATCGGCGATCCTTGCGCCAACAGAAATTCTTGCCGAGCAGCACGCGCAAACCTTGCAGAAGCTTTTTGGCGACAAGATGACTATTGCGCTCTACACCCGAACCAAGCGTCGTGTTGGCGGAAAAGAAGTGACGAAAGCACAGCTCCTTGCTGCGCTCCGCAACGGTCAGGTGCAGCTCGCGGTTGGAACGCACGCTCTGCTTACCGATGATGTGTTGTTTGATCGTCTCGGATTCATCGTTGTTGATGAGCAGCATCGTTTCGGCGTACGCCAGCGCCAAGCGCTGAAGGACCGCCGTGGGGATCAGGACAGCGTTCCGCACTTGCTGTCGATGACCGCTACGCCAATTCCGCGATCGTTGGCTTTGGTGTTGTACGGTGATCTCGACCGATCCGTGCTCGACGAATATCCAGCCGGCCGTAAACCAATCGCGACAAAGGTTGTTGAACCGGGTAGGGAAGAACCGGTGTATGAGGCGATGCGCAAGCAGATGGACGCAGGGCGCCAAGTTTTCGTTGTCTGTCCGCTTATTGAAGAATCCGATGCGCTCGGCGCAAACTCTGTTCACGATGTACACAAGGAGTTCTCCAGTGGTGCATTCAAGGGCTACAGCGTCATGATGTTGCACGGCCGAATGAAGACGAAAGAAAAAGACGACGTGATGCGCGCATTTGCCCAGGGTGAGGCACAGATGTTGATTTCGACAACCGTTGTTGAAGTTGGCGTGGACGTTCCGAATGCAACGGTGATGTATGTGGAGGGCGCAGAGCGTTTTGGATTGGCGCAGCTGCATCAGCTCCGTGGCCGTGTTGGCCGTGGGGCGCACGAGAGCTCGTGTTACCTGCATCCAACGGGAATCCTCGGCGAAGTGGCGCGTATGCGCTTACAGGCGGTTGTGGAGAGCCAGGATGGGTTCGATCTTGCTGAGAAGGATCTTCAACTTCGTGGTGCTGGGAATATCTTCGGCACCGAACAATCCGGATTCGATCAATTCAAGCTCGGCACCATGAATGACATCGATTTGATGGGCTCCGCAAAGGACTTTTCCAAAGAACTTCTCGACGAAAGCCCAGACCTTGGAATCTATCCAGAGCTCCGCGATCGCTTGCAGGAGTACGTGGACGAGGTGCATTTCGAATAGAAGCCCCCTCCGACTCCCCCATAAATGGGGGAGAGAATTCGGTGAGTGGCTCCCCTCCATTTATGGAGGGGCTGGGGGAGGCCTATTTCATTTTGGCTCTGAGCTCCGAGACTGTCTTAATCGACTTCGGATCGAGGATGGTTCCAAATCCCAATCGCTCCGCTTCTTTTCTCCGTCGTTCGCTAAACGCAACGGATCGCACTTCGCCGCCAAGGCCGAGTTCGCCGATGACGATGGTTTTTGCGGGGAAGGTGACATTATCGATTGCAGAAAGAATTGCGGCAGCAACGGCGAGATCGGCGCTTGGTTCGTCGAGCTTTAATCCGCCAACAACGTTCACGTATACGTCTTGATCGTATAATCGGACTCCAGCGCGCTTGCTGAGAATAGCGAGCAGCATTTGTAATCGGCCAACGTCGTAGCCGCTGGTGCGACGGACAGGATTCGGAAAGAAGCTCTTGTCGATCAATGCCTGAATCTCCACCAAGAACGGACGATTGCCTTCCATAATGCATGTAACGACCGATCCTGGGCCGTCCACGCGTTCCTTTAAGAACATCGCCGATGGATTCTCGACGGGAACCATTCCTTTTTCCGTCATCGCAAACACACCAACGTCTTCTACGCTACCAAAACGATTCTTGCTTGCGCGAAGCAGTCGATATGCACTCGTTGCATCGCCTTCGAGTGTTAAAACTGTATCCACGAGATGCTCGAGGGTCTTGGGGCCTGCAACGATTCCGTCTTTTGTGACTTGGCCGATGATGAGAACCGGAACGTTCGATGCTTTGGCATACGAAATAAGCTCCGACGTTGCTGCGCGCACCGCGGTCGGTGTCCCGGGAAACGATTCCACGCCCTCGGTCATCATCGTTTGAATCGAATCAACAATAACGATACTTGGTTTCATCGCTTCGGCGGCTGCGATGATCGATCCCGTCTCTGTCGCATTCGAGAACACGACGTGCTCGGGGTTGAGTCCGAGACGAACGAATCGAAGTCGAACTTGGCCTTCGGATTCTTCGCCGGAGGCGTAGTAAGAAGCCCCCCTCGATCCCCCCATAGCTGGGGGGAGGTTTACGGTAAAACTCGCCGCTAATTGCGCCACCAACGTACTCTTTCCAATTCCCGGCTCTCCGGCGAGGAGCGTGACCGATCCTGGAACAAGCCCACCGCCAAGAACGCGATCGAGTTCGCTAATATTCGTGCTCTGCCGTTCGACGATCGCTGTGGTTGCAGCCGCGAGGTTGAGCGTTGCGGCCGGTCGAGACTTACTGCTTTTTGATTTACTCGGTCCAGCTTTCTCCGGGACCTCGCCTTCGTCAAATACCGTGCCCCATTGTCCGCACGTTGTGCACCGTCCACTCCATTTCAGGCTTTGCGCGTCGCAGTGGGTACAGACAAACATATGCGTCTAGCCTAGAGGAAATTGGGGGAGTTGGCTAGATCTTTTTCTGTGAACAATAGTGCTTTTTGAAGTCCCATTTTTTGCAGTTTGCATCAGGCGTGATGATTGACCCATCGCGTTTGGCATATGCCGCGGTGTTCCACGACGTTGAACAGCTCTTTGTGGAAACTTTTTTTCTGTCCAGCTCAAAGTGCCATGCTTCTAAGGAGAGCCTGCAGAATCCAGCGTCGATCATTGAAGTGATGAGCTTTGCCTGACATTCTGGGTCGTGACGGTAATCGCCGCCACCGTCGTCGCACCATGCATCTACCGCAACAGCGGAGGTGTGAGGGCAGTTGCTGACTTGTGCGTGGGTAACAATATCCGAAATGATTGCAGACGAACTCGTCTCCGACGCGTATGCACCAACAAGGCTGTATTTTCCGCTTACTTTTTGGACAACGTCGGTACTGGAAGGATTACACGTTGTTGGGGAACAGATTCCGCCATTTGCAAGGCAATTGTTATAAAACAGTGTGGCTTGTTTTGTGAGATCGCGAACCGCGGAGGTGATCACAACATTTTTTCCGGTCGTGGTGTGAAAGTCTGTTGCAGCGGTTTGGAGAGCAGCAAGAACATCGGCATCAATCGCTGCACCAGAATATCCGGTAATAAAGTTTCCGGTGAGCGGAACGGTTGCGCCAGTCAGCGCGCTGTTTGGCGTCACGGCATCGGATTCTTCTTCGCCATCAGGCGGGAAGTACTCAAGTGCCTCAACGTACGTCACGTTCAATGGCTTAAGATTGACCGTGTTCGGATCAATCAGGAAGGCAATATTGTATGCGGCGAGAAGGAGAATGAGGCCGGTGATTGCATTCGTAATGCGGGTTTTTGCCTTTTCAATGTATTTGCTTTTCCCACGTGAGAGCACGTACTGAAGCCCCCCAAGCATCATCATGACGACGGCGACAAGTGCACTTGCTGCGAGTGCCCATCCATAGAGTGCATTAATGTACTCCGCAAGGAAGTTGACGGAGGTAAATTTTCCGTCAGATGTTTTTGTTGGCGTACTGAATCCGCTGAATCCAGGAATTTGAATGTTCAAGTTTGGGACAATAAAACTTTCTTCGGCGTTATCGATTGCTTCGTCGAGCGTGGGCGTCACTGTCGCTTGATTGATGGATTGGAGGACGGGGTTTCCGCTCGCATCGACGCCGTCACATTTGCTATAGGTGTAGCTTGCGTGGTCGTCAAGGATGGCGCAGGCGTTGTTGCAGAGAAGCTCTGTACTGACATCGCTGGTTGCGTCAATGGAAAGTGCGTCTGTTTTGCACGTACAAACGAAATTTCCTGTATCGGCGTTTGAGGTACAGGTCGACCCCGCAAAACTCACCTGGGGAAAGGTGGCAAAACAGAGCGTTCCGACGATGAGATATTTCAGGAGGCGGTTCATGTTTTTGAAACGACAATTTGGCGGATGATGGTTTTGAGCGTGCCTTTATCTACAGCTCCAGTGTAGCGTGTGCCGTTAATGAAGATGGTTGGCGTTGCAGATACGCCGAGTGCCAAGCCTTCTTCGTACGTTTGCTGCACGAGTGGGGCTGGGGTTTGTTGGCTGAGACACGACGCAAATGTTGAGCTCTTTAATCCGAGCTGAATTGCGATTGTGTTGTAGAGCTCGGCGCCAAGTGATGCCTGGTTTATGAGAAGCTGGGCGTTGTATTCCCAGAACTTTCCTTGGTCACCTGCGCATCGTGCAGCGATTGCTGCGTTGAGTGCCTCTGGGTGTTGAGAGGTATTTGGCATGTCCTTCCAAACGATACGAAGATCGTTTGGATAGTCGTCTGCAAGAAGGTTCACGAGTGTTGCGTCGAGTGTCGCGCAGGAATCGCACCCGTAGTCGCCATACACCACCACGGTTGCTTTTGCGGTTGCGCTTCCAATAACGGGATCGATGAACGTAATGCTTGGCTCGGTGACGACGGGTTGATCCGTATACGTGATGTGGTTTCCAAATGGCAACGATGCGCCAAAGAAGGCGAACATGATGAGTGCAAGAACGCCGATGGAAATGACGAAGTGCCAAAAGTATTTCATAGGCTTATTGAAGACGGATCACGTTTAAGCGGCCAGCAGCATCGGCGTAAAAGAAGTTCGCACCGTCGCTGGAAACGCTCGGGGAGAAGATCTTGGTATCTGCGGCAGGAATGGCAACGAGTGTTGCATTGCCGGTGCTGATGTTAATTTTGTACACGTCGTCAGATGCGGTAATGAGCGATTCGTCGCTTCCGCCTCCTGCCGGCATTTCGCGTGGAACGCCACAGTATGCCGTTGTTGCTGAGGCGAATGTGCACTTGTTTACCAATGTGGAAACGGCCATCTTCTTCCGGCTGTCGCCATTGCGATCACCTCGGCTATCTGCGTACCACAACGTTGCTTTGTATCCATTTCCAGGATCGGCGACGGAGTAGAGAAGGTGGTTTCCGTCTGGTGCCCAGATGTTATGGAAACTTGTTCCATCAACAATCAGGACGCCCGATGCGCTGCCGTCTGGACCAATGAGATAGATTTCTTGTCTGCCGAATGTTCCGCCGGTGCTCCCGCCGGTTGCAGAGAATCCGAGGACGGTATTATTTGGCGACCAGCTCACCGAAACTTTGTCATCGTTCGACCCAAGGCTCGCGAGAACTTTCGTTTCGGTACCGTCGGTGTTTGTGACGACGAGCGCACGATTTGACGCATCGGTTCCAACGCTTTTCGCGGCAATCGAATCACCGGTTCCAGAGAACGAGAAGTCTTCCCAGTGGCTTGGAAGCGTCACCTGTTTCGCGGTTTCGAAGTCGTATACGACGTTGCTTCCGTCCGGGAATTCGATGACGGCACTTGTGGCTCCAGCGTCGAAGGTTACGGCGTCTGCCTTGGGGAATGTTGCTTGTGAGAGCGCCACAACGTTTCCTTTTGCATCGACGGTGTAAAATTTGCCGTCAGCAGGGTCGTAGTATGCAATCGTCCCGTCTGCGGTGACTGTTGGGCTTTTTACCGTTGTGTTTGTGAGGAGCGTGGTGAATGTTTCACCGCCCTTTGCAATGGTGGATGGTGGGAGTGTCGTGCCGCCTCCCGTGGTGCCTCCCGGGGTTTCTCCTGGCGTTGGTGTTCCAAGAGCTCCGGTTGCGGCTCCTGGGAGCGCTCCGCCGGTGACTGTCGTTCCCGGGCCCGTGGTAACGCTTGTGATAGCTTTCTTGAAGAAGACGAAGTAGATCGCCAGGGCAATCAAGACGCACGCCAGAATGAATCCGGCGATTTTGAGAATGAATTTCAAGCGTTCAGACATAGGCGGTTAGAGAGATTGCATGATGGTGAGTGCGTTTTGTATATCGCCATGGATTGCGTTTCCAATCGATCCGTATGCAAGGATAAAGAAGATAAGAATGAATGGGAGGATCACGAAAAGCACCGATGACCATTTCCCGGCCTGGGCAATGGTGGACGATGCCGAGATACCTCCAAGGGCATCGCTCATTTTGTACAGAGGTAAGTCGGCCTTCTCGAGCGCTAATTTCATGTTTTCGTCCATGCTGTCCTGAAAAATGCTGAGCGTGACGCGGGTGACGGATTTTCCCGTAGCAATCGTGTCGACGACCTCCGCAAATTCGCCTTCATCAATAAGGGACCCCGCGGATTCGCTTCCTTGGGCTTTCGCCTGTGCCATGACTTTTTCCATCTTTTTCTTGGCCTGTTCCATCATTTTTTGTGAGGCGTCTCCATTGGCTGCTTTGGCGCGAGAACGCGCGCGGGCTGCAGATTGGAGGCTCTGTGCCTGATCGTTTTCGTCGGCGATTTGTGATTCTTGTTCTTCGATTTCGTTTGCATCTTCTTCTTGATCGGTATCGCCCTCGCGGAGAGACTCACTCATTTCCTGTAGCCTTGGTGTTGATGCGCCAGGATTCGCATAGCGTTGAACTGCATGACGATCCGCTCGCATTCGAGCAACGGGGTTCTGCGGAAATCGCTGTTCTTCCTGTGTGGGGCGCGATGATCGGGTTGGGAGCGTACTCAAATTCCGCCTGCTGCCAGGAGCAACTCGTCCGAATTGTTTTTTTTTCGCCTCAAGACGAGCGGCGTGAAGCACGACGCTAGGGTTCGGTGAGGATGAGCGCGATGTGGTCGCGGTCGTGGCCATAAGGATGCCCTGATTATATCACGCACAATACAAAAGCTCCCCGAAAATCGAGGAGCTTTTGTGCATTATCGGACTTTTATTGTGCCGTTATTCTCGATGGTGACGTTGAGATGAGACTTTGGCCGTTTTGTGGCAAGAATCGCATTCGCGATGGTGTGCTCAAGATGTTCTTCGAGCACACGGTGCACGTCGCGAGCGCCGTGAGCGGTTTTGACGTGCTTCGCGAGCGTTTCTGCGAGCTTCTTTGGAAGTGTCACGGAAAGCTTCGCGGTCTTGAGCCGAGCGATCATGTCGTCAATGGCGAGTTTGGTGATCGCAACGATGTCGTCGGTCTTCAGCGGATTGAAGACACAGATATGGCCGATGCGGTTGACAAGCTCTGGACGGAACTGCTCCTCGAATACCGCGCGGAGGTCGTCGTGAATCTGCGACGTGGGGTTCTGTGCTTCATGGAAGCCGAGGTTCTTTTTTTGTAACCGATCTTGTCCGGCATTCGTGGTCATGATGACAACGCTTTGCTGAAAGTTTACTTTCGCGCCCGTTGCGTCGGTAATCGACCCTTCATCGAGGATCTGGAGCAGGAGCGCTTGTACGTCTTTATGCGCCTTCTCGAGCTCATCAAAGAGAATCACGGCGTGTGGACGGTCTCGAAGCGCGTCGCTGAGTTTTGCACCTTCGCGGTAGCCAACGTATCCCGCTGGAGCACCGACGAGCTTGCTGACGCTGAATCCTTCGGCAAACTCGCTCATGTCAAAGCGGATGAGTGCTTTTGCGTCGCCGAACATTTCCAGGGCAAGCGCCTTTGCGAGCGCCGTCTTTCCAACGCCAGATGGGCCCGCAAAGAGGAAGGATGCGAGGGGATGGTTCGGCTTCGCGAACCCGAGTTTTGCTCGGCGCATCGCGCTTGCAACGATAGAGACTGCGGAATCTTGTGCAACAACGTGCTTCTGCAGACGTTCGTCGAGCGTACGCAACGACTCATGATCGTCGGCATTGAGACGGGCGAGCGGAACGCCGGTGGTTTTGGATGCCACGGCGAGAATCATGTCGTTCGTGATGGTGATAACGGGATGCGTGACCGGTGCGGCCTTCAATGTATTGATTTCGCTGACGAGCTTCGCTTCTTTCTCCTTAAATGCAACGGCATCTGGGAAGTGCTCGTTGGTAACTGCTGACGCTTTTGATTCGCGGACATGCTCAAGTTCATGCTCGAGTTCGCGGATTTTGAGCGCACGGCGATCGGTCGGCTTTCGGCCAACATTTGCATGTGCGCCGGCTTCGTCGAGGAGATCGATCGCTTTATCCGGGAATTGTTTGCTCGTCATGTAGCGTTCAGCGATGCGAACGATTGTTTCGAGGACCGCGTTGGGATAGAGAACGGTGTGGTGCTTTTCGTACCGATGTTTAATGCCGTTCAGCACTTTGAGCGTTTCGCTTGCGCTTGGTTCGCGGACGGTGACGGTAGCGAAGCGGCGTTCGAGCGCGGCATCCACCATGATGTGTTTTTTGTATTCGGCGGATGTTGTTGCGCCGATGCAGCGCAGTTCGCCACGAGCGAGTGCCGGCTTGAGCATGTTTGCAGCATCGAGTGAGCCGCTTGCTGCGCCTGCGCCAATGATGGTGTGGATTTCGTCGATGAACAGCACGACGTCGTCGCGTTCCTGAAGTTCGTCAAGAAGTTGCGTAACGCGAGCCTCAAAATCGCCGCGATACATGGTTCCAGCAACAAGCGCGGACATATCAAGGCGGTGAACATGCAATCGAAGCACAGCGTCAGGGACGGTTCCCTCGAGAATACGCTTTGCTAAACCTTCGGCAATCGCAGTTTTTCCAACGCCAGGTTCGCCGAGCAACAACGGATTGTTCTTGGTGCGGCGCGCAAGAATTGCGACGACACGATCGATTTCTTCATCGCGACCAATGACTGGATCGATAGCGTCGGCAACTTCTTTGTCCGTAAGTTCGGTTGTGAAGTATCCCAGCGCAGAATCTTTTTCTTCAGCGTGTTCGTCGTCGTTGTGCACGTGCCCACAGTCTTCACATGGCTTCTTGTCCTCATTCTGTTTTACTGCCGCGCGAACGCCTTTCGCGTTTTCCAGTGTTTCTGGGAAGTTGGCGGTAGTTTGAAAGACGGTTGCGAGGTTGTCGCGAATCACGGTTTCGCTAATGCCGTCGGCAGCGAGGTATGTGGCAATTTCCGGTGTTTTTGCCTCCACAATGCCGTGAAGCAAATGTTCGGTGCCAACATAGCGATGACCATGTACGCCAGCGGCGTGAACCGCTTTTTCAATCATCGCTTTTGATTCTTCGGAAAGCAGTGGCGTGATTTTGCTCGCGCGCATAATCGCGTCGTCGGGCAGGCCAGCTTCATCAAGAAATACCAATCGTCGCAAGCTCGTTGGTGTTGCGCCGGCTTTACGAAGAATCTCTGCGCCAATACAGCCTTCCTCGGTTCCTAATGCCCAAAGCAGGTGCGTTGGCGCGATGGTGTCGCCGCCTTCTTCCACAGCCAAACACAACGCCCGCGTCAGCACGGCCTTGAGATGACTTGTGAAGGTTTCAAGAAGTTCATTCATAATCGTCAGGAGTTATCGACCCATGCTTCGGAGGCGAGCAATACGATCTTCGATGGGTGGGTGAGTGGAGAACATGTTGGAAAACCAGGAGCGTGATTCTTTTGTTGCACCGAATGGATTGCTGAGGAACAGATGCGCAGTTGCGCGATTGGCATGTTGCATTGGCGCACCGTGCGCTTCGATTTTTGTGAGTGCTGATGCGAGGCCTTCTGGATATCGAGTAAGAAGGGCTCCGCTTGCATCGGCGAGATATTCACGGCTCCGAGACACGGCGAGTTGGATGAGCTGTGCGAAAAGTGGAGAGAGGATCGCGAGCACGATGCCAACAATCATGAGGATGGCTGCGCCGCCGTTGTCTTTGCTATTGCCGCGGCCAATCCGGGTGTGAATGAGAATGTCGGCGATCAGTGAGATTAACCCAACGAGCACCACGACGATGGTCATGACACGAATGTCGTAGTTTTTCACGTGCGACAGTTCGTGCGCAGCAACGCCTTCAAGTTCTTCGCGGGTGAGAAGCGCGAGGATTCCGGTAGTGAATGCGATCGACGCGTGCTCCGGATCACGTCCCGTTGCAAAGGCATTCGGGCTTGCGTCTTCGATGATATAGATGGCCGGCGTTGGCTGACCGTTTGCGATACAGAGGTTTTCCACGACGTTATAAATGTCTGGAGCCTGTGCTTTCACAATCGGCTTTGCTCCGCTCACAGAAAGCGCGATGGATGCAGATCCGTAGTAACTGATGAGGCTGTAGATGGTTGCGATGATGGTGCCGAGAATAATGCTTCCTTCGGCATCCAGCCCGTTGAGCGTTCCCAGAAGCCACGACATTCCAATCACAATGACGCTCATGATGAGCACAAGAACCCACGTGCGACGTTTATTTTTGGCGATGTCGGAGTACATAAAGGGAGGTTTGAATCAGTGGAACGAACGATTCAACGGGTGGTGCCGAGGGAGGCCCCCGTACGGAGCGCAACGAGCGCCACATGCATTCGATGCTTACGCAAAACATTCATGCGCGAGCTGAGCACCGTAACGGGGTCCGAGGCGACAGGACCCGTTGATGAGGGAGAGGAACGATCGACTAGAACGTCACCGTTGGTGCGATGTCGGCAACTTCAGGAGCGTCGTAGAAGTCGTATTTTTTAAAGCCGAGCATGTTGCCCACCATGTTGGTTGGGAACACCTGGAGCTTCGTGTTGAAGTCGCGCGTGTTACCGTTGTAGAAGCGACGTGCAGCCTGAATCTTGTCTTCTGTATCAACAAGCTCGCGCTGCAGGTGGCCAAAGTTGTCCGACGCCTTCAGGTCTGGATAGTTCTCTGCAACCGCGAAAAGGGTCTTGAGTGTTCCAGAAAGCGCATTTTCCGCCTTTGCGTGTTCAGCAGGATTTCCTGCATTCATTGCGGCATTGCGAGCCTTGGTGACCTCCTCGAACACCGAACTTTCGTGCGTCGCGTATCCCTTCACCACGTTCACGAGGTTTGGGATAAGGTCGTATCGGCGCTTCAATTGCACCTCAATATCTGCCCATGCTTCGTCCACGCGGTTCTTGCTCGTGACGAGGCCGTTAAAGACGACGACTAACCAGAGTCCGCCGAGAACAAGAACCCCAACCAGAATCATGAATGGCATAGGAAGATATGTGTTAAAGTCTTAGCGGAATCATAGGACTTTCCTCCGCCACCGTAAAGCGGTAAAATGCCGCTTGTTGCTAACGTAAGCCAAATTATGGACTCTTCTTTTCCGGCTCATATCTTCCGAAGTTACAATATTCGAGGATTATTACATGAGGTGACGCCCGAAATCGCCAAAAAAGCCGCGATGATTCTTGTAGCAATGACGGGCGCGAAGAAGGTTGTGATTGGGAGAGATATGCGGGAAACGAGCCCGGAACTCATGAGAGCAGCTATTGATGGCGTCGTGAGCATGGGTGGTGATGTGGCGAATATCGGTCTCTGCACATCGTCGATGTACAACTTCGCGGTAACGTCCGATGAATCGATCGGTGCGGGAATCATGATTACCGCTTCCCACAATCCTGCGGAATACAACGGAATCAAAATGGCAAAAGCCGATGGATCGCCAATCGCCGGTAGCGATATTCTCGCGCGCTTCAGCGAGGAATTTTCTTCGGCAGCTGTGCCCGGGAGTGAGTCGTCATTTGATGTTCTTTCGCCGTATCTCGATCAATGCATCGCGTCGTCTGGCGTATCTTCTGCGCGAGCAAAGATTGTTATTGACTATGGAAACGGCATGGGCGCAACGAGCATGCGACCGCTGTGTCAGCGTCTCGGTATCGACGTGATCGAGCTTTATGCAGAGCCGGATGCTCGATTTCCAAATCATGAGGCGAATCCGGCAAAGGAAGAGACGCTGACAGATGTAAAGAAAAAAGTTCTTGAGGTTGGAGCAGATTTTGGTGTAGCGATCGACGGAGATGCGGATCGTATTGCGTTTATTGATAACGAAGGCGTCTCAATTGCTGGAGACTGCACGCTTGCGTTGTTGTCAAAAGACGTTTTGCTTCGAAACCCTGGAGGGAAGATTTTGTACTCCATTAATGCTGGTTGGGCACTCGATGATGCGATCCGCGCCAACGGCGGCGAGCCGGTGCAGTGCCCGGTAGGAAACACGAAGATTATCAAGAAGATGCACGAAATGACCGGTGCGCTCGGAGGTGAAGTCTCAAGTCATTTCTTTTTTCCGGAGTTTCATAATCTTGAAGCAATCGATTTTGCCTTCTTGAAAGTGCTTTCTGCGTGGAAGACCTTTGGCGGAACGTTTGCGGATTTGGTTCGCCCATTCCGTTCGTATGCGAATAGCGCAGAGGTGAATATTCATACAGAGAAGGGTGATGAGGCCATCGCGGTACTCCGCGAGCGGTACGAATCAAAAGCAACAAAGGTGATTACGATTGATGGATTGCGCTTCGAGTTTGATCACGATTGGTGGTTCCTTGTGCGAAAATCAAATACTGAGCCGCTCGTTCGCGTGACAGTTGAGGCAAAGAATATAGAAGTCATGGAACGTGAGCGTGACGCAATTGTTGCTGTTGTCCAGAGTCTATGATGCCAATTGTCTCCCACGCGAAGCAGTTCGTCTTTACATCGTATTCTTTTGATCGCGTGAGTGGGGAAGTGTTGTTGAAATACAGGATCGATGAGGAAGAATTCGTGGAACGATTGGTGTTTCCTATTCCTGCGACGGGAATTCCGAAGGGGATTGATGATGAACTTGATCGTGCGTTGTTTACGCTGCATCTCATTGCTGGCGTGAGTTATTACAAGGCCAAGCTGCCGCCGGCGATTGTTGTTCAGTCTGGGAAGCTGTCTGCAGAGCAGGCTGCATCGTGGAATAAGTTGTACACGTTAGGGCTTGGTGAATTTTTCTTCCGAAATGATTTGGATTTTCGAGGGTATATTAAATTCCCTGTAGAGACGGCCCGCTGGGCCGTCTCCGAATCTTCAGATTCGATTCAATCCGAGACGGCCCCGCGGGCCGTCTCTACGATCGGCGCGATCGTCCCCATCGGCGGCGGAAAGGATTCCCTTGTCGCGATCGAAATGTTGCGTGCAGCGAGTATTCCGTTCGATCTGTTCATGTTCGGCAATCACTCTCGCATTCGCGAGGTTGCTGCTGAGGTCGGGAACAAGCTCTTTTCCGTCTCGCGCACCATCGATCCGAAACTTATCGAGCTGAACAAGGCTGGCGCGTGGAACGGCCACGTGCCAATTACAGCGTACGTTGGCATTGCGGCATCGATCGTTGCGATGTTGCATGGCCGTCGCGATGTGATTTTTGCGAACGAGCGAAGCGCAAATTCGGGCAATACAGAAGTTGATGGCGTCGTCATCAACCATCAGTACAGCAAAAGTCTCGAAGCTGAGCGCGATATTCAGGCGTATCTCGAGGCCTTTGTTTCAAAGAATATTCGCGTCTTTAGTCTGCTCCGGCCGCTTTCCGAGCTCGACATTGCGCGCCGATTCGCAGCGAACGGAAAGTATTTCAACGTATTTTCAAGCTGTAATACCAACTACAAGCAAGGCGGTGTACCAACGGTCACGCGATGGTGTGGAAAATGCCCAAAGTGCGCATTTGTTTTTGCGATGCTCGGCGCATTTATTCCGCGACGAAAAATGGTGGAGATGTTTGCGGAGGATTTGCTTATGCGGACCGATCTCTTGCCGATGTATAAAGATCTCACCGGCTACGGAACAATGAAGCCGTTCGAGTGTGTCGGTGAATTCGAAGAAGTAATCGCCGCATTCGCATTGATCCACGGTCGTGGCGAGTATGAAGATTCGCCAATCATGAAGTGGTTCGAGACCGATGTGATGTCGTCGAGGAAGGACATTGATGCACTCATCGATCGTGCGCTGACTCTTTCAACAGAGCATTCCATGCCAGAGGAGTATGCTCAATTGGTCTATGCGTCTCGCTGATCTTTCGGAAAAACTCGTCATCATTTTAGGTTTTGGCCGCGAAGGAAAAGCGGTGTACGATGTTTTGAAATCCAAAATTCCTACGGCGCGCATCATTGTGACCGACGAACAAGAGATCGACGTTCCTGAGTATCACCAGCTCATCGACGCTATCGCTGCGGTCACGTCCGAAGCCGTCGTCATCAAATCCCCAGGAATCCCATGGCACCGCGCATACGTTGAAGAAATGGAAAACGCCGGCGCCCACTTCACCTCGAGCACGAATCTGTTCATGGCAGAACGTCAGTCGATTTCTCTCCACCCATTTATGGGGGGAGTTGGAGGGGGGCTTGGTTCGGAAGGGTCTCGAGGTCTCATCATCGGCGTCACTGGGACGAAGGGCAAGAGCACAACAGCGTCTCTTCTTGCCTCTGTGCTCAAAGCCGCGGGGAAGCATGTTGTGCTTGCCGGCAACATCGGCGAGCCAGCAATTTCGCACGTGAACGATCCTGCGGACACGATTTTTGTTTTGGAGATGTCGAGCTATCAACTTTCCGATCTCGTTATTGCCCCCGACATCGCCGTCATTCTCAATCTGTACGAAGAGCACATGGATTACCACGGCGACGTGGAGAGCTACCACGCAGCAAAAATGCGCATCGCCGACGCACAAACCGCGAATGATGTTTTTGTATACAACGAGAAATTTCCAAAGCTCGTCGATCTCGCAAACCGCGTGAAATCGAAAGCGATTCCGTTTGTTGATCGCGGTGATGCATCGCTGAACTCACTTGCGCTTCTCGGCGATCATAATCGCGAAAACGCCGCCGGCGTCCTCGCTATCAGCGATTATCTCGGTATCGATCGTGCAGTGGTCGAGAATGCATTTTCTACTTTCAAGCCTTTGCCGCATCGCATGCAGGACTTGGGTGTTCATCATGGAATTCGATTTATCAATGATTCGATCTCAACAACTCCTCAGTCCGCGCTCGCGGCCATTGATGTGTTCGAAAAAGACCTTGGTGCGATTATTCTCGGCGGACAAGATCGTGGATACCACTTTGCCGATCTTGCGAAACGCGTCGTCGACCTCGGAATCGCCGTGTACGTTCTTCCTGGAGGAGAGAAAATTTCCGATGCCATCACTGCGATCGGCGGGAAATCGATTCCCATGAAGACGCTCACCGAAATCGTGAACGATGTCATCGCTCGCGCAAAACCAGGATCGGTCTGCCTCCTTTCCCCAGCCTCCCCAAGCTACGGCCAATTCAAAAACTTCGAAGACCGCGGAAACCAATGTATTGCTGCGGTCGGAGGCAGACTAACTTAGTTAGCCCCGAACTTAGTTTGAGACTAACTTAGTTCGTCGCTCTGAATCCCCGCCTACGGGGATGACGGCACATGAAGATGGGTGGTATTATCATTTCACCAATCGCTTCTGGGTTTTCCGGTAGCGCAAGGTGAACTGCAATCAGACTCACGGGGCATTCATGTCTTTCCGACCTCTCGGACTCATCAGCGGCGAAATTCACGGCACCGACGGCGGCACGCTGCTCTCGATCACCGTCTAGCCGAACTCCGCACGCGGGGAACGCAACGACGGCGATCTTCACGGCACTGTCGGGCCTCACGGGCTCGGCATCGCGCTCACGGCGACCGGTCACTCCTTCGGGGGTGGCCGGCGCTTCTTTTTTTGGGTACACTGTATCCATTATGATTTGGACCATTCTTTTGTTCCTTCTTTTGCTTTCCGTTTTGGTTCTCGTTCACGAGTTTGGTCACTATATTGCGGCAAGAAAAGCAGGAATGACGGTTGAGGAGTTCGGTATCGGCTTTCCGCCGCGGGTGTTTTCCTGGAAGGCGAAAACTGGAACAACATGGAGTGTAAACGCGATTCCGCTTGGAGGTTTTGTAAAGATTAAGGGTGAATCTGGCGACGACGCCGATGCGCCGGATAGTTTTGCGATGCAAACGTGGTGGCGACGATTTTCCGTGGTGGTTGCTGGCGTGGTGATGAACTTGGTCCTTGCGTGGTTCTTGTTTACGGTTGGTTTTCTTTTCGGCCTTCCAGCGATTGTTGAAGACGGCGTGGAGGCTGGCGTTACCGTCACGGATCGCACAATCAACATCGTGGACGTGCTTCCGGATTCCGCGGCTGATGTCGCGGGGCTCGAAGTCGGCGACCGTGTGCTCACGATCGACAACGTTGCGTACACCACGGGGCAATCAGCTCGCGATGCGCTCAAGCCGCACGACGACGGATCTCCGCTCTCAATGATGGTCGCGCACAACGGGGAAACGAAGACGCTTTCTGTGACACCGCTTTTTGTGGAAGAACTAGGTCGCGATGGTGTTGGTGTGGCGATTGTTGAAACAGGATTCGTTCACTATCCGTGGTATCTCGCGCCAGTGAAGGGTGTTGAAACAACCTTAAGATCCACGTGGGACGTCCTCTCCGCATTTGGTGGACTTATCGCAAGTATTTTCCGTCATGAGGACGTTTCCGCAAATCTTTCTGGTCCTGTCGGAATTGCGGTACTTACTGGCCAGGTTGCGTCACTGGGTATTTCTCATTTGGTGCAGTTCGCGGCAATGCTCTCTATCAACCTCGCGGTGATCAATGTACTGCCGTTCCCAGCGCTTGATGGCGGACGTCTTGCATTTTTGCTATACGAAGTGATTCGCAGAAAGAAGGCAACGCCAAAGTTCGAACAGACGGTTCACGCGATTGGTTTTGCGGCGTTGCTCCTGGTTGTGGTAATTGTGACCGTGAAGGACGTCGTTCACATCTTTTTCAGCTAGTCTATGCAAGATGCACTCATTCAACTCCAAACTGAAGCCCTCGCAGTGTTTTTAAAGGTGAAGACGCTCGATGAACTCGAAGCGGCTCGCGTAGAATATCTTGGTCGTAAAGGCCGTCTCGCCGAAGCGATGAAAGATCTTGCCGCGCTTGATGCCGATGCAAAACGCGAAGCAGGAAAAATTGCGAACGACGTGAAGCGCACCATTGAAGCAAGTTTCCAGGCAACGGAGGCACGTGTGGTTGCTGGCGCTGCTGCAGAGCGAAAGGCGCAAGAGTGGCTCGATGTTTCACTTCCTGGCATAGCGCCAGCCGTTGGTCATTTGCACCTCACCACACAGGCCATTGACGAGATTAGCGGAATTTTTGCGCATATCGGATTCGTCCGTTCTCGTCATCCAGAAGTGGATTGGGATTACTACGCGTTTGAAAGTTTGAACATGCCAAAGGAGCATCCGGCTCGCGACGAATGGGAAACGTTTTTCATCGGTGATGAAGGTGAAGTTGCGACCGGAGAAAAGGGAAAGATTGTTCTCACACCGCACACGAGCAACGGACAGGTTCGGGAGATTGAGAAAGGCGAGTTACCCATCCGCATGATCAACATCGGAAAATGTTATCGTCGCCAAGCAAGCGCGCGCCACTTGCCGATGTTCCATCAGTTTGAAGGATTGATGGTGGACAAAAATGTGACAGTCACCGAATTGAAGGGCGTGTTCGATTATTTCGTGAAGCGCTACTTTGGACCAGACCGCGCAACGCGATTGCGTCCGTATCATTTCCGTTTTACGGAGCCGAGCTTTGAGCTGGATATTTCGTGTGCGGTGTGTGAAGGAACAGGAAAAATAGAAAATGGAAAATGCAAGCTGTGCAAGGGCGGATGGTTGGAACTTGGTGGCGCCGGTATGGTGCATCCAAATGTGTTGAAGGCTGGTGGGTTGAATCCCGATGAATACACAGGCTTCGCATTCGGTTGGGGTGTTGAGCGCACCATGATGATGCGTTCCGGCATAAACATCGACGACATCCGCACACTCTACAAAAACGATCTGCGATTTTTGACGCAATTCTAGTATGAACATTCTCGCTTCCTACAACTGGTTGAAAGAACACGTCAAAACAAAGCTTTCTGCGGAGGAATTCGCGAAAGAATTTTCGTTGCGCTCCATGAGCGTGGAGAGTGTCGAGCATCTCGATCAGCGCTTTGCAAACATGGTGATTGGCGTGGTGAAGTCTATCGCGCAACATCCGAACGCGGATCGTTTGCGTGTTGCAACTGTCGATATCGGTGAGAAGGAAGTGCCGATCGTTTGTGGCGGAACGAATCTTGCGGAGAACATGCGAGTGCTTGTGGCATTACCAGGTTCGCGCGTTCGTTGGCACGGCGGAGCGGATTGGACGACGCTTGAGAAGACATCCATTCGCGGTGTTGAAAGTATCGGCATGATCTGTGCGCCGTCGGAAGTTGGGCTGGACAAGGTTGCGTGCGGCGATCACGAGATTTGGGATCTGACATCGATCATCGATGCTCCTGCTGGAGCGTCTGTTGCTGCGGCGCTCGATTGCGACGACATCATATTCGATATTGAAATCACCACAAACCGCCCAGACGCCATGGGCATGATTGGCCTGGCACGCGACGCTGCGGTTGCGGTGGATGCGGAGTTCTCGCTTGGGAAATTCGAATCGGTCGAATCCCGCGCACTGGAGTCGTTCTCATCTCATCGCATCACGGTGAAGAAGGACGACGACCGTTGCGGCCGATATATGGCCGCGGTTGTTGAGGGTGTGACGGTGGGGGAGTCGCCATGGTGGATGCAGAAGCGACTGCTTTTGGCTGGGCTGAAGCCGATCAATGTCATTGTTGATATTTCAAATTACGTTGCGCTCGAACTTGGCCAGCCGATGCATGCGTTCGATGCGGAAACGATCGCAAAGGATACTATCGTGATTCGTCCGGCAAAGAAGGGCGAGAAACTGACGTTGCTCGACGGAAAGATTGCTGAACTCAATCCGTCGATTATGGTGATTGCCGACGCCGAGAAGTCACTTGCAGTTGCAGGCATTATGGGTGGAAAAGATTCCGGAACAACAGCGCATACGACAACAGTGGTCTTTGAAGCGGCGATGTTTGATGCGCTCACGATCCGTCGTGGATCTCGTGCGATTGATGTTGCGTCGGATTCGCAGCTGCTTTTTGAAAAGGGATTGTCTCCTTCGGCACTGCCGATTGCTCTTGCGCGCGCTGTCGAACTCGCAACGGAACTTGCCGGCGGAACGTTGGTCGACGTTGTGGATGTGTATCCAGAACCACGAAAGCCAAAAGTGTTCGCATTCAATCCGGAACAGGCTCGGAAGAGAATCGGTGTTGATATTGCCGACGCACAACAGATAGATATTCTCACACGCCTTGGGTTCGATGTCGCGAAAAAGAAGTCAGCGTATTCTGTCACCGTTCCATATTGGCGTGAGGACGATATTGAGGGCGAGGTGGATTTTACCGAAGAAATTGCGCGCATGTACGGCTACCACAACATGCCGGCAGTGTTGCCAGCATCTCGTCCGCCAGCTGCGTTTGACGACGCGTCGCTGGATTGGGCAATGTGGACGAAGAAATTTTTGGCAGGAGCGGGATTCTCTGAGTTCTTCAGCAACTCCATGGTGAGCGTTGCGGACTTGGAGATGTACGCTGTCAGCCCAAAGGATGCGCTTGCACTGTACAACCCGTTGTCGGCGGATATCACCCACATGCGCCCAACGTTGGTGCCATCAATGTTGCGTGCGATAGAACGAAATCAGGCCTTCACGAACACCGCGAATGTCTTTGAACTTGCACGAGTGTATGTTCCGCGAGAAGGCGATATTCCAGAAGAGCGGATGACGCTGGTTTTCGGCGAATACGGTGTGACGAATGCAGAGAGCACCTTTATGCAGTTGCGCGGCGTGGTGGAATATTTTGCAGCAAAATCCGGCATCACGCTCACGTTTGATCGCGCGCCAAAGAACGATCATTGGCACGATGGTCGCACGGTGACCATCACATTCGATGGCGTAACGGTTGGTACACTTGGTCAGGTTGCGGATGACTTTCAGAATTCTTTTGGCATTCATCGTCCGGTGTTCCTTGCGGAAATTGATCTTGAGGCACTGTTCTCGTCAATGAAGCATGCGCATCGCTATCAGGCACTTCCAGCATTCCCGGTGGTGACGCGCGATATTGCAGTGTTGGTGGACGAGAAGACGGAGTTTGAAAAGATTTCTTCCGTGGTCCGTGGCGCAAAAAGTCTCGTGACCGACTGCCGTGTGGTAGAGCTGTATCGTGGCGAGGGCATTCCTTCCGGAAAAAAGAGTGTTACCGTTGGCGTCACGTTGATGGCTCCGGATCGAACCCTCACAAGCCAGGAAGTAGACGACGTGATGACAACGGTAATCCGTGAACTGGCATTGCGTGTGGACGGTGTGATCCGTGGCTAATAGCCAATCGCACACAGCACATCGCCTTTCTTCATTCGCATGGTTTCCTTCCACCAGAGGCGCTGACCGGAAATTGGCGATGTGATGGCTCGTGATCGTGAAAGACCAAAAGATGACGCAACGCCGATGACGTCATCTTTTGCGATAGGCCTCCCCCCATTTATGGGGGGATTGAGGGGGGCTTGCGTCCAAATCCCATCGTGCGGAGCAATCACATATCGAATGTGATTCATGACGATTGCCGCTATGTTCCGCGAGATCGATTCATCGATCATGCCGAGACTCGACATGATCGCTTCGGCCCACCGAACGTGCCGCTCGACATCGACGACGCCACGATTCCCGCGAGATCCCGATTCTGCCACAACGTACATGCAGCCATGCTTCGCAAGCTGCGCGGCCTTGGTTCCCATCTGGCATGATTCAACGAGAATGCGATCGGCGATGTTTGCCGATACGATCTGATCAATCCGTGAATCCATTTCGCGATGTCCGGTGCGATGCAGCCAGAGAAACGGATTCAGCCCTTCGGTTATTGCGCCACCGTGCAAATCAAGCCAACAGTCGGCGGCAAAGGCGTGCGGAGCGAGCGGTGCAACGAGCTGCTCCGTGGAGGATCCGTTTACATTTCCGGGGAAGAGCATTTTGGGAAACTTTCCATCGATAGGGTTGTGACTCGACTCATTCATGAATCCCGGCATGTTCACGATTGGGATGATGACGAGCTTTCCAGAAAACGATCGCGATGAGAATCGGCGAGCAATCTCGTGTGCCGCAGCGATGCCAGCGTATTCGTCGCCGTCCATGCCTGCGGTAACGAGGAGGGTTTTTCCTGGCGCATGCCCAAGAAGCTCGATTGCGTCGAGTTTTTGAGGGTTTTTTGCGAAAAGGGATAAAAACATAGAAAGAGTTTAGCATGTTCTGGTAGCATGCTCGCAATGCTATGGACGATTCTGTTGCACAATCATTTTTGGATCTTCGCGACGACTGCGCCGAGCTTTTGTGGATCATTGAAGATCGATCAGAGCGCATTGCGGCGCTTCGGTCGAAACGTCAGAAGCATCTGTTACCAGAAACGTCGAAACAGCTGCTGGAACAGGAAACGTTTTTACTCACGTTGTATGCGAAATGCGAAACAGATCTTCGTGCTCTACTGAATGTTCAGGATGACGATCGGTTGCACGAATGCTTGCAGGTTCGCGATCGTGTCGCCGATACGTTGAGAACCTTTCAAGGTGTGAGTGGCGCGCTGCTCGCGTCTTCTGGTTGGCAATCGCCGTCTTTTTTGGCCGCAAAGCATTCGCAGGCTGGTTTAGAGACCGGAACGATCACTGGCACAATTAACGACTACAAGCGCGATCAACACTGGGACGAATTACGATACGAGCAAGCATTCGTCAACGAATACATCGATTCGCCATTGCGGCTGACGCCGTTTGCGTTTGTGACGGCGAGTGGGATGGCGGCATTTACCACAATCATCGCAACGCTTCTTGATGATCCGACGTGTAGCAAAGGTCCAGTACTGATTGGTGCGTCGAGCTATTTTGAAAACATTCAGATCGCACGGCTGTATTTTTCCGGCCGCGTAGTTCTTGTTGATGAGATGGATACGGAAGCAATTATCGAGGCGATTCGCGTTCACAAGCCGTCGGTACTGTTTTTGGACACCATGTGCAACGCAGTCACGATGGCGGTGCCGGATTTGTCGTCGTTAATCCCGCGGATCGTTCAGACACTGGAGGCTCCACTAACGCTGGTCATCGACGCAACGGGAACATCGATGACATATCAAATACTTAAAGACGTCCCATTGCTGAATATTAAACTTCACGTCATTGTCTTTGAAAGCCTTTTGAAGTTCCATCAGTACGGAATGGATCGAGTGAGCGGGGGAATGATGTGGCGAACGGCAATGTCGCCGTTCCCGCTCTTCGGCAGAAGAATGCACATTGGAACGAATCTTGTGGATGCGTCTGTGCTTTCGCTGCCGTGGCCGAATCGATCGGTGTTGAAAAAGCGATTGCGCCGGCATCATCGAAACGCCACGATGATCGCGACAGCACTCGATACTCATGTTCGATCCGATCGGAGATCTGCGCTTGAAAAAGTCGTGTATCCAGGCCTCGTAAATCATCCTGCGTCTTCTTGGATGAAGGATCGGGATTTCCACGGGGCGTTTCTCGTTCTCGTATTGAAAGAACGATATCGAAACACTGCAACACACATGAAATTTTTGGAGTACGCGGTTGAGGAGGCGCGAAATCGCGGCGTCGAACTTATTGCTGGAAGTAGTTTTGGATTATCAAAAACCCGCGTGTATCTCACGGCATTACGCGCCGTTGGAACAACTGAACCGTTCCTTCGCGTGAGTGCCGGAACAGAGACGGTGATTGAAGTCGAGAAGATTATCTCTGCCCTAACTCGTGCGTTGGAGCGGCTTGCATAGATGTGGTAGTATCGGAATATCCCCACTAAAAATCCCCACGAATAATTCTTAACATCATCTATGCTCAGAAAAAATGATATTCAGGTTCTTCGTGACATGTTCCGTGAGAATAATGAGATTTTTGGATCTCAATTGAAGCGAGAGATACGTGAAGAAGTACGCGATCTTATCGTTGCGTCTGAAAGGCGTATTATCGGCGAAGTCACGGACTTCATCGGTTCCTCAATTCTCCCACAAGTCGACGAGCACAACATGCGCATCAGTCGCCTTGAGCGCCACACCATGCTCATCGCATAAACCAAAAGTCACCCGCGAGAATTCGACGGGTGACTTTTGGTTTATTCTCGATTGCGGAGCGCATCCATAATCTTCCGAATGCCGTCGCCGATGGAAGTAATGGCATTGACGTGGCCCTCGATCTTCATTCGAATCGTGTTAATGCTGTTTAGCACGTCGTCCACTTTTTCTCGAATGTGGCTAGAAAGTTCCTGCATGCGTTTCATGAATCGCGCAATGTGGTACAGCGCAAAACACAAGAATGCGGTAAACCACAGTGCACAAAACGCGAGCACCATGTAGAGAATATCCTTCGAATCCATAGAAAATCTTCTTGTAAGAATTGTAGCACGAAACGGCAAAGCCCCGGAGCCACCGCCTTGCGGGCGGCTCTCACGGGGCTTCGTGTCGTTCGTTGCTTCTAGGCCAGGCCGCTGTTCGAGCGGACGGGCCGTTCTCCGCGTCGCCTTCCGCCGCCGAGCGCGTGGAAACACAGAAGCTTGCGGATGTTCTCGGCATCTTTTGGAATCTCGGCGCCCATGATGTGGGGCTTGTAGAGCTTCCACTCTGCATCGAGGAAAATTCCCAGAACACCAGGCATCTGCACCGCGATTGCCGCGGGAACGCCGGGGTGTTCCACGACGCCCACGTCAGCCGTGAGGCCGATGCGCTGGCCTCCTTCGTGGATGACGTACACTGTGCCGCCTTCGAGTATGGCGGAGTACACGCTGTTCCACTCCTTGAGCCAGGCGGTCATCCAGGCGCCGTAGATGATTCCGATGATGCTCGACATCACCGCAGCACCGAACACGCTCTGGCTTGCGAACGCGACACCAAGGCCGAACGGGAACGCGATGCTCCCAGAGTCCAGGATGATGGCGAAGACGAGGGCATTGGCGGTTTCGCGCTGATTGAGCACGTCGTCGAGCGTTGCGGCCCGACGAGAGAAGCGGGAGAGATTGCGACGGAAGAACGGGGGAATCACGATAAAAACCTCAGTGCGTGGCCAATATTAGCAAAAAAGGATGTTTTTGTCGATATCTGTTACTCTACGCCCATGGACTCGAACAATTTCGTCTATTTGCACGTCCATTCGCATTATTCGCTCCTTGAGGCGCTTCCAAAGCCCAAGGCGCTTGTTGCGCGTGCAAAAAGCCTGGGAATGACGGCGCTGGCCCTAACGGACAACGGCAACCTGTACGGCGCGGTGGAGTTTTATAAGGCGTGTAAGGAGGCGGAAATCAAGCCGATTATCGGCGCCGATATTTACGTTGCCCAGCATGGCATGACGGATCGCAGGCCACGACTCGATGATCGTCCGTACCGCCTCGTCCTCATCGTGGAGAACGAGGAGGGGTATCGAAACTTGCTCGCGATCGTTTCGGCGGCATTCTTGGAAGGTTTCTATTACAAGCCGCGTGTCGATAAGGCGTTTTTGAGAACGCACTCGAAGGGGCTTATTGCGTTGTCGGGAAGCGTTAGTGGCGAAATTGCTCATGCGTATCTTGGCGGGGAGCATGAAAAAGCCGAGAAGCTGATCCGTGAGTATCAAGATATTTTTGGTGCCGAGAATTTTTTCCTCGAACTCATCCATCACCCAGACATGCCGCGGCAGGTGGATATTAACGATGCATTCCGAGCGCTTTCGGTAAAGCTTGGTGTTCCGCTGATCGCCACGAAGAACGTGTTCTACTTGAATCCGGACGATCGTGAAGGCTACGAGGCGCAGCTGTGCATTCAACGAAGCCGCACGCTCGAGGATTTTCGTCGTACATCAACGGACGATGTTGATCTTTCGTTCGGAACTCCCGAGGAAATCATGGCGGCGTTTGCCGATGTTCCAGAAGCGCTCGAGAACACGCGCCGTGTTGCCGACCGTGTCAATTACACCATGGAGCTTGGAAAGAACTTTTTGCCGATTTATCCGCTGCCAGAAGGAAAAACGGATAACGACGTGATGCGAGAGTTGTGTATTCAGGGATTGAAAGATCGGTACGCGGATCCTATTCCGCTAAACGTGATGGAGCGATTCGAGTTTGAATACGCAACTATCGTGAAGATGGGGTTTTCGTCGTACTTCTTAATTGTGCAAGATTACATTACGTGGGCAAAGGACAACGGTGTGTTGGTGGGGCCGGGGCGTGGGTCTGCGGCCGGAAGTATTGTTGCATACGCGCTTCGTATCACCGACATCGAGCCGTTGCGCTACAACCTCCTCTTTGAGCGATTCCTCAATCCAGATCGCGTGTCCATGCCGGATATTGATACGGACTTTGCGGATCGCGGTCGCGGAAAAGTGTTGGAGTACGTAACCCAACGGTACGGAGCGGACCATGTTGCAGGCATTGTGACATTCGGAACACTCATGCCGCGCGCTGCCGTTCGCGACGCGGCTCGTGTGCTTGGGTTGTCGTTTCAAGAAGCCGATGTGATTGCCAAGGTGGTTCCGCCGCCAATTCAAGGAAAGCACACGCCGCTCAAGGTGGCGATCGTGGAAACGCCAGACTTGCAGCAGATGTACAACGGCAACCCGATGGCGCGGCGCGTGATTGACCTCGCGATGAAGATCGAGGGCAATCCTCGTCATGCATCGCAGCACGCGTGCGGCATTGTGATTGGCGACAGGCCGTTGGTGCAGCGTGTTCCGCTCCAGCAAGGACAAAAAGAAGACATGGCGCTTATTACGCAGTACTCACTGAACTCTGCGGAAGCAGTTGGACTCGTGAAGATGGATTTCCTTGGACTGAGTAACTTAACCGTTATTGAAGACGCGCTCGATATTATTCGCGCCGTGCATGGCGTGGTGGTTGATTTGGACAACGCGCCATTGGACGACGCGCTCACATTTGCATTGCTCGGTCGCGGTGATACCACCGGCGTGTTCCAGTTGGAATCCGACGGCATGAAGCGATACATCAAGGAACTTCAGCCAAGCGCGTTCGAGGACATTATCGCTATGGTGTCCTTATATCGCCCAGGGCCAATGCAATTTATTGAAAGTTTTATTCGCCGAAAGCACGGAACGGAAAAAGTGGTGTACGAACATCCGCTCATGGAAAACTCGTTCCGCGAAACGTACGGTATTCCGGTGTATCAGGAGCAGGTCATGCAAGTCGCAAAAGACATGGCGGGCTTTACCGGAGGCGAAGCTGACACGCTGCGTAAGGCCATGGGAAAGAAGATAGCGGAGTTGATGGAAAAGATGAAGGTGAAGTTCGTGGACGGCTCCGTCAAAAATGGCGTGAAGCCCGATGTCGCCATGAAAGTGTTCCAGAAGCTGGAGGATTTTGCGGCGTACGGATTCAACAAGTCTCACGCGGCGTGTTATGCGATGATTGCGTATCGTACCGCGTACTTGAAGGCGCATTATCCCGGGGAGTTTATGGCTGCGCTGATGAATTCTGATTCGGGAATTATCGATCGCATCACCATTGAAGTTGAGGAGTGCCGCCGCATGGGGCTCACGGTGCTTGCGCCAGACATTAACGAATCGTTTGCGGGTTTTGCGGTGGTGAAGGATACGAAGAACGTGCGCTGGGGACTGTCCGCAATTAAAAACGTTGGACAAGAGGTCGCCGAAGAGATTGTGCGTGAACGAAAGCGTGGCGGGCCGTATAAGGATTTGGCCGACGTGTTGGGCCGCGTAAAGACGAGTGCGTTTAACCGGAAAACGCTTGAAGCGCTGACGAAGGCTGGTGCGTTGGATCGGTTTGGTGATCGCTCACAACTTGTGGGGAACCTCGATACGCTTGTCCTCTATAACAAGCACGTGCAGCATGAATTGGCGCGAAATCAAACGTCGTTGTTTGATGTTGGTCCAGCGATCGTTGAGCACAAGATTGAATTCCGAACGGTCCCGCAGATTCCTACGGGCTTGCTCCTGACGTGGGAAAAAGAGCTGCTCGGATTGTATGTGTCGTCGCACCCAGCGAGTTTGTTTTACGATCAGTTTTCGCCATATGTCGTAAAGGCGAGCGCAATTCCGACGTTTGAGGACGGTGCGATGGTGAAGATTGCGGGTGTGGCGAGTAATATCAAGCAGATTTTTACCAAGAAGAAGAACGAGCCCATGGCATTCGTGCGCATTGAGGATCCGTCAGGAAGCATTGAATCTGTAGTGTTCCCGAAAACCTATGTGACGACTCGTGCGTCGCTCAATCCAGAGGCGATGTTGCTCATTATGGGGAAAGTGTCGCACCGGAAGCGCGAGGAATCGGAAACAGTGGAGTATTCGGTGCTCGTCGACGGCGTGATTGCGTTTACGGAGCCAGAGATTCCATTGCTTACAGGAATGCTTGCGCGCGGCGGGTGGACAGATTCGAATGCGTCCGACATTCCGATGACGATGGAGGCCCCGGCGCCGGTTGCCGCACCTGCAGGATCGCTCAGTGAAGGATTGTCGATTACCGTTCCGCAAAATCCAACCCACGACATGATTGCGCGCCTTCGTGAAATTTTCCGCGCCCATCCTGGCCGTGCTCGCGTATTCCTTTTGGTAGAATCCGGGGGCGAAATGCGAAAAGTGAGCACCGAATATTCCGTCGATCTGTCGTCGGACGTCGTAAAAAAAGTTGGGGAAGTGGTGGGGGAGGAGAATGTGAAGGTTTGACGAGGCCCTAAAGGGGTCAGGTCGTTTATTGCGAGGTTTGATTTCGCAATATATTACTAATAGTTGCTCTATTGAGTTGCAAATGTTTTGCAATATCAGTGATCGAATATGCACATCGTAGTCGCGCAAGATTGATGACGATATTTCGTTCTTCTTTTGTTTTCGTGTCTTCAAAGAGTTCTTTGAGCGTTGGTCTTGCAAGCCTTCGTTCATCGAGATTTATCTCCGGCTCTTTTTCGGTATCTGAATATTGGTTCCAGATCTCCATCACAAACCGATCCGATCCAAGAAGTGTTCCATGCCGAACATTCAGAAATGGTGACCGCTTATCGACTCCATCTTGCACAAAGGCGCGATATCGTTCTCGAGCAAGTCCATCAGTGCGGGAAAAGAGTCGTAATACGAATTTTTGATCAACGAATGGGTACATTTTTCTCCCGTATGCCGTGGCGCTGTAGCTGCTCCATGGCCAATCGTCTGGCCTTTTTACCATGTTCGCTCGGAGAGGATTGAGCACGGTATAGCGTAAAACTTCACAGAAATATTCTCCTTGTTCAATGACGAAGGCTCTATAGCGGCCTTCGAAGATATGTCCAGTGGTGTGGTGTTTTTTATTGAAGAGTTGTGTGTATATTCCGTTCAAATCTCGCATGCCCGTGGAAAGATCTCCATTTGGTGTTTGAAGAAGAATGTGGTAGTGGTTATCCATTAAACAAAATGCATAGCATTTCCAGTTGTACGTTTTGATGGTTCTCGCGAGAACATTAACGAATGTATTTCGATCTTCGTGATTCGTGAAGATATTTTGACGCTTATTGCCACGCGAAGTGACGTGATAAAAAGCACCAGGGAATTCGATGCGAAGAGGTCGAGTCATATTCCCGAGTATAACTCATGAAATCTAGCAATAAACGACCTGACCCTTTTCGTCCTCGGCGCCACCCGATGATTTTTGTGTTATGATTTTGTATATGGCACGTGAAACTCGCGGGGCACAGCCACTCTCGCGTTCGCTGAAGGTGTATCAGCGGATTGCGGTGGCATTTGTGTTCATGACGTTCTTCCTGTTATTGGCGGTGCTCTATTTATCCATTTCCCGAGCAACGATTACCGTTATTGCAAATCCCCGGGTGATTTCGGTGGACACGGAGGTGCAGGCCGTGGCGAATCCGGCGAACGACGGCGAGTTGAGCGGTATTGTCTCGAAACAATCATTTGATACGCAGGAAATCATCACGCTCCCAACAGACGGAGGAACGGCGGTAGAGGAAAAAGCGGGTGGAACCGTTACAATCATTAATGAATCTGCGGCTTCGCAGACACTTGTTGCAACCACGCGGTTGTTGTCGAAGGACGGCATTCTATTCCGTATCGATTCTGCGGTGAACGTACCATCAAAAGGTCAGGTGGATGTGATCGCTCATGCTGACGTGCCTGGGCTTTCCGGCGAGATTGGTCCAACGCAATTCACCATTCCCGGACTGCCAGAATCCATGCAGAAATCGATTTACGCGGTGAGCGTGGAGTCGATGAAAGGCGGTGTTTCGTATAAGCGTGTCCTTACGCAGAAGGATATCGACGACGCGGTGTCGTCCGTCTCAACGTCGTTGTTGGAAAAGGCAAAAACCACCATGTCGGCGAATGTGGATCGGAATGTGTTTACTGGCGAATCGTACACATCTACCGTCACGTCCCAAGGTGCGAGTGCTGCGGTTGGTGCTGACGTGGGAAGTTTTACCGTTACCCTCGCAATGGAGGTGACGGCGGTGTATTACGACCAGAATGCGGTAAAGAAGTATGCACTGTCGCAGCTTTACGCTCGCGTTCCGGAGGGCTACGCTGCAGAGAATGTTTCAACGGACGCGGTGCAGATGTCCGTCAAGAGCGCAGACGTAAAAAGGGGAGCTGCAACCCTTGGCGTGTATCTTGAGGGCAAGGCGATTATTTCGGAAGACTCTGCAGTGTTGAATAAGGATCGCTTTGTTGGCCGTGCGCCAAACGAAGTCCTCACGCTTCTTCGCGCATCTGACGCGGTGAAAGACGCATCCGTCAACTTCACCCCCTTCTGGCTTGAACGCGTGCCAACGTTGAAGGATCACATCAAGATCGTTATCACCGAGTAGTCCACTTGCGTTTTTGCTGAAAAATAGGTCCAATGGGGCCCATACGACCTATTCTTTTATGAATTCTGAAGAACTTCAACATCTCCGTCACTCGTTGGCGCATTTGCTTGCCGCAGCAGTGCTTGAGCTCTATCCCGATGCGAAGCGCACGATCGGCCCGGCCATTGACGACGGCTTTTATTACGACTTCGCGTTTTCCACGCCAATCTCGGAAGAAGATCTTCCAAGGATTGAGGCGAAGATGCGCGAGCTGATGCCTGATTGGAGCCGGTTCGATCGGAAGGAGATGACGGCCGATGAGGCACGGTCGATGTTCGCAGACAACAAGTACAAAGTTGAGCTCATCGACGAGTTTGCTGGCGACGGACAGACGCTCACGCTCTACACATCCGGAAGCTATTCCGATCTCTGTCGGGGTGGCCATGCCGACGGAATCGCCGGACTCGACCCAGAATGTTTCTCGCTGACAAAGCTTGCTGGTGCGTATTGGCGTGGTGACGAGCATAATGATCAGCTTACCCGCATTTACGGCATTGCATTTCCTACAAAGGCAGAGCGCGATGCATATCTCGCGATGTTGGAAGAAGCAAAGAAACGCGATCATCGGAAACTCGGTGTTGAACTCGATCTCTTCGCATTTTCTCCACTTGTTGGTCCGGGACTTCCGCTGTTCACGCCTCGCGGCACTGTGCTTCGCGAGCAACTCGTCGCATTCGTCTGGGCGCTTATGAAGCCGTACGGATACACCAAGGTGAACATTCCGCACATGGCGAAGAGCGATTTGTACAAGACCAGCGGACACTGGGATAAGTTTGCGGATGATATCTTCCACGTGTCGAGCAAAAAGACCGACGATGCGTTCGTGCTCAAGCCCATGAACTGTCCGCATCACACGCAAATCTTCGCCTCACGCGGTCGAAGCTATCGTGATTTGCCACTTCGTTATAGCGAGGTGACCACCGTGTATCGCGACGAGAACACGGGCCAGCTTCAAGGATTGTCGCGCGTTCGATCGATCACTCAGGACGACGCACACGTGTTCTGCCGGCTCGATCAAGTGAAGGACGAGGCTCGTGCAATTGCGAACATCATTACAAAGTTCTACGAAGCATTCCAGATGCCGCTCAAGGCTCGGCTCTCGGTGAACGATCCTGCAAGGCCGGAAGCATATCTTGGTGGTGCAGAGGTTTGGGAAAAGGCGGTTGGAACGTTGAAAGAGTTGCTTGCCGACATGAACCAGGACTACTTCCTCGGTGTTGGTGAGGCGGCGTTCTACGGACCAAAGATCGACTTTATTGCCACAGACGCGATTGGCCGCGAATGGCAGTTGGCGACGATTCAGCTCGACTTTAATCTTCCAGAGCGGTTCGAGCTTGAATACACGGATTCCGAGAACGAGAAACAGCGCCCGGTGATGATTCACCGCGCGATTCTTGGATCCCTGGAGCGATTCATTGGCGTGATGATCGAGCACTTCGCTGGCGCTTTCCCCATGTGGCTTGCACCAGAGCAGGTGCGTATTGCGACGGTCGCCGATGAATTTATCGACACCGCGAAGGCGATGAAAGTGAGTCTCGAATCCGCCGGTATTCGTGTGATGCTGGACGATGCGCCGGAGAAAGTGGGGAAGAAGATTCGCGATGCCGCAATGAACAAAGTGCCATGGACCATCGTGGTTGGCGCAAAGGAGCGCGACGGGGGAGATATTCAAGTGAAAGTCTTCGGAAGCGACGACGCGCTCGTTATTCCGCAGTCCGAGATCGTAAATCGCGCAGTTGAAGCAGGAAAGTTGCCGGTGTAAGCTAAGCGTAGTTTGTTACGAACTTCGTTAGTTTCGATCTAAAAAACACACGGCTCAATTGAGCCGTGTGTTTTTTATTCTTACATTGCCATTTGCGTTTTGATCGCGCCTGCCTGTATGCCGTCGATCGCCTTGTTCGCTTTTGCTTGCGCAACAGCAGCGTCGATGGTGATGTTTTCCATTTCCTCATTATACTCAGCTTCTGCCGTTGCAACGTCTTCATTGAATTGCTGCTGTGCTGCTTGAACCTTTGGGTCGTTCGGATCAAGCTCGACGCCGAGCGTTTTAAACCCAGCATCGATGTATTCCTGCAACGCCGCCTTGATGGACGCGACAACGTCTGGCGTTGCGCCCTCCATTTCCAGGCGTTGCAATAGGAAGTCCTTTTCCTCTTGTGAAAGTGGTGAACTGCTGACAATGGTTTGCAAAGACATAGGTTGGGCTTATGCGGCGTTTCCTTCTCTTGTGATACGCGGTGTTGGTGCTGTGTAAGGATTGGTCTCGAGTTTTACTTCTTCATCAAGCTCGAGCTCTTCGAGCGCGTCTTCCGCGCTTTCGATTCCTTGCACGACTTCAGGATGCTTTGCTTTTGCGGCCTCACCGATTGCTTCTGCCTCAAGCCGATTGAAGATAGTCACTGCTGCGGATTTTATGGCGTTCAATCTTGCCGCAAATGTGGCGTATGCTTCTGCGGCTTTACGAGTGCCGGTATTGATGTCCTCGGCCGTGCTCAAAAGGACCGCGTTGAGATCCTCGCCAATCTTTCCCAATTCCTTTCTCGCGTCTGCCGGTGCATTTCTTGCGTTATTGATGAATCGTGCGGTGTCCTCAAGAACTGGCCCAATGGCTTCTCCAATTACTGGTGCGACTTCCATGAGCTTTCGGGCTGCAGCGCTTTCGAGTGCGTCATAACCGCGGCCCGCGGCAGCCTTTCCTGCTTCATATCCGCGTTTTGCTGCTTTACCGCCAAAATAGATTCCCGCTCCTGGGAGGAGAATTGGGGAAGCGACGAGCGCGCCAACGCCAAGCGCGCCATACTTTAAACCACGCCCGACTTTGCGAGCCGCTGGGGTGTAGTCTTTTACCACTTCGCTGTCGCGAACGCCGCCGTATACCTGTCTCGCTGCTGCCCCCAGGAGTCTTGGAGCAAACAACGCACCGTTTTTAAGAGAAGTCTTGAGGATTTCGCGCGCATTCCCTGACCCCTCGTCGGGTTGCATTCCAAGTGCTTCGAGAATTTCTGCGCGGACTGGTTCATTTCTGAGCGCTGATGCGGTTAGCGAGAGGCTTGCACCGATCGTTTTCTTTGCAGCGTCCTTTGCGTCTTTCAAATTATCATACATCTCTCCCATGTCGTCAGCGAGTACGAGGCCTCGCGCTGCACCACGAGTAAGTTCCCAGGCTGCTCTTGCTTTTGCCTTTTCGTCGTCGATGTATCCCTCAACGCCGGCCTTTACGCGTTCTGCGCCAGCTTTGAGCGTTTCTGGCATTTTGATTGCAGCTTTCGCGCCTTCAATCACTGCGCCAATTGCAAGCATTTCGCCTTCGGAAAGCGACATCTTTTCTGGATCCTCACCTGCGGCCTTCACGATGAGCATCGCTGCTCCACGGCCAAGGTTCATGCGAGCATCGCGCTCCATTGCCTCGCGTTCGAGTTTTTCTCGGTGCCGTTCTTTTGCGGCTGCAACGTCTGCGGCAAGCTTCTCTGCCTTCATTCGCTCCTCTTCGCTCTTCATGAATGCCTTTCCTTCGATCTGCTCCGCCTTCTCTTGTGCCTTTTCGCGTGCTGCACGTTCGCGTGCTGCATTATGCGGATCACGGAGCTCGGCCATTTCATCTTGTGCTTCAGCGAGCTGTTGCTCGAGCGCGCCGCGAGCTTCGGGGCTCGCTGTTGCAATTTGGTTCTGCAGAGTGTCGATGCGTTGCGCGACTTCTCCAACCGCTTCGCCGCTTTCTTTTCGTCCGCTGACGATATCTGAAAGCGCATCTTTAATTGGGAGGATAACGTCTTCATGAACGAAACTGAAGATTTTACCAAGTCCCTTTACCACTTCCCAGCCGCGCTTTGCGACGTTTGAAAGGCGGTTAAAGAGACCGGTGTTTTGTGCAACGAGTTTTTCTTGCGCGCGCGCATCGGCTTCTTCGGCGATTCGTTCAAGCCGGCCGCTTGGTGTGGTTTCGTGTCGGTTTTCGAGTGTACTCTTTTCCGCTGCGTTGATTCGGTTGTATTCTTTCGCGGTTTTCACTCTGCCCATGAGATTGTCTAGCTTTACCTTTGGCACTTCCTTTGCGACGGCTTCCTGAGCTGCTGGCTCTGAAGTTTCTCCGTCGCTATCTGGACTCATACGTCCAATTCCTTCTCTTCCTTTAGACATAAGCGTGTTCAAAAATAAATACCCCATCATTGTATCAAGAATGCATATATTTCGTTGAAAATCTGTGCACAACGCAAACGCCCAGCCCGTGAAGGCTGGGGTTCGTCGTGGTGCGGTCTTCGTTGTCGGTTCGATTCGCCCCGTTCTACGCAGTCGTGGCGTTGCGCCAGGCCGCGCTGATCTCCGAGGGGATGGATCGGAACATGCGCCAGGCCATTCCGGCGGTACGGATACCGCTGATGATCCGCGACAGGACACGGATCGGGAGCGGACGATGGTCGCTGGCGATGATCTTCGCGTCGTCGTGCACAGACTGTGCATCGACGGCCGAGGCATCCGGCGCTGCGCCGGTGTCGCTGTCGTTCGACTGGGGTTCGTCCTCCGTGTCGGCGATGACGAGACGAAGTGTCGGTTGTCCGCCGGCGAAGGGGGAACGCGGGTCGGGTTGTCGTGATGAATACATGGCTCCTTCCGGGTGGTGGGGCGAATCCCGTCGCACAAAAGGCGCGGCGAGAAACAGCTGACCTTAGCAGAAAAAAGTATAGAACACAAGAGCTGGCGGTTCCATAGATCGTCCGGCGGAAAGGTGATAGGATTGGGCAATATGGAACGAAAACTGCCGAAAATCCTTGCGGTTGTTGGTCCGACGTGTTCCGGAAAAACAGGGATTGGCCTTGCGTTGGCCAAGCGTTTTGGCGGGGAAGTGATCTGTGCAGATAGCCGAACCGTCTACATCGGGATGGATATTGGCACGGCGAAGCCGGCTGCGGATCGTAGAGACGGCCCGGCGGGCCGTCTCGAACTTGAATCGAATCACATCGACATGCTCTTCGCCGACCGCCCCCGTCTCGTCGAAGGCGTCCCGCACTGGGGAATCGATTTGGTGAATCCCGACGAAGTCTTTACGGTTTCGCAATTCCAGGAATACGCAGACCAAAAGATTTCCGAAATCCTCGGACGCGGTCACGTACCAATTCTCGTCGGTGGAACCGGCATGTACATTCGTGCGGTTCTTGATCGGCCAAACTACGCAAATACCGAGCCTGATGCTGCGCTCCGATTGGAGCTTGAGGCGATGACGGACAACGAGTTGCTTGAGGAAATTGCATCGCGCGATCCCGACACTGCGTCCACCATCGACGACCGGAACCGTCGGCGTTTGGTTCGTGCACTCGAAATTCTCAGAACAACGGGAAAGACGCTTGCGGATCGTCAGGAATTCGCAGACCCGATGTATGACGCTCTTCAGATTGGTGTCACGAAACCTCGCGAGGAACTCTACGCTGCGATCGATCTCCGCGTGGACGAGATGATCGGCAAGGGGTTGGTCGACGAGGTCCGTAAACTTCGGGATCAGTACGGCGACGATTGTCCGGGCATGACGGGCATCGGTTATCGGCAAATTGTGGATTTTTTCCAAAAGAAGGAACAGCTTCGCGACGCCGTGCTGCGCATCAAATACGATAGTCATCATTACGCCAAACGTCAGGAAACGTGGTTTCAAAAGGATCTCCGCGTTCTGTGGGTAAGTGGCGTCGACGAGGCGCGAAAAGTAGCAGACAATTTCCTCAAGCGCTAATGCTTGATTGTATGGTTGACGGACGAATGGACGAGATGCACGACGTGGAACATCGGCCTCGTATTGAGCTGCCGTACATTCCAGAACGCATCGTTGAACCTACTGACGACACCGCCGGTGCACCAATGTTGCCGCCAAATGAAATTGAAGGGCAGTCGGGCGAAACAACATTCCGTTCAAAAGATCGCGCAAGTGCTGAGGACGTTCGTGTGCAGAGAACAAAAAATGAACTTCGTGGACCGGAATCGCTTTCGGTTCAGCCCGCGGTTCTTGCGGCAACACGCGATGCGCTGAATATTCAATTGCGAGACCTTCGCGTCGCACGAAAACATGCTGATGGAATGTTTGTGCGGTTTTCCAAATCTGGTCGTGATCGACTTGCAGCGTTTGATCGTGACATCGAGGAAACGCGAAGACAGCGCGACATGCTCGACATGGAAATGGAAGCGATGCTTCCGAATCAGGCAAAATCGGTTCCGCGAGCGGATGTTGTTGCGGAAGCACGGCAGAGGATCGGTGAGACGCTGGCCCCAGCACTTGCAGGAAAAATGGAACGACCGCGAAAAGCCGTCCTGCATGCTGAACGCATAAGACTCATAAACGAAGCATCGAAATTATCATTTTGGCAGTTTGGACGAAAACGCGAGGTCGCTGCGGCAATCAGAGAAATCGACCGTGAGATGAGCGGAATTCTCAACAAAGAAAAAGGCCTATAAGGCCTTTTTCAGTGCTTCAGTCGCAGATTGTGGATCGGCGTTGCCTTTGGCGGCTTTCATCACTTGACCGAGAAGGAAGGCAAAAAGTTTTTCCTCCCCGTTTTTGTATCGTGTAACTTCTGAAACATTCTTCTCGAGCACATCGGCGACGATGGAGTCGATAACGGACGAATCGTCGATGGATAGCGCACCAACAACCTCCATTGCTTCGGAGACTTCAAGATTGCGGAACTCCATTTGTGAAAGGACTTCGAGCCCCTTTTGCGCGGTCAGGTTTCCGTTCGCGATGAGTGCAAGGAATTCTGCGAATCGTTCCGGCGTTGTTTTGACGTCCGCGATTGCGTGCCCCTCGTTTGCAAGAACGCTCGCGAACTTTGTGAGAATCCAACTGCCGACGAGTTTTGCGAGATCGATGTCTTTTGCGGATGATCCAAGTTCGGCTCGAAGCTCGCTGATCGTTGCCTCGGTGAATGCTGCGAGTGCAGCATCGTCCACAATTTGCTTCGCGACGTCTGGCTTGAATCCGTATTCCTCAACAAATCGTGCGCGTTTTGCTCGAGGAAGTTCGGGAAGGTTTCGTTTGAGATCAACAACAAGTTCGCGCAAGTCCAGTGGCGGAATATCTGGTTCTGGGAAATAGCGATAATCCGCAGAGTCTTCTTTGGTGCGCTGAGCATCGGTGGTCTGCGTCGCGTCGTTCCAGCCGCGTGTTGTGGTAATCATCGGCGGCGTTCCTGCTTCCCACAATGCGGTTTGGCGCGCGATTTCGTAATCAATTGCGCGTTCGATGGCGCGGAAGGAATTGATGTTCTTGATTTCGGTTTTTGGATTCATTGGGCCGATCGGCAAGCCGTTGCCGTCGACTTCACGTAACGAGACATTGACGTCGCATCGCAAATGTCCACGTTCAAGATCGCCTTCAGAAATGCCGAGCGTCCGAACGAGCAGACGCATTTCCTGCACATACGCTTTTGCTTGTGCGGAATTTCGGAAATCCGGCTTTGTGACGATCTCGCAAAGTGGAACGCTCGAACGGTTGAAATCGACGTACGTCTTTCCATCGTCACCGTGAATGTTTTTCGCGGAGTCTTCTTCGAGGTGCATGCGCTCAATACCAATGCGCACGGCACCTTCGCCTGGTACATCAATGACAAGCTCCCCGTGCTGCATGACCGGAAGATCGAACTGCGAAATTTGGTACGCCTTGGGAAGATCGGGATAGAAGTAGTGCTTCCGATCGAATTTGGAATGCTCAGTGATGGTGCCGTTCAACGCAAGGCCAAGCAACACAGCAAAGCGTAATGCTGCAGCATTTGGAACAGGAAGTGTACCCGGATGGCCGGTGCACACAGGGCAGACGTGCGTATTGGGAAGCGCGCCTTCGTCGTGAGCATTGCAGCCACAAAACATCTTGGTTTTGGTGCTGAGCTCAACGTGGGTTTCTAGGCCGATGACGGGTTGGAGAATCATACGATGCGAACGTTCATATTTGTGACCAGTTTGGGCGCACGGGGAAAACAACGACGAGGCGTACTGCACCGTACGGTGAGGAGTTGTTGGGGTCCCGTAAGGCCAAAATGGGCCAAATAGGAGCGTTCGGCTTCTACTCTACCGTAGGACTCGTAGACAGGTAAAGCACCGTATGGGCAATGACGACCGGTGGCAAAAGGCCGATCTGGAGCACAACGAGGATTGCGTCCACCCACAACGGAACGCCGTTGATCGCAAGCGCTGCTGGGCTGATACCGGTTGCAAACGATCCAATAAGGATGACGACGGCACCAAGGACGAAATACACCGTTAAGAACGCTGCAACAATAGCGAAAAGTCTCCAGCCAACCGCAGCAATGTGGTGCTGAACGCGGGCCTTCGATGCTGCGAGCGCGGAGATTGGTCCATGGCCACGGAGCACAACTTCCTCAAGCGTGAATGCAAAAAGAATTGATGCGAAAATTCCTGGAATAATGAGGAGGAAGTATCCCGCTGCTTGAATGATTCCGGAAAGGAGCGACGCCAGAAGAAGTGTGCCCAAAACGCTTGCGGCGTGGTTGCCGATGCTTCGGGGATCATGATCCTTTTTTGGGTGCGCGGTCTTGAGACTGATCAACGTACTGATTGCGGCGGCGGCCCAGCACGATAGCGCGAGAGAAAGAATGTTCACGGTGCTTTCTGCCACGATGCCGAGGTTTCCGGAAATTCCACGCACACCAAACGAAAGAATCAGCGGAAAGAGGAGGTATGCAGTAAAACCATACGCATCTCCTGCATGTCGTTTCGTCAGCGTGAGGCTGTAGAGAAGAATGTCGAAAGCGCTCGGAAGTTCTGCGACATTCGGCTTCTCTTCCTTCTTGCTTGGAGTGTTATCGCTTGCTGACGCTGTCATAGAGGTAGTACGTCGTCAGGCTGTAGAGTGGCAGCACCACAGCGTTGACGATGAACACGCTTAACGTGAGTGCGACGGAAATGAGTGTAATGGCAAGCGGGGAGAGTGCCGCCGCCGCAAAGGAGATTAAGATGGTTGTTGCAAGATTTGTCGTCATCGTGAATCCAACCACGATGAGCGAAATGATGGCGTTTGGGACAAAGAGACGAATGGCGATTGGCCACCATGCCCCTTTGACGGATGCACGAGATGCGTTGAGAGATTTTCGGAGCGTCTTGAACGAGAATGGCGCTGGCTCATTGTCGAGCAGAAGGTGATATTGTGCAAATGCGAGCTCCACGCTGTAGCGAATCAGCGTGTACATTGCCATGGCAATGCCGGCAAAGAGCAAGAGAACTCCTGTGCCGCCGAGCACGGCTCCGGCGGTACCAGGAAGGTGGTTAAAGAGTATAACGAGAATGCTTGGAATAATGAATACGACGGACGCGGCGCTGAGCCCAATGGCGATGATTGCGGAAAGAACAAAAAACGACAGCATGAATTTCCATGATCGCTTTCCGAGGGCAACGTGATCCGGGGTTTTTCCTTGAGCTCGCGCATCAATGGTGAGAATGAGGCAAATGCCAATCCATAAGCTCGCCAGCGTTGTAGTGATGACGCCGAGCACGTTCACAATCATGTACGTGATGACTTCACCTTTTGGTGTGAATTCGTCCACGCCAAACGGCGCGAGGTATCCGGAGAATAAGAACGGCATTGCGGCAACCACAATCCACAGGCTGATGCCGATGAGTTCTTTGAAATGGAGGCGGAAGTGTTCGACGGTGCGGTCGATGAGCGAACCGATGGTGATGAGTTTTGCCATATTTTTGTAGAGACGTGCCCGTTGGGCCGCCTCAAACACGGAATGATGTGCCAAGTATATCAGGATTATCCGGTCGTTCCGAATCCACCGCGGTCAACGGCGAGCCAATCTGCTGGCTCCACAAATTGCGCCCGAGTGATGGGAATGAACATGCCTTGAGCAATCCGTTCGCTGGCTTCCACGGTGTATGGTTCGTCTCCAATATTGTGGAGCATGAGTTTGAGCTCGTCGTTTGGTCCGCAGTAGTCAGGGTCGATGATGCCGATGCCGTTGGCAAGGCGAATGCCTTTTTTTGCGTTGCTCGATCGTGGCGCAAGGATGAGGACGTGATCGCTTGGAATAGCGATGACGAGGCCAGTGCGAAACATCACGCGTTCATTCGGCGCGACGGTTCTTCCTTCCACGACCGCAATATCAAACGCCACGGCGCCAGACGTTTTGTATTCTGGAAGGGGAACATCTGGATGTAAACGACGGATGGCAATCTCCATACGCGCTCGATCGTACTCGATCACTGATCATTTATCGAATGTGTTATCCACTGTTTCTTCTGTAATTTTCCATTTTGTCTATTCTATCCACATAAGTTCGTTGACCCTCATTTTTTTCCGTGTACAGTGCGAAGCGAATCACGCGGTTGCCATGCTTGGCCGCGTGATTTTTCTATCCACAGAATTCGTTGGTCGGCGTGTGGATGCCCTGCTACCATCGAATCACTATGAAAATCTGGCTGATTGCCGCCATGAGCGCGGACGGGAAAATTGCGGAAAAGGCGCACCAGTCCTCGCTGGATTGGACGAGTGCGGAGGATACGCAGTTTTTTGTGGAAAAGACGAAAGAGGCTGGCGTGGTGGTGATGGGCCGCACCACGTTTGCAACAATCGGTAAGGGCTTGAAGGACCGACGAGTGATTGTGATGACGAAAAACCCGGATGCGGCAGCTCCGATTGAGGGTGTTGAGTTTACGAACGACTCGCCGGCCAATCTTGTGAAGCGACTTATTGGCGAAGGTGTTGAAACGGTTGCGCTTGGCGGGGGAGCTTCCGTGTACGGACAGTTTTTGGATGCTGGTCTCGTCGACGAAGTTTTTTTAACCCTTGAACCATTCTTATTTGGAAACGGTGTCCCATTGGGCGAGAAGTTTGCCCGGGTGAATCTCGAACTTGTGGATACGCGAAAGCTCAACGCTCGAAGTGTATTGCTGCATTATCGCGTGCAGCGATCGTTTATGAAGCCGGTTATCGATCGCGCAATTGATTGGCAGTATCATCACTTGCTCAAGAAGATTCTCGAGGAAGGCGTCGATGTAAAACCGATTCAAGGCGAAGGATCCCGTATGATTCTTGGTGCACAAATGCACTTCGATCTCGCAAACGGATTCCCAATGATTACGGAGCGCGACCTTGGCGGACGGTTCATGGTTGGTGCACTTGGTGAACACTTCGCATTCCTTCATGGCGCGCGAACACAAGAAGAATTGAAGGCATTTGGCTGCGCATGGTGGAAGAAGTGGGTGACGAAAGAGCGGTGCGATATGTTTGGTTTGCCTGAAGGCGATCTTGGCCCAGGAAGCTACGGCCCGGCATGGACTGCGTTTCCCACGAGCGAGGGCGAACCGTTCAATCAAATCGAGCATGTCGTGAAGCAAATCAAGGAACGACCGAATTTGCGTACACACATTATTTCGCCATGGATTCCACAGTACACGCTGCAGCATTCAGGAATTCCTCCGCGCAAAGTGGTTGTCGCGCCATGTCACGGCTACTTACACGTCCTTGTATTCCCAGAAACGAAGCAGCTTTCCGTACATCACTTCCAGCGCAGCGGCGATGTTCCGGTCGGCGTCGTCTTCAACATCATCCAATACGCCGCATTCACGATGATGATTGCGCAAGCAACGGGTTATACGCCAAAAGAACTCGTCTATACTCTTTCCGACGCGCACATTTACGAAAGCCAATTTGAACACGTGAAGCAGCTCCTTGATCGCGAGCCTCGCACGTTCCCGACGGTGTATATGGACTCCACCGTCAGCGATCTTCTCGATTTCCGCCCAGAACACTTCACCGTCGCCGACTACGATCCGCATGAGGCGATGATTATTCCGACTCCGGTTTAATCCCTTCATCATTGCGAGGAGCGTCATCGCGACGCGGCAATCCAGGTGAACCGAGATTGCTTCGGCCGATGACAGCCTCGCAAAGACGAAAAAGATATTATGAGTGACTTTGTCAATCAGCAGAATGCGCGACCGGGAGGATACGACAAGGTGATTGCCGGTATTGCCGCGCAAAATGTTTGCCCGTTTTGCCCAGAGCGCCTTGCGGAGTTTCATAAATTACCGATGACGCGCTGGAAGTTTTGGATTGTGACCGATAATCAATTTCCGTATACGCCGTCGAAGCATCACAAACTCATCATTCACACGGAGCACATCGATCACGTTTCGAAAATTATTCCCGAGGCGTGGGCTGAGCTGTACGGAATCATTCAAGAGCTGGTCGGCGATACCACAATGGTGGGCGGAACGTTTTTGATGCGATTTGGGGAAACGCGATTCACTGGCGCGTCAGTGACGCATCTTCATGCGAACCTCGTGCAGTCTAATCCCGATGACACCAGTTACGATCCTGCACTAGGTTTACGCACCCGTATCGGTTAATAAAATGTGTCATTGCGAGGAGGGTAATCCCGACGCGGCAATCCAGGGTAGCCTAGATTGCTTCGGCTGATTACAGCCTCGCAATGACTGACGCTTATTTTGTCGGATCAACCAATATAATTTCGACTCCGTACGCTTTCAAGATTTCTTCAGCATCGAGTAGGGAATAGCCCTTGTGGTAATACACGGTTTTGATTCCGGCTTCGGCAAGCAAACGTGCACAGTTTGGACAGGGAAATGTGGTAACGAACGCCTCGGCGCCGTTGAGCGACGTGCCGGTTTTTGCGCTTTGGGCAACGGCAAGCGCTTCGGAATGGATGGATGTTGCAATATCGATGTGCTGGCCGGCATCAAAAATTGTTCGCGGATCGCCATTGATCGCAAGATGGTAATCGGTGGGGAGGTGCTTGTTGTGGCTGAGCGCAATGACTGCGCCGTCTCTCACAATTGCGGTTCCAATCTGGCGCCACCAATCAGAGCTTTTTATCGATTCTGCAATTGCGAGGTTCATCATCGATTTTACGAACACATCTGTGGTGATCTTTCGATGTGGTGCGATGATATTTTCGCGCAGTGTCGGCATTTTGTCCCAGCGGAGGAAAACCGATTCAAACGTAACATCGGGAATGTTGTATTGTTCCGCGAGCGCGCGCGACACGTCTTCGTCTGGCATGATGAATCGAATTGATTCGAGCGAAGGGAGCACGGGGTGGCGCCGAGGGAGGTCCCCGGTGGCGCGCAAAACCGCCCCGTCGGTTTGAGCACCAACGGGGTCCGAGGCGACAGGACCCCACGCGACCGAAGCGAGATCCGATTTCGAAAGCACGCGAACCGATGAAAAAATCCCGAGACTTTCGATCGCAAGCTTCATCGCCTCAGGATCAACCACGCGGCAGTCGCGAGTGAGTGATGTGAAGTCGGCAATGACGTCAGCGCCAAGAATGCCGAGGGTGTCGGGATATTTTTTGAAAAGGTCGATGTAGCCCTTGTGTAAAACCGGAACGAACGCGATGAGCATATTAGCCTTCGCGAATTTTCGTCACGAAATTCGTCATCAGTGTATTTACTTCTTTTGCGAGGTCTTCAACGCCTTCGATGGTGAGATTGCGAACGCGTGCTGTTGTCGTTGTTGTTGCTTGCGGTGGAAGAACGACAATCTCTCCGCAATGTTGTTTGTATCCTTCAACATCGATTGGTCCGATATCGGTGGTGGACGACGAAAAGACCATAACATCGGGCTTCACGATTTCAATGATGTCGCCAATTCCGTGGTGGGCTTCTTTGATCGTTACCAAGTCCACGTGGCGCAGGTGGAGGAGCATGTTGATGCGCTCCGCCTGTGGAACAATTGGTCGCTTTGGCCCTTTGCGGATTTTCGTCAGTTCGTCGGAATCGACTCCGACGATAAGAATATCGCCAAGTGACTTCGCCTTTTCCAAGTACGCTGCGTGGCCTTCGTGAATAAGGTCGTACACGCCTTGGGTGAGGACGATCTTCATTCCAAGCGCCTTGAGGCTTTCAACGAGCACGCGGAGCTTTTCCTGATCCGCGACGCAGCGCTTTTCCACGTTGCTCCCTGGACCGAATGGATCGTGATAGGGCGACGACATATGCCCCGAGTTTAGCAGTGATCCAGGAGATGCATAATTGATCATGTGGACAACCAAAATCCCCTCGAATTCTTTCGAATCGAGGGGATTTCTGGCTACTGCCAACGGCCTACGCTCTACTACCTTAGACCGATGCCTGGTCAAGCTTAATTGCTGGGCCCATCGTTGAAGTCATGGTGACCGACTTCATGTAGATGCCCTTACTTGACGCTGGTTTTACCTTGCGGATGGCTTCAATCGCTGTTGCAAGGTTTGCAACAAGATTCTCTGGGCTGAACGAGGCCTTTCCCACAATCATGTGCACGTTGGCGGTGTTATCGTTCTTGAATGCAACCTTTCCACCCTTCTGCTCTTCGATGATCTTCCCAATGTTTGGACCAACGGTGTCGGTCTTTGGGTTTGGCATCAAACCGCGAGGGCCAAGAATTTTTGCTGCCTTTGCAAGCTTTGGCATCATGCTTGGAACAGCAACAGCAACGTCGAAGTCGATCTTTCCGGTGCGGATAATCGTTTCGAGGACTTCTTCGGTTCCAACAATGTCTGCGCCTGCTGCCTTTGCTGCAGCTTCGTTGTTTGCGTCCACGAACGCAATGACACGCTTCGTCTTACCGGTGCCGTGTGGCAACGTGACGGTTCCACGGATCTGCTGGTCGCCTTGCTTTGGATCGATTCCAAGCGCGAAGTGCAATTCAACCGTTTCGTCGAACTTTGCCTTTGCGGTTTCTTTCAAAAGCGCAACAGCGTCTTTCACAGCGTACAGTTTCTTTTTGTCGATCATCTGCTTTGCCGTAGCCATTCGCTTACCGATCATAGGGTTGTTTGTGGTGATAGCGATCGAATCGATCTCCCACAAGATTAGGGGTTATTTTTCTTTGTGTTGCTTTTCCCATTGACGAAGGAAAAAGCGGAAGTGGAGCCAGAACAGTGGAGCGCTCACGATGAGAAGGCTGGTACTGTCAACGAGCTTATCGAGAAGATTTTGGCGAACGGTTTCAAGGGTGTCTCGGCTCCCAATAACATTTGCGGCTGGGACGAGGAGATGAAGGCTGCTCGTGACAAGACCAATGGCTCCAAAAAGCACGAGCATTCCAGTAATAAACGACACGACGGTGAAGTAACTTGGCCAAGAACGTTTGTGGGCATCCATAGGGTAAAGATAAGAATCTTTCCCAAGGATATCATTACGCGACGACATCGACTCCCATCTGTCGGCACGTTCCTGCAATGATCTTCATGGCAGCCTCTACGTTTGTGGTGTTGAGGTCTGGCATTTTCTTCATGGCAACTTCTCTCAACTGTGCTTGGGTGATTTTCCCCACTTTTTCGGTGAGTGGCTTTCCGGATCCCTTTTCAAGGCCGATTGCTTTCTTCACTAAGTCGCTCGCTGGAGCGGTCTTCAGGATAAAGCTGAACGTGCGGTCTTCGTAAATGGTGATGATCGCTGGAACAGTCTCTCCCATGCGGTCCTGTGTTTGTGCATTGAATTCCTGCACGAACTGCTGAATGTTCACACCCTGTGCACCGAGTGCTGGTCCGAGTGGAGGTGCTGGTGTTGCCCGACCTCCGATTGACTGGACTTTGATCACCGCTTTGATCTTCTTTGCCATAACGAGTGAGTATTTATAGTGGATTCCTGGGGATTTACCCAAGCGACCACGTCGTTAATAAGTGCGGAAAGTGTGCCAGTATTGGCGGAAATAGTCAACAAAACGACCGCTCCGATAGCTCGGAACGGTCGTTTTTGATCGGAGGATTTTGATTTACACCTTCTTGACCTGCAAGAAATCCAGTTCGAGCGGGGTTTCGCGGCCGAACATGGACACCATGACTTTGACCTTTCCACGAGACATATCCACGTCGTCCACCTTTCCTTGCTGGCCCTTGAACGGACCGTCGGTAATAGCGACGAGAGAACCCCTTTCCACGTCGATCTTGAATTCTGGCTCGGCAACGCCCACGCGCTTCATGAGATCGTCCACCTGTTCTTGCGGAATCGGCGTTGGCGTGTTTCCGGTACCGATGAACCCAGTGACGTTTGGTGTGTTGCGCACCACGTACCAGCTGTCGTCGGTCACGATCATTTCCACGAGCACGTAGCCAGGGAAGATTTTTTCTTCAACCACCTTGCGTGCGCCGTTCTTGATTTTGATCTTCTTCTCCTTTGGAACGAGAATGTTGAAAATCTTCTCTTCCATGTCCATGGTGCTCATACGCTGGGTGAGTGCCTCCACCACGCTTTCTTCGTATCCCGAGTAGGTGTGAATGACGTACCAGCGTCGGCCGTAATTGGCGGTTTGCTTTGCCATACTTAGACTTTGGAAATAAGGAACTCCAGGCCCTTGCTCAAGCCAAGGTCGAGCACGCCAATGAAGGCTGCGGTTGCCAGGCTGAGGACGAGGACGATGGTGGAATACATGACGGTGTCTTTGCGGCTTGGCCAAGAAACCTTTTCCAGCTCCATCCGTGCCTCACGGAAGTACTTGATTGCTGGATTGTTGAGGATGCGTTGCATATGGGGAATGACTGCGACGAAGATATTTTGTTCACGTTCGGTGCGCGGGATGGCGACGAGGAGACGTACAAAATCGTACGTTGACGACGTTGCCAGGGGCCCGCAAGCCGAATGTGGACGAAATAGCTAGTCGCATTGTATCAAAAAACCCCTTGCGGGGAACGACGGAAATATACACCGAATTTGGCGGGGGAGCAAGGGGGTCGGTGGAAAAGCGAAACGACGGCCCGAGGGGCCGTCGTTCGTGTGTGACGCGTTGTACGTTCTAGCGCTTGAGACGCTGCACCGCGGTCAGCTTCACGGTGTGCGCGAGCATCACACTCAATCGCTCCGCGTTCGCGTTCATAGCGGCCGTGTTGTTGCTGTGGCTATGCGGATCGGCGAGCCCATTGCTGATGCAGGTGATGGGAACGACGATGGCGCGATTGCCTGCTCGAAGGTTGTTCTGCTCCACGAAGCTCGCGAAGCACGTCGCTTCCGGCCTGCCGCTCATGCCAACGCACTGCACGCCAGGCCGGTCGATCTGCAAGCGATCGCCGGGACTCTCGAAGTCTGGCCCAGCGTTGCTCACGCAATGCCCGATGTGTACGCGGTTGACGGGCGCATCGGCGAAGATGCGGTGCATCAACTCGGTGGGGATCATGACATGCGGGTTGGGGAACGGCGGGCCGTCCACCGGAGAGGCGAGGTTCTTGATGAGGTCTGTGATGACGACGATGTCGCCCTTACGGATGTAGTCCCGCATGCCGCCGGTCGCCGACGTGATGATCAGCTTCCGGATGCCTAGTTCCCACAGGATCCGCATGAGGACGTACACTGCATCGCGGTTGTTCTCGTACAGATGGATGCGGCCAGACACGACGAGCACGCGCTTGCCGCCAATCGTCGCGATCCCGATCTTCCGGGCGTGACTGGGGAGATCGGCCAGGCGGCTGAAGACCGGATTGAGGTACGAGAGAGGGACGCTTTTGGCGAGCTCCACGGTTTTGCCCCAGCCGGTACCCAGCACGACGGCGATGTCGGTGTTGATGTTGCCGAGCTGACGGAGGTTTTCTGTTGCTGCGTCGTGGGCGGCGGCGTTGAGACGATCGCGACGAGTGAGTTCGGGTTGCAATTGCCCTCCAAAGTGGCGCGAAAAGCGTACAAAAGATTCAAACAAAACACCAGCGATGAGGCTGGTGTTTTGGAAACTCGGCAATAAACGACCTGACCCCTTTCTAGACATCGAGATTCGCGACGTCCTTCGCATGCGTCTGGATGAACTTCTTTCGAGGGGCCACGTCGGCGCCCATGAGGACGTCGAAGGTTTCGTCGGCAAGAGCCGCGTCTTCCACGGTGACTTGCTTCATCATGCGTGTTTTTGGATCCATGGTGGTTTCCCAGAGTTGGTCTGGATTCATTTCTCCCAAACCTTTATAGCGCTGAATGTTTACCTTAATGCCGGTGGTTGCGACGTCTTCCTCGGCATCGGTGCCGTCGTCGTTCTTTGCTTTTACCTTTGCGGGATCAACCTTTCCGCCGGACATTTCTTTGATGTGAGCCTCGCGTTCCTCTTCTGTAAAGGCATAGCGAACCTGTTTGCCAATCTGCACGCGGTAGAGCGGTGGCATGGCGATGTAGATGTGTCCACCAGCAATGAGATCAGGATAGTGACGATAGAAGAGCGTGAGCAAAAGCGTTCGGATGTGTGCGCCGTCCACGTCGGCGTCGGTCATGATGATGATGCGGCCGTAGCGAAGGCTTGCGATATCGAAAGCTTCGCCAATGTTCGTGCCAAGCGCAATGACGAGGTTCTTTACTTCGTTGTTTGCGAGCAACTTATCTAAGCGTGCACGTTCCACGTTCAAGATTTTTCCACGGAGCGGAAGAATTGCTTGGAACTCGCGGTTGCGGCCTTGCTTTGCGCTTCCACCTGCGGAATCTCCCTCAACAATGTAGAGCTCGGTGCTCTTCGTGTCTTTGCTTGAGCAGTCGGCGAGTTTCCCCGGAAGCGTCATGCCTTCCAGCGCACCCTTGCGGAGCACGGTGTCGCGCGCAGCACGAGCGGCGGCGCGAGCACGAGCAGAGAGCAAGCACTTGCCGATAATTTCCTCAGCATCGCGCGGATGTTCTTCAAGGAAAATTTGCAACGCTTCGCCAAAGACGGATTCCACAGCAGTACGCGCTTCCGGATTGCCGAGCTTGTCCTTGGTTTGTCCTTCGAATTGTGGTTCCGGAAGTTTCACGCTAATGACCGCGGTTAAGCCTTCGCGCGCGTCGTCTCCCGTGAGGTTTGGATCCTTTTCTTTAATGTAGCCTTTGTCGCGAGCGTAGGTGTTGAGCACGCGAGTGAGTGCCGATCGGAAACCAGCGAGGTGCGTTCCTCCGCCGGGGTTTACGATGTTGTTCGCGTAGCAGTACACGCTGTCGTAATACTCGGCGGTGTATTGAACGGACACTTCAACTTCAAGATTACCGCTCGACTTTTTCACGTAAAAGACGTTTGGCTGCTTGATTTCTTTGCGCTCGTTTAAGTGACGAACATAGGAAGCAACACCACCTTCAAAGTAGAATCCGTATGGCTGAGGTGTCTCGCCGCGCTCGTCGATAATTTCCACGCGAATGCCAGCAGTGAGATACGCCTGCTGACGAAGATGGTCGATGATGTAGTCAAGATCGAAATTGATCGTTTCAAAAATGGTCGCATCCGGATGAAAGTGAATGATGGTTCCACGCTTTTTCGTTTTGCCGGTGGCTTTCACTTTTCCTTGTGGAATACCTTTCTTGTATTCCTGTTCCCAAATCTGCCCATCTTTGTGCACTTCGGCCTTCAAATGATCAGAAAGCGCGTTCACAACGGAAACACCCACGCCGTGCAAGCCACCAGAGACTTTATAGCCCGACGCTTCGCCGCCGAACTTTCCTCCGGCGTGAAGCTTGGTGAGCACCAGCTCAAGCGCGGAGATTTTTTGCTCCGGGTGAATGTCTACTGGAATACCGCGGCCGTTGTCTTCAACCGCAATCCAGTTGTCTGGCTCAAGGTGAATGGTGACGGTTGTTGCGTGGCCGGCCATCGCTTCGTCGAACGAGTTGTCCACGACTTCCCAAATCATGTGATGCAAACCCGTCGGCCCCGTGGAGCCGATGTACATGCCCGGGCGTTTTCGCACCGGCTCGAGCCCTTCTAGGACCGTAATATTTTTTGCGCTGTAATCGCTACTGGTTTTGTGGTCGGCCATAGTGGGTAGAACTTCTTTCTTTGGTCGATTTTGGCCTTGCAGCATCGAAAACTCTTTCAACGTACCAAGAGGTACGTTTCAAGAGCTTTTCTCGCTGCGCGCCCAAACTCGCCGCAAATAAAAAAGTTCTAATAATTTCGTGATCGGAGTTTATCATGCGCGGTCGATCGGGAACAAGCGAGACATGGTATTATTCTGTTGACAGAAGCTAAAAGTCTTTTTGGACTTTGATTTGTGGCCAATCCGATTCTTTCCCCGGAACTTCAAGCGATCGAGGCGCAGAACAGGCGCGATATTCGCATTGTTGAAGCTCGGCCAAAATTGATGCGCTTGGGTTTTGCGCTGGCGGTGATTGCTGATGTTGCGATGTTGGCATTTTTTGCGCTCGTCATTATTGGGTACATTGTTTCCGATTCGTTCGCTGAGATTCGCTCGGCCGCAGGCTTTGCGAATAATATTGCTGCAATGCACTCCATTGCAAAGGGAAGCGACGCGCAGCAACTCACGCTTGGATCGGCAAAAGTCGTGCAGGGAACACCGACGAGTTACGACTTTTATGCAACGGTAAAAAATACGAACGCGGATTGGTACGCAACATTTACGTATAGCTTTTCCGCTGGATCTACGACCTCTCGAATTGAAGACGGCTTTGTGATGCCGGGGGAGAGTAAATATCTGCTTTCGCTTGGAACGAAGGCTGACGGTCGTCCATCGTCTCCGTCCATAACACTCGAGAATATTGTGTGGCATCGCGTGAATCATCACGACGCGCCAGACGTTGCGGCATGGCTTGCGGAACATGGAAATTTTTTGCTCACGACACCGACGTATGCCGCCGACATTGCGCTTGCGAACGACAAGATTGGCCGCACAACGTTTACCGTCACGAACGCCTCGCCATATAGCTATTGGGCGCCACAGTTTAATGTGATTCTTGAACGTGCTGGTGCGGTGGTTGGCGTGTCGCAAGCAACGTTGTCGGAGTTTACCGCCGGAGAAATTCGGAATTCAGAAGTGCGTTGGTACGGCGACATTCCCCTCACCGCCACCGCGACCGTTGCGCCGAACGTGAATTTTTTTGACGAATCAAGCTACATGTCGCCACAAGGGGAGCAAGGAATTGATCCAAGAGATTTGTTGAAGTAGTGTGGGGCCATGGCTTTTGCTTCACTCACGGCGCTTCGGAAAGGAGACGTACTGCTCATGATTGCTGCGGCGGTGTTGATCACCTTTGGTTTTGCGGCAATTTTTTCTGTTGAGCTTTCCCGCGGCTCAGCGAATGTGTTTCTCCAAAAGCAGGCGATCGCGTTGGGTATTGGTTTGGTGGCGTGTGCGCTAATTGCGGCGGCGAATTATCACGCAATTCGTCATTACGCTCGCGGTTTTTACGTTGCGGGCGCAGTGATGCTCGTGTTGGTGTTGTTTTTTGGACGAACACTGAATGGATCCACGGGCTGGTTTGTAGTGGGAGGATTCGCGTTTCAGCCGGTAGAGCTGATGAAGGTCGCGCTCATGATGATGCTTGCGCTGTATTTTAGTGAACGTGCAAAACGTCGGTTCGGGTGGCGCGACCTCTTCGTGAGTGGTGGATTTGTTGCGGTTCCGGTTGGCCTTCTCATGCTTCAACCAGACTTGGGAGGTGCGGCGCTTCTGGTGGGAACGTGGGCGGTGATGGTGTTGTTTGCGGGCATTCGTCCGTCGCAGGTGTTTGTGCTGTTGGGAAGCGTTGCGCTTATTGCGGTGATTGGATGGGTGTTTGTGTTTCAGTCGTATCAGAAGGACCGTATTCTCACCTTCTTGGATCCGTCGCGAGACCCGCTGTTCCGCGGATATAACGTCACCCAGGCAAAGATCGCTATTGGCTCCGGCGGGTTTTGGGGCAGAGGTTTGGGCGACGGCAGCCAGAGTCAGCTCCGTTTCTTGCCGGAAAGCCAAACAGACTTTGTGTTTGCGGTGATTGCTGAGGAGTTGGGGTTTGTTGGGGTGCTGTTGTTGTTCCTGGCTTTCGTGGTGCTCTTGTGGCGGATGCTGGCGATGAGTAGGATGGCGCGCGACACGTTTGGTGCATATCTGTGTATTGGGACGTTTTCTGTTATGCTTATCGAGCTTACGGTGCACATTGGCGCAAATCTTTCGCTGATGCCCGCAACCGGCGTTGCGCTGCCATTGGTCAGCTATGGAGGAAGCGCGCTTTTGCTTTCCTTGGTGCTTCTCGGGCTCGTCCAGTCCGTTGCGATTCGACTACGCCCAGGTGACCGTTTTCACGATATTCTTCTATGAACGCGAACGACCGCGCATTGCTCGACCCCGTAACCCGGTGCCCGTTTTGTTCCGTTTCATACGACGGCGAACGTTTGCGCACTTTAAAGAAAGACGGTCGGCGCGAAACGCTTCATGCTACGTGTCTGCAGTGCTCCCGGGCAATGTTGTATATCGTCGAGCGCTCCGAACAGAATATTTCGTGCGTTGGTATTTTTACCGACTGCGATACGCAGGACGCCCTACGATTCATGGACCGAAAGCGCATCACGCTTGACGACGTACTTTCCGTGCATCTCGCCCTTGGAAAAATGACGAAATAAGAGGAAGTGCGGCGAAAATGGGGAAATTGAGGGAGTTCTGTATAACCGGTTTGACAAAAAGGCTAAGATTCGATGAAATACCCGCCATCTATGCAGAACCACGCAACAATGAATGCCACCCTTCGCGAACTCAAAGGCCGCGGTACTGAAGCACTTCGTGCTGAAGGAACCGTCCCAGCAGTCGTTTACGGCTTTGGCACCGAACCAACAAACATCCAGGTTGATCGCAACGCATTTTTGAAAGTTTTCGCGGCCGCAGGTTCAAGCACCGTTGTGGACCTCGTGATTAGCGACAAGACGTTCCAGGTGCTTATTGGCGAAATTCAGCGCAACGCATTGAACGATTTTGTGACTCACATCGACTTCCGCGCAGTGGATCCAAACCGCAAGATTGAGGCAAAGATTCCTTTGGTGCTTGTGGGTATGGCTCCAGCCGTGAAGGAACTTGGCGGAACACTGTTGCAGTCGCTTGAAGAAGTTGAAGTGATCTCGCTTCCAAACGCGCTCGTCCACGAAATCAGTATCGATGTTTCAAAGCTTGCAACCTTCGACGACGTGATTCGCGTCTCCGACATTGTTGCGCCAGAAGGCGTGGAAATTACGACCGACGGCGAAGTTGCGATCGCATCCGTCCAGCCGCCACGTTCCGAGGAAGAGCTCGCATCGTTGAACGAAGTGGTGGATGCCGACGTTTCAAAGGTGGAAGTGCTCAAGGAAAAGAAGCTGACGCCGGAAGAAGCTGCAGAAGCAGAAAAAGCGGCAAAGGAAACCAAGGACAAGAAATAAGCCCAGAAAACACCCCGTCGTCATGGCGGGGTGTTTTTGATATCATGGAAGCTCTTATGGCGAAGAAATCATCGAGTGTGTTCCGTCGGGTTCACGACCGTGCATTGCGGCTTTGGAAGCGCGAAGGGACGCCGAAAAATCTCTTCATTCTTGCTGGTGGGATTTTTGTGTTGACGGGGACTCTCTCTGCGTTCATGACCATCTCAGGATCGGTATCTTACAACAGGGACCCACAGGATCGAGTCATTCCATCGTCGATCGCTGTTGTTCTCCGTCATCCACTCACGGGAGAGATTCTTTCTGCGCCACTCGCGAATTTGCCGCAGGTGTTTGGTGTGATGGTGGAGAATTCTGCAGACGCGTGGCCGCTGTCCGGAATCGACCAAGCATTTCTGGTCATCGAAGCTCCGGTTGAGGGAAATATTCCCCGATTTATCGCGTTCTTTTCCGACGGTCAAACAGTGGCGAAGATTGGGCCAGTGCGTTCGGCGCGCCCATATTATCTCGATTGGAATGCAGAGTTTCAGGGTATTTACGGACACGTTGGCGGATCGCCGGAAGCGCTCGCCGATATTGCGACAAACGGAACGCTCGATCTCAATCAGTTCTTTCAGAGCGAATATTATTATCGCGATGAATTAACGCGATACGCTCCGCACAACGTGTACACCAGAACAGATGATTTGAAGAAATCCATTTCCGAAATCGACGAGAAATATTCCGTCGGTTCACCGTCGTACGATGTGTGGATATTCGCCGACGGAGCATCGAAATCATCGACGGCAGATACAACACATATCGCCTGGGGGAATGGATACGATATTGACTGGACGTATGATCCGTCCACGAACGCGTACCATCGAACGCAGGGCGGAAATATATACGTCGCAAACAACGTCGTTATCATCGCGACCGATATCGGAACAATTCCCGGCGACGACAAAGGCCGACGCACTGTGCGAACCATTGGCGAAGGTTCGATGACGCTTCTTCAAAACGGCGTGTCGATTTCGGGGACGTGGAAAAAAGCATCGCCATTCGCGCGAACACGATTCTACGATGAACAAGGAAAAGAAATCACGATGAACGCAGGAAAGACGTGGATTGAAGTGGTGGATTCGCTCGATCGATTGCGTGCTGAAAAGGGAGAATAAACGACGAGCGCCGACCTTCGTCAGGTCGGCGCGTTCGTGTTCGTTGCGTGGGGCACGGCTCAGTCGAAGTTCGGAATCTCGGCGTGGAGCGGATTGCGCTCGGTTCCTTTCACTTCGATCTTCACGATCTCGCCCCACTGACACTTCGCGAGTTCTATGAGCCAACGGATGAGGTGATCGCTCGCCCCACGGAACCGGCCGGGGCTGTTGGGCTCGAACGTGAGCTGGAGGAAGGTGCCGGTGTGCACTCCGGCGATCTTCACGCGAGTTTGGAGAAGCCGTTCGCGCACCGTTCCGGGCTGCGGGTGTCTGTCTATTGCATTGCTTGGGTGGTGGGTGTCGGGGAAGCCGATGGTGACGATGATCAAGAGAACTCCGGGCGTGGATGCCGCGAGAATTATACTCGGATTTTCAGGATTTGTACAGTGTTTACCGTATCGACGCGACAACGACGCGTTCGCGGTGTGTGAGATCGCGGATGGTTTTGATGGCGGCAGAAGGGAAGTGGGATTTCAGAAGAGCGGGGGCGGTGAGCTTTTGGGACGGGTCGATTTCGATGACAAGATCGACGGCGATACGCTTGCCTTTGCGTGATGCTTCGTGAAGGTAGGTTCGGATTTGGTTGCACAGTTCGTCGTATAGCGCCAAGCCATCGGCACCGCCGACGAGTGCGAGTTTTGGCTCGTAATTTTTCACATCGGGATCGAGCGCTTCCCACTGCCACGGCGTGAGGTACGGAAGGTTGGCGGTGATGACGAGATGAGAATTTTGAAAAGGGGTCAGGTCGTTTATTGCGAGGTTTACGAACGGCTCGAAGAGGGAGCCGTCAAGGAAGGTAATGTTCGCGCCGAGATTTCGCGCATTGTGTTCGGCGACCGCTTTGGTGTCGCGATCAATCTCGATAGCGAATGTTGGGCGATGGGTTTCAAGTTCGAGCGAAATTGCGATCGCGCCGCTGCCGGTGCCGATGTCGACGATGGTCGATCGGAAATCGATCACGCCGAGTGCGGCCTCGACTAAAATTTCTGTGTCGGGTCGTGGAATGAGGACGTGTTGATTGACGAAGAAATCGCGGCCGAAGAATGCTTTGGTTTGGGTGAGGTACGCGACGGGTTCGTGTCGAGCTCGGCGCGCAACAAGGCGCTGAAACGTTTCTGCGTCTTGCGACTTCACGGTTTCATCGCCATGCGTAAAAAGGTACGCGCTGTTCACGCCAAGGACGTAGGACAATAACACCTGCGCATCAAGGCGAGGGTTTTGTTTCACAGAGCGCGTTGCATCGGCAGCTTTCAGCGCATCGCCGGCCCATGCGAGGAGTTCGAAAATCGTCATGGCGCCGTCCATACATTATTCGTCGTCCTCGTCGTCGCTGGTCAGTTCGCCGAACTTTGCATCGCGTGCCGCCATTTTGAGTGTGGTGAGGATGTCGGTGATGTTGCCGTCGAGGATTGCTGGGATGCCGTGCCACGACTGTTTGACGCGATGATCGGTAATGCGATCTTGCGGGAAGTTGTATGTGCGGATTTTTTCGGAACGTTCTGCGCCACCAATCTGGCTGCGGCGTTCAGCGTCCAGTGCGGCGCGCTTCTTTTCTGCTTCAAACGCAAAGACGCGTGAACGCATCACGCCCATGGCGCGTTCCTTGTTCTGACTGAACGACCGCTCGTCCTGACAGTACACGGTGATTCCGGTGGGGATGTGCACCATGCGCACGGCGCTGTATGTGGTGTTCACGGACTGACCGCCGGCGCCCTGTGATGTGGTCGCTTCGATGGTAAGATCTTTTGGATTGATGTCGAATTCTTCCTGTTCGATCTTCGGGAGGACTGCGACGGTTGCGGTTGATGTGTGAATGCGACCAGCCTTCTCAGTGGACGGCACACGTTGCACACGATGCACGCCGCTTTCCAGCTTCATGGTGCCGTATGCGCCGTCGCCATGAATTTCCACGATGATTTCACGGAAGCCGCCAAGATCGTTTTGGCTTTGCGAAATGATGATCGCCTTCCAGCTGTTGCGTTCCGCAAAGCGGGTGTACATGCGGTAGAGGTCTGCCGCGAAGAGTGCAGCTTCGTCGCCACCAGTACCGGCGCGAATTTCCATGATCGCGTCGTGGCCGTCGATTGGATCTGCGGGAATGAGCGCGAGCTCGAGGTCCATTTCCAATTTTGGCATTGTTGGAAGAATCGCGGCAATTTCCTGTTCGGCCATTTGGCGAATTTCTGGATCTGCATCGTTCACCGTTGCTTGCGCCTCAGCAAGGTTGCGTGCGGCGATTTCGTACACTGTGGCAATGTCCAGGATTCGGCTGATCTGCTGGTATTGCGCGTTCACTTCGCGAAGCTTTTTGGGGTTCCCAAGCACGGCTGGGCTCATGAGCTCAGCTTCGATTGCCGCTTTTTCGGCGCGCTTATCCGCAATAACCTTTTCAAATTCGAGTGCCATAGATTTCAGTATAAATGAAAACACCCCATCGTACGACGGAGTGTTTTCGGTGAAAACCTAACGTGAAACGGATTTGATCGAGGTGTCGGAGTTTGCCTTCTTTGCAGCCTTTGCGGTTGCACGAGCGGCGCGTTCTGCAGCCTTGTCCTTTGCCGTCTTGATGGTGCCAGTCTTCTTGCTGTCCTTTGCAGTGAACTTTTCCACGCGACGAGCGGTGTCCAAGATTTTCTGCTTACCAGTAAAGAATGGGTGGCACGCACTGCACAATTCGATGTCGATCTTTTCCAAGCTCGAACCAACCTTGTACACGGCACCACATGCACAGGTGATCGTCGAATCGAAGTATTTTGGGTGAATCGCTGCCTTCATAGAGGGAGTTGAGACTGCTTTGTATACAGTCGATTAAGTGGGGAAATGGTATCGGATCAGACCTTTTTTGTCAAAGATTGGCGGTGAATTGTGGGGAAAACGACCGCGACGCCACCCTGCGTGGGTGGCGTCGGCGTGGGGCGTGGGGTTGGACGAGGGTTTGGTTCAGCGCCCGGTTACTGCAACGGGTGGCGCATGCCGCAGCGGAACTGATAGGCCATGTAGGCCAGGAGCATCGCTGGCATCAGGTAGTGCGGGTAGGCGAATGGCTGACCACACGTCGAGAGCCGGAGCTCGACGAGCGCCTTGGTCAGCCCCCATCCCGCCCCGAGCAGTGAGCTGCAGGGGATCGCGATGATCATGCGGATCATGAAGACGCGATGCGTGATGCGCGAGGTTTCGCGGAGCTGTAGGACGTAGCCGCATCCGAAGCAGCCGAACGAACCGAGGATGATGAGCGCGATGGCGAGGATCGCTGCTGGGACGAAGACGATGGTCGGGATCAGAGGAACCTCCGGTGTTTGTGCGGGAAGATTTCATCACATTTCTTGCTTTTTCGCAAGTATTAGCCTAAAATATTCGGCATTATGCCAACGCCTGTTGCTGATTTTTCGTACGATCTTCCGGAAGAGCTCATCGCCCAGGTTCCGATCGAGCCTCGAGATGCATCGAGATTGCTTGTGCTCGATCGCGCAACCGGCGAGGTGCAGCATCGGGATCGATTTTCCGAAATTATCGACGAGCTGAATGCGGGCGATGTTTTGGTTTTTAATGTTTCCAAGGTTTTTAAGGCTCGCCTTCAGATCGACGGTTTCGAGGTTTTTGTTCTCAAGGTTCGTGACGGCGAGATCGACGCGCTGGTAAAACCGGGGCGAAAGGCAAAGTCCGGCTTTGACCTTGGAGGTTTTATGGTGATAGGGAAATCAGATGATGGAATCTTTACACTAAACACTGGGAAATCAGCGATTGAGATGTTCGGTTTTTGTGAAGAACAGGGATCGGTGCCCACTCCGCCGTACGTCAAAGCCGGACTTTGCCCTATCGATCGCTACCAAACCGTCTATGCGAAGTCGACCGGATCGGTGGCTGCACCAACCGCCGGGCTTCACTTCACTCCCGAACTTATCGAGAAGGCTCGATCGAAAGGTGTACAGATCGAGGAAGTGATTCTTCACGTGGGAATCGGAACCTTCCGTCCGGTGCAGGTTGCTTATATCGAGGACCACGTGATGCACGCTGAGGTTGTGGAAATCGATGAGCCGACGGCAGCTCGAATTCGATTGGCAAAAACTGAAGATCGTCGCATTATTGCCGTTGGCACAACAACCGTGCGAGTTCTTGAGGGTGTTGTCGCAACGATCGGCGAGGTTGCCGCGTACAGCGGGGAAATAAACATGTTCATTACGCCAGGATTCGATTTTAAAGTTGTCGACGGTCTTGTCACGAATTTTCACCTTCCAAAATCAACACTCCTCATGCTCGTTTCCGCTTTCGCCGGCCGCGAGCATGTCTTGGCCGCATACCAGGAGGCTATCGGCCATCGTTATCGTTTCTTCTCCTTTGGCGATGCCATGTTTATCCGCTGATTCTTGCCGAAGAGCATACGTCGTGTCACAGTAGCCCCGGAGGTGGTCTGTGGCCACGAGAACGAGAAACACTATTCTTTTCTTCTTGCAGGATGAAGCCGTTCGAGAGGTCATCCTCGAATCTGCCCGCAGGGGCGGCTGGGATGTGTTCGGAACGGCGAGCTTCGATGAAGCGCTGAAAGTCTTCGGAGCGTGCGGAGAACGTCTGGCGGTCGTGGTTACTGACGACATGACCGGTCCGGACGAAGGCAAGCGTCGTGGAATGCGGGGGATCGATTTTCTCCAGCAGCGCAGCACGCACATGTTCAACGCGAACATCCCTTTCGTTCTGCTGATGTTCACTGCCAGTCAACACATCCAGGAATGGGCGAACGGTGTTGGCGGCTGGATGGTGACGATGCCGGGGCGGATGAGTGCGCTTTTGGAGCTTTTCGACAAGCTCGAGCACGATCACCAAATTCCACCAAAGCCTCAGCCGCGGACGGGGGAGCGGTGAGACAGCACGGACAGGCAACGGGGCCGTCGGGAACGCATCCCGGCGGTCTTGCCTTTTTCTGCGGAATTTAGTACTCTTTTGCCGTCTTCTGCGAGGCGATTATTCATCAGAATCTCACAGGCTTTTGACTTCATCATCGACCGGATCCTCCCAGCGCAGACTGGGCCCGCGATGGCAAAAGCCGAGGATAAAAGGACGCACTTTGCACATTTGAGACTATTTTTGGTGCGGAGCGAGGAAAGCTCGCGAGGCGTACTTCATGTGTACGTTGAGCGAGTTTCCGATGCGACAAGCCGAAAAGAGGCCAAATGGGAAAAGTGCTTATATTCATATGGCAAAGATGCCAACATTGTTAGAGATGCTTAAGGCAGGCGTTCACTTCGGTCATCAGTCTAGCCGCTGGCACCCAAAGATGAAGCAGTTCATTTTCGGCGAGCGCGGTGGTGTGCACATCATCGACATTGAAAAGACACAGACGCAGTTGGAACGCGCAATGACGTTCGTCACTGAAACGACGGCTCGTGGTGGCGTGATCGTTTTCGTCGGTACGAAGCGCCAGGCACAGCCAATTGTGGAAGCATGCGCAAAGGAGGCTGGCGTGCCATACATCAACACGCGTTGGTTGGGTGGAACACTCACGAACTTCGCACAAATCCAGCGCCTCATCCGTCACTATCTGGACCTGAAGGACAAGTCGGCAAAGGGCGAGCTCAAGAAGTACACCAAACTCGAACAGCTCCAGTTCTCTCGCGAAATCGATGAGCTTGAGGAGAAGATCGGCGGACTTTCCACGCTGACGAAGCTTCCAGATGCATTGTTCATCTTGGACGCTCGTCATGAGAAGACTGCTGTTCGCGAAGCAACAACGATGGGCGTAACGATGGTCGCGCTTGTGGATAGCAATGTGAACCCACGCGGCATTCGCTACGTGATTCCAGGAAACGACGACGCGGTGGGAAGCTTGGAAATGGTTTCTGAGCTTATCGCAGCAGCAGTAAAGGAAGGTAAGGCTCGCGCAACCGCAATCGCTACTGAAAAGGCTGCAGCAATCGCTCGCGTGAATGCCGAAGATGATGTAAAATTGACCGATAGCTCACGTGCGGCCGTCGACGATTTGGACGACGCAACTAAGGAGGAGCTTGCAATGAAGGCTGGCGCTGCAAAAGCAGAAGCAAAGCCAGAGGTCCGCAAACCAGAAGGAAAGAAATAATCGAATATCACTATGGCAATTTCTGCCGGTGACGTCGCGAAGCTTCGCGAGATGAGTGGTGCGGGAATGATGGACGCCAAGCGCGCGCTTGAAGAAGCGGGTGGCGACATGGAAAAGGCTATCGATGCTTTGCGCGTTGCAGGTGCCGCAAAAGCCGCAAAGAAGTCGGACCGTGTGACGGCTGAAGGAAAGGTGTTTGCCTACACGCATGGCGATAAGCTTGCGGTGTTGGTGGAAGTGATGTGTGAAACGGATTTCGTGGCCCGCAACGAGAAGTTCGTGGCATTCGGTCAGGATTTGGCGATGCACATCGCTGCAAGTGCTCCGCAGTACGTGTCGCGCGATCAGGTTCCGGCAGACGTGATTGACCGCGAAAAGGCGGTGTACCGCGAGCAGCTTTCTCAGGAAGGCAAGCCAGCGGAGATGATCGAAAAGATCCTCGACGGCAAGTTGAACAAGTTCTTCGCAGACATCTGTTTGCTTGAACAGCAGTTCATTAAGGACGACGAGAAGACCATTCAGGCGCTTCTCACGGAGAACATCACCGCGATTGGTGAAAACCTCCGCATCGGCCGCATGGTTCGCATGCAGCTCGGGGCGTAACTCCCAAGAGCAATCCACACCACCGAGCCTCCGGGCTCGGTTTTGTGTTTCGTGATAAAATATTGGCATCTATGCCTCGCATTGCTATCAACGGGTTTGGGCGGATTGGACGAACGGTATTTAAGGTGGGTTGGGAGAAAAAGGGGTTTGATGTGGTGGCGATTAATGATCTTACAGACGCGGCAACGCTTGCGTATCTTTTGAAGCACGATACGAATTACGGCGCATGGAATGTGGAGGTGAGTCACACGGAAGACTCCCTGATTGTTGGCGGAAAAACTATCAAGCTCTTGGCACAGAAAGATCCTGCGCAATTGCCGTGGAAAGATTTGGATATCGACATCGTTATTGAATCGACTGGGTTGTTCGTGACAGAAGAAAAGGCGAGTGTGCATCTTGCTGCTGGAGCGAAGCGCGTGGTGATTTCGGCACCAGCCAAGGGCGGAAATGTTCCAACGTTTGTGATGAGCGTGAACGACGAAAAGCTGAAGGGGGAGAAGGCGGGTATTCTCAGTAATGCGTCGTGCACCACGAATTGCGTTGCACCAGTGTCGGCGATTATCGAGGCAGCATTCGGTATTGAAAAGGCGATGATGACGACGGTGCACGGCTATACGGCATCGCAGGCATTGGTTGATTCGCCAAAGAAGGACATGCGCGAAGGCCGCGCAGCCGCAGAGAACATTGTTCCAACATCAACCGGCGCCGCGATCGCTGTTGCGCTCACGATTCCTTCGCTGAAAGGACGCTTCGATGGGCTCTCGATTCGCGTTCCAGTACCAACCGTGTCGCTCTCGGACATGACGTTCCTTCTCAAGAAGAACGTCACGATCGAGGAAGTGAATGCGGCGATTCTTGCCGCGGTAAAAACGCCGCGTTTTGCATCGATTGTCGGAACAACGGACGAGCCTCTTGTATCTTCGGACTTTATCGGCGATCCACATTCTGCGACCGTCGATCTTTCGCTGACGAATGTTGTTGATGGGAACTTGGTGAAAGTCGTCGCATGGTACGACAACGAGTGGGGCTATTCGCACAGCCTCGTTGAGTTGTGTTTGGCATCGTAAAGCCGAACACGTAATTTTTTTGTATGCGCACACAGTCCACGCTTGGGAAAATCGCAGAGACCACGCATGAGAAAACGTTCGGAGCGGCATATGTTGCACTTCGTGTGCTCCTTGGTGGCGTGTATCTCACTGCGGGATGGGCAAAGATTTCAACAGACTGGAGCGCAGCAACATATCTCAGCACCGCAGAAGGCCCGTTCGCAGAATGGTTTCGATCATTGGCGGGAAACGGCGTGATCGACTTCATGAATGAGTGGGGACTGCTCTGCCTTGGCATCGCGTTGATTGTTGGTTTGCTTGTTCGTCCTGCTGCAATTCTCGGTATGCTTTTGATGGCGCTGTATTACTTTGCGCATTTTGTTAGCAATACGAAGATGGGATACATCGACGAGCATGTCATTTACGCTGCGGTACTTGCGCTCTTTGCTGCAGGTGGCGCTGGACACGCATTTGGATTGAATGCGATTGTTCTTGGAAATCTTCGAAAACCAAATGCTGTGGTGAAGTTTTTATTCGGGTAATCGTACCATCCGTCATTGCGAGTGCAACGAAGCAACCTAGATGAACCTGGATTGCCGCGTCGGGATTACCCTCCTCGCAATGACTGAAATCGAATCACGTATGACACAGACTCGAATCGTGATTGTTGGCGGTGGTTTTGGTGGCTTTAGCGTCGCGCGTCGATTGGTGCGGTCGTCGGTTTCGAATCGCATCGCGGTGACGATTGTTGATCCATCGTCCGCATCCGTGTACACGCCGTGGTTGTATGAAGTTGCCTCTGGTGGAATCCTCGACGATTCCCTTCGGGGCGATCTTGTCCGTGCAACAGACATCATGCTTGATCGGTTCTCAGGGATCCGGTTTCGAAGGTGCGCAATGCAGTCGATTGATCCTGTAATGCGAAACGTTGTCTGTGCGGACGGATCGGCAATTCCGTACGATATTTGTGTTCTTGCCGTGGGAAGTGTGTCACATGATTTCGGTATTCCTGGCGCCAAGCAATTCGCAACGGATTTGAAGCGAACGAGCGATGCACTCATGATCCGAACGGAGCTTTCAAACATCATGCAGGACACTTCGGCGAAACAACGAAGAATCGTGATCGCTGGTGCTGGTGCGAACGGAACAGAGTTTGCCGCAGAATGCGCGTCAACGATTCGTGCGCTGGAAAAACGCGGCGCGCTGAGCGCTCGATCTGTGGAAGTGATGCTCATCGATTCCGGAAACGAACCGCTGAAGATGCTCTCACCATTTCTCCGAAAGAAAACGCAAGCTCGCCTTCGTGATCTTGGTGTTGTGTTGCGAATGAATACGGCGCTTGCGAACGTCGCTGAGCATTCTGTTGGATTAAAACGAATCGTGAAAGGCGTTCCCGCTGAAAAAATTGAAACCGTGTCGTGTGAGTATTGTGTCACTGCGCTTGGAGTAAAAATGCCGGAGATTGTTGCGTCGCTTCCATTCGAGCGGCACCCAAAGGGGAGAATATTGGTGGACGATGCGTTGCGGACGCTTGAATATCGAGACATTTTTGTGCTCGGCGATGCTGCATACGTGAAGGAGGGAAAATATCCTGATCCGCAGACGGCACAAGTTGCGGTTGAGCAGTCCATTGTCGTGGCAAGGAATATTGTCGCGATGGTGACGAAGCGTCCAGTGTTGCCGTACCGACAACGTGCGTCATGGGATATTCTCATTGCGCTTGGAGGAAAGTATGCCGTCGGCAGAGCGCTCGGTGTTCCAATTTGGGGGTATACTGCATACATCCTTCGACGATTCGTCGACGCACGATATTTCTTTTCCGTTCTTCCGTGGCGAAGTGCGTTCATTCGCGTGGTGAAGGGCGTCGCGGTCTATGGCAAAAATGAAACTCCTTAAGAATATTGCATCGTGGACAGCACGCGACATTCCTCGTGATAGTCGGGTGTTGTTGCGCATTGATGCGAATGTTCCCATGAATGATGGCCGCGTTTCAATTCACGGCAGGCATCGTTTGAAGTCGATCCTTCCGGAAATTACTCGGCTCCGATCCCGTGGCGCACGAATTGTTCTTATTGCACACCTTGGTGACCCAAAGGGAAAATCAGTAAAATCACTTTCGCTTGCTCCGGTTGCTCGAGCACTGGCTCGTGCTATCGACCATCCAGTGCGTTTCATTCCGCACACGGTTGGCGATGAGGCTGCGCGCGTTATCGATCGTATGGCGCCAGGGTCAATCGTCATGTTGGAGAATCTCCGATTTGATAAGGGCGAGGAAAAGAATAGCGCCGATTTTGCAAAGCGCCTTGCCGAACTTGGCGACGTGTATGTGAACAACGCATTCAGTGTGTGTCATCGTAAACACGCGTCGATGGTTGCAATAACATCGTATTTGCCAAGCTTTGCTGGCGAGTTGGTTGTTCGCGAAGTGCGCGCGTTGTCGACGACACCGAAACATCCGTTTGTGTTGATTCTTGGCGGCATGAAAATTGCAACAAAAATTCCACTCATGAAACATCTCGGTGCGCATGCCGATGCAATTCTTATAGGTGGTGCAACGGCGCTCACCATGCTGAAGGCGGATGTTGGATCGCTTCCGGTGGATGTTCCAGAGTTTACGAGCGCAAAAGATATCGCAAGCGCAAAGGCAATCGCGAAGAAGTTTGGGAAGAAGATCTATCTTCCATGCGATCTCGTTGTCGCAAAAAACCTTGTTCCTGACGTCGGCCCTTCTACAATCGAGGCATTTTGCGGCGCGATTGCAAGGGCGAAGCATATTGTATGGAACGGACCAATGGGCATTCCAAAACGTGAAGACGGTTTTGTGGGAACGCTTGCAATCGCAAAAGCGATTGCAAAGAACACGAAGGCGACGAGTATTGTTGGCGGCGGTGAGACCGTTGAATGCCTTGAGGAATTCGACCTTACCGATTCCTTCACCCACGTTTCCACTGGCGGCGGCGCAATGCTTGCGTTCTTAGGCGGAGAAGCGATGCCTGGACTCGAGGTACTTGGGAAATAGAGATGTAAACGTGACGTTTGGCGTTGGGCGCGTGTCGTCGTGCTATACTTTTTGTAATTAACACTCTTTTTATGGCTTCTTGGGAAAAAGACGGGTCGAGTTTTTGGCCTTCATGGCACGAGAACAAGTTGTTTACGGTGCTTCTCGCGATTCTCATCGTGTACAGCACGGTGTGGGTTGGTGCAGAGATTAAAAAGACCATGCGCGAATATTCGCATGTGGGAGTGAGTGATCTTTCCGCTCCAACGATTGTGGTGAGTGCAACGGGAAAGGCGAGTGCAGTGCCGGATATTGCAACCGTGGACATGACGGTGAGCGAAACAAACGCAAGCGGCACAACAGCGCAGAGCGATGTGTCGAAGAAGATGAAAACGTTGCAAGATGCGATTCTCGCCCTGGGCATTCCTGCTGCAGATTTAAAGACATCGTCGTTCTCTCTGTCTCCAGTGTACGACTACGACGTGAGCCCTGCGGTGTTAACCGGCTATGAATCGTCGGAATCGTTGACGGTGAAAATTCGTAATGCTGATCTTGTGTCTTCGATTCTTGACGCTGGGCCAAAGAATGGCGCAACGAACGTTTCGGATTTGCGTTACGACATTGACGATACATCGGTGGTGAATCAGGAGGCGCGTGTTGACGCCATGGCAAAGGTACAGACCGATGCGGCAAATATCGCAAAAGCCATGGGCGGCCGTGTCGGCCGTGTGGTGAGTTATAGCGAAAGCACTGGCGGTTCAGTGCCAATCTATTACGGCATGCTGAGCGAATCAACAAAATCGGCAGACACTGTCGCTCCACCAATCCAAACAGGAACGCAAGATGTTGAATTGACGGTAACCGTGACCTATTCGTTCGTTCAATAGACACTATGCTCGAACGCATTGATGCGATTCATGCGCACGAAATTTTAGATTCGCGTGGCAACCCGACGGTTCATGTGTCGGTGATGCTTCGCGACGGCACGCGTGGACATGCGGCAGTGCCGAGCGGCGCATCGACCGGTGTGCATGAAGCCGTCGAACTTCGTGATGGCGATAAGAAGCGCTATCGCGGTCTTGGTGTGCGAAAGGCGGTGCGGAATGTGAACGACATCATTGGCCCGTCGTTGCGTCGACGCGATGTTGCGGACCAGCGGGGGATCGATGAATCGATGTGCATTATCGACGGAACGGACAATAAGAAACGTCTCGGCGCAAATGCGATTCTCGGTGTTTCGCTTGCGGTTGCCCATGCTGGGGCTCGTCGCGCACGAATGCCATTGTATGCATATCTGCGCGAAACGTATGACATTGGACTATCCAAATTCAAACTTCCAACGCCGCTCTTGAACGTGTTCAATGGCGGACGGCACGCGGATACAAATCTAGACATGCAGGAATTCATTATCATCCCGCACGGCTTCTCCACGTTCTCACGCAAACTTCAGGCCGGCAGTGAAATTTTTCATATGCTCGGCGACGTGCTCCACGCCGACGGGCTTGATACGGATGTTGGGAATGAAGGTGGTTATGCGCCGGATGTTGGCCGAACAGAATCTGCGCTTGAATATCTTGTGCAGGCAGTGAAGAAAGCGAAGTACAAGCTCGGAAGGGAGATTGGATTCGGCATCGACGTCGCCGCAAGCGAATTCTTCAATGAGAAGACAAAGAAGTACGAGCTGTCTACGGACAAGCGAAAGTGCACCGCAAAGCAGATGATCGACCTGTACGATTCATGGAGCAAGAAATATCCGATGATCAGCATCGAGGACGGTCTTGCCGAAGACGCGTGGGACGATTGGGAAGAGATGACAAAGCGTCTTGGAAAAAAGATGCTGCTCATCGGCGACGATCTCTTCGTCACTGATGCTCGCCGCTTGCATCGCGGAATCGATTCTGGTGTTGCAAATGCGATTCTCATCAAACCAAACCAGATCGGAACATTATCGGAGACGATGGAGACGATCGCGCTCGCAAAAGAAAACGGCTACAAGGTAATCATCTCTCACCGCTCCGGCGAAACCACAGATACCTCCATCGCCGACATTGCCGTTGCTGTAAACGCCGAATTCATCAAGTCCGGCGCGCCATCACGATCGGAACGTCTCTGTAAGTACAATCGGTTGCTGGAGATTGAAGAGGAGATTTGATGGGGATAGTTTTGACCGCCCTCGTGTTTTGTGCTTTAATACCTATATCCAGGTGTGTTCGAAAGAACATTCTCTAAGATGACGGAAAAGTACCCAGCTTCGGCGGGGTATTTTTCTTTGTTCGTCTTTTGTTCGTGCTATAATAAAAATGTCGGGTTGTTCTGGGCTGGTGGTGTTAATTGGTAACATACTTGGATCGTCATCTTAGAGTTGCGAGTTCGAATCTCGTCCAGTCCACCACCCATCGATCCGACACCGATAATCGTCCAGCAATGGGCGATTTTGGTTTACAATAGAAGTATATGAATATTATCAGTTCGGCTTTTCAAAATGGGGAATTGATCCCGAAAAAATATGGTCGAGATTTTGAAAATGCGAATCCGCCCCTGCATATCGAAAATATTCCTGAAGGGACAGTATCGTTGGTATTAACCATGGACGACCCAGATGTTCCGGAGGCTGCTGGAGTGCCGGTGTGGGATCACTGGGTAGTTTTTAATATTCCACCAAGCATCACGAGTATTCCGGAACGTTGGATTGTGGAAGGGGTTCGAGGAAAAGGAACGAGGGGCGAGTTAGAATATGGCGGTCCTCGACCTCCAGATAAAGAGCATCGATATTTCTTTACGCTGTACGCAATTGACACGCTTCTCGATCTCCCCGAGGGATCAACGAAGGCCGAATGCCTCGATGCGATATCTGGTCATGTTCTTGAGAAAGCGGAGCTTATGGGGAGATTTGCTGCATTTTTTCCTCATTCATGATCGTAATGCCAGCCACTTACTCGCTCTAAGAAAACCGTATTCAGCGTGCTTGCTCTGTGCCAGGCGCCGGTGCCGAAGCGTTTGGCGATGAGGTCGAGGGCGGTGAGGCAGCGATCGTGGCGTTCGTTGTGTTCGGGAATGAGGGAGGGAATTTTATTCGCGAATTGTGTCGCATTGATACCGAGGCGGCGGATGCCGCGATCGATATCGATGATGGGTAGGAGGGACCGGAATCCGTGCTCGAAGAGCGTGAGACCGTCGTTCGTTGCTTCGGGTAATTGGGCGTTTGTGCCGCTTCCTCCACCGTCTTCGTATCGCGCAAAAACGTTCACGTGGGTTGCAAAGAGGTTTTGATTTCGTAAGCGTTGCGTAACCATGTCGGCAAGTGCAAGAAGGTTGTCGTGAACTTCTTGATCGGTTTCAAGTCCGTGGGGAAACGTGTAGGAATGGCCGACGGATTTTGGATCGTCGGTTGCGGAATCGATAACGGCGTCATCGCCAATTCCGCGTGAAACATTCCAAAGAAATTCTGCAGTGTGCGGGCCGAATTCGGCGATGAGGCGATCCATTGGCGTTTGGCGAAGGTGGAGGATGGTGGTGACGCCAAGACTCGTGAGCCGTTTCCCGAGCCGAGGTCCAATGCCGCAGATATCGCGGAGGCTCCGAGCCGCGACAAAAGATTCAACTTCGGACGGATCGACGAACGTGATCCCGTTGGGTTTTACGAGCTCACTCGCAAGTTTGGCGACAACTTTATTTGGACCGATACCGATCGAGGCTGTGCACGCTTCGCCGATGGTGTCGAGAATTTTCGATCGGAGAATTTGTGCAAACATGATCGCACCGAACTTGTCGCCGGCAACCGTAGTAATGTCGGCAAACGCTTCGTCTACACTGAACTGTTCAACGGCATCGCAGTGTTCGCGGAGAATCTTGAGGAATCGATGAGTGACCTCCGCGTATTTGCGAGGATCGCCGGGAATAATGGGAAGATTTGGAATGATGCGCTGCGCTTCGTGCGTCGTTATCGCAGTTTTCACGCCGAGTTTCTTGGCTTCGCGCGATGCGGTGGTCACGACCGATCGTGAATGAGAGAGCTCGCTGATGGATGTACGTTTGCCTTGGATTGCCCCTGCCTCGCGATCGATTCGTCCTTTACCTTTTCCGGCAACCGCAAACGCTTTCCCGCGAAGGAAGGGGTTTGCCTGCGCCTCAACGGACGCAAAGAAGGAATTGAAATCAATGTGCAGAATGAGGCGAGGCATTCGAGGCTTTAGGGGATAGGTTTTAGGTTATAGAAGGGACGGGAGATTGATATTCGAGCCTCGCGATAATTGATTGAAGCATTTTAGAGATTTCAGAAAGAAGATTGCTAACGATATTGGTATTCGATCTTGAAAAATACGTAAGTCGAACTCCAAGTTCTATTTGCGTCTCGAGTTCCGCTGTAGATCCAAAAGCGATTCGTAAAAAGTTTTTATAATCTTTTTTTGATGAGCGTTTGCTTCCTTCTGCGATATTCGAAGGAATTGAAACGGCTGATCGTCTCATCTGCGATGTGAGGCCGTACCGTTCCTCTAGGGGCATCTCTGTAGTGAGCTTGTACGTTTCCGTTGCGGCAATCATGGCTTTTTGCCAGACAATGAGGTCTCGATAACTTAGAATTTTCACAGGTGAGTCGTTTAATACTAAAACCTAACCCCTATAACCTAAAACCTCTAGTTCTTATTCAGCAGCGCTAAAGGCAATCGAAGATTATTCTCGAACCGTCGTGCTTGAGTGCGCGGTTTGAGGGCACTGCGATGCTTGCGGGCTTTTTGGATGTGTGACGAGAGAATTTCACTGAGGGAAAAAGTGAAACGATTTCCGGTCCTCCGACGGGTGTTCATAAATAGGCAGTAGTAAGTAGTAAGTAGGCAGTAGTGAGAACTATTCACTGTAGAACTCGACGATTCTCCATTCTAAGGCCCCAGTGTCTAAACGCAGTTTCATGAATGATGTGTCGTCGGATACGGAGAAGTAGTAGATACGTTTTTCGCCTTCATTTGTGCTGTGCACGAGGTTTACGTTTTTCATAACGTACGTCTTCTTTCCCCAGTGCACGTGTGTTGGGTGAACGCGCTTTCCTGTAAACTCGACACGGACATCTACAGGTTCGTTGAGGAGTTCATGAACGGGCATAGAGGTTATGCAAGGCGGAGTGGTGCGAAGGAGCGAATATGCTTGCGGAAGCGGCGAAGATTGAGGAACTGACGAATCTGTTTCGCGACTTCGTGGCGCTTGGTATTGAATGGCGAGGTGCAATAAGCAACCGTCACATTGTAGTGACGAACGGCGATGGAGTTCATAGATTTCTCGATGAAGATTTAGATTGTAGAGAAACGTCGCATCACGGCCCGGACAATTCCTTGGATGTTTAAGTCTCCTTTGACGATGATGGGTTGCATGGTGCTGTTCGCGGGCTGGAGGCGGATGTGATCGCGTTCACGATAAAATCGTTTGAGTGTGGCGTAGGCATTGTCTAGGAGCGCGACCACGATGTCTCCGTTCTTTGGTGAGGGATTCCGTTCAACCACCACGTAGTCGCCGTCGAAGATGCCGTCTTCGATCATTGACCGTCCTTTTACTTTGAGCACGTAGGAGTTCATAGGGTCCATCACGAAGTCTGCAGGAATCGCCATAGCTTCGTTCTGTTCTACGGCTTCGATGGGTTCGCCGGCAGTGATGAGCCCCGCAAGTGGGAGCATAATAGCGAGAGGGGACATGCGCTCTGGCTCCACAAGCTCGATGCTTCGCGCTTCGCCACGGTCGCCGGTGTTGATGATGCCTTTTTCACACAGTGTTTTGATGTGCTGGTGGATGGTGGCCGGGGACGAAAGGCCGAGCTGCTCTGCGATTTCACGATACGATGGTGTGTAGCCGTTGTCCTTTACAAAGCCTTCAATACAGTCGAGGACTTCGCGTTGTTTCTTGGTAAGCGGTGGAAGAATGGACATAGGCATTCGTGTTATGTTCGTATCATAGCCGAACAGAAAACGAACACAAGAGGTTTCGTGTGGATAAGATTTTTGTGGTAGTGTTTCTGCATATTTTATGCTCAAAGTTGTTGAGGCTCCTCTTGCCGGGCATCCAGATAAGGTATGCGATCAGATTGTCGAGTCCGTGCTCGACGAATATTTGCGCAGAGATCCGTTAACGCGGATGGATGTACAGGCATTGGGAAGCAACGGCATGGTGATGCTCGGCGGCGTGGTGGATTCGCGTGCGGATTTTGATGCTGCAGCAGTAGGAAAAGCGGTGTATGCCGCCGCGGGATACACGGATGCGATTGAACTTTTTGTAAACCTTGATAAACCAACGGAGGATTCTGCACGGACAATGGTTCGCGGTGGTGCACAGGGCACAGCGATTGTGCATGGATACGCAACGAAGGAAACGCGTGAAATGCTGCCGCGAAGTGTGGTGTATGCGAATGTGATTGCCCGCCGTATTGATCTGTTGCGCCAGAGTGATCCACGGTTTTCGTGGTTGCGACCAGACGGAAAAGTACAGCTTGCGACTGATGGGGATCGTGTTCGTGCCGTGACGGTGATTGTTGAACACGATCCAACGATGGAGCTTTCGGTGGTGCAGTCGCAGATTGTGGAAGAAGCGATTGTACCGTCGTTGCCGTCTATCGATGACGTAACGATGTTGGTGAACTCCGGCGGATCGTTCACGAAAGGTGGCTTTGGCGCGAACGCTGGTGTGTCCGGCAGAAAGGTTCTCGCAGATTCGTATGGAGGATTATTGCCTCATGGTGGTATGGGTCTTGCGGGAAAAGATCCGCTGAAACCAGGACGTTCCGGAACATACATGGCACGCTTTGCGGCAAAAACGTTGGTCACGGAAGGTATTGCATCGAACGTGCTCATCACCGCCATGTACGCGCTTGGCATTGCAGAGCCATTGGTGTTGTCGGCGAAGGCGGGCAATGGGGACGATCTCACCGACGAGGTGAAGAAGCGTTTTGATTTCCGTCCAGAAGCGATTGTTGAACGTTTGCAGCTTCGAAAGCCAATCTACGCATCGTGTGCAACGTACGGCATGTTTGGTCGTCCGGGTTTGCCGTGGGAGGACGTTGTATAATGCAGGAATGAAATCAGTCCGAGGAATTTTTGGGATATTTGCCGTGATCGTTTTCGGAATGACGGTGTGGTTTATTGTGGCAAAAGAACCGGAGGCGAGGGAAGTAAAGAGTAGCGACGGCGTGGTAACGATTACCGGGCTTTCGTGTACGGCGAATGATTTTACCGTCACCGTTGATGATACTGCGACGGTAGCGACGCCACTCGTCAGTCACGTGTATCACGTTGCGCCAACCAATGTGCAGCGCGATGCGCCAATTGTGCTTTCTTTTGAGCGCTCGGCGACTGCCGGAACGTTGGATGCGGCGGCAGTGTATTGGTTCGATGCGTCGCTTGGGATGTGGGAACGGCTGCACGACGTTGTTGCAGATACGAACGACGTGTTAGCGGTGCAGGTGACAACGCTCGGCGACTTTGCGCTCGGCATTACTCCGAATGTTGCTGCGCCAACGATGCTGACGGCGTTCGACGCGCTTCGTGAAAAAGCGCCGAGCGGCGCACGTGGATACGAAATTTCTGTTGCATACACGTTGCCGGGCGGTGTTCCGGTTCGGCTCGAGAATGTGAGCGAACACGGCGGATGCGGTGGGCAAATTGGTGCTAGCGACCACAGCGAATACTCGTCGTCTACGATGAATCTGTCCATTCCGGTGGACGATGTGGATACCCGTGTCGGATTCATGTTGGTTGGCGAGTGGGCGGTGTCGGCAGACGGAACGGGCTGCGCAGCTGGGGAAGAGTTAAAACCACGGGAGTGATATACTTTACGCATCATCAAACATTTCTTATGCCAAAACGTGCTCCATCAAAAAAATCCACAGCACCGCGCCGTATGCGATCGTTCTCGTCGGCATCGCACGTCGTGCCGGTTGTTGCGCCAGCTCGTCATCATAATCTTTGCCAAAGCTGCCACGCACTTCCTGCAGGAAGCATGGAACTGATGGCGTTGCTTCTTGTTTTGGTTTTTTCGCTTTCCGCGGTACTCTTTACCTCGGTGTACGCGCTTCGCATTCAGCAGGCGAAGGTACAGACTCTTACGTCCCAATTAAAGTAGCTTGTGAAACATTCTTTGATCATCACCGCTGGGTTTTTGTTGTTGATGGGTGCGGGTTGCACAACATCGTCCACATCGGGTACAACGTCTGCGACACAAGACTCTTCATCGCAAACCCCTGTTGTGCAAACGAAAACATGGACATTCCCAGGCGCGCTTCCTGCTGAGCAGATTCATAATAAGCAGGTTCGCATTACCACGGAAAAAGGCGATATCGTCTTTAAACTGTACGACGACACTGCGCCAAAGACTGTTTCGAACTTTGTGTACTTGGCGAGCAACGGCTATTACGATGGCTTGATCTTTCACCGAGTGATTAGCGGATTCATGATTCAGGGCGGTGATCCAACAGGAACCGGATCCGGCGGCCCGGGATACAAGTTTGCCGACGAGCTTGCGGATACCCACACGTATACGCGAGGAACAGTGGCGATGGCCAATGCTGGGCCAAATACCAACGGAAGCCAGTTTTTTATTATGCACAAAGATGTTCCACTGCCACATGCCTATAGCATTTTCGGCGAAGTGACATCGGGCATGGACGTTGTTGACGCGATCGCTGCAACTCAGACTGGTGCACACGATCGGCCAGTAGAAGATCAAGTTATGACAAAAGTGACGGTTGAGGATGTGAAATAAAAGTAAAGGCGAGGCCACCGTGCCTCGCCTATATGTGAGAAAAAGCCTGAACCATTGAAGGATGTGAAGAAGGCGAACGCCGCGGCGTGATCGGCGCCTGGCATGTGTGTTTTGTGATATTGTGGATGTCGTGTCAACACGACATCTGATCTTCGAAATCATTGGCATTTTTGCAAATGAAATGTTGTGTGGACACGACATCCTCGAAAGCGGAAATCAAGGGTCCGTCATTCTGAACGAAGTGACTTATACCCGGAGGGTAAGAATCTCTCGCAGGTTACTGATTCTCCCTGTGGAGATGTTTCGCTTCGCTCAACATGACTGAAAAAACAGTCTGTTCCCTTCCAGCCCCTCAAAGGTTCAGTTTCAGATCTTGCTATGCCCATCCCGTCTTCTCAAAAGAAAATCAAGTTCATTTCCCACGTCTACTCACATCGCATTCTCATTCCAATTTCCCAGATTGAGCTCGCAAAGGAAATCGGCGTTGGTCGTCAGGCACTTGCCGCAATCGAAAAGGGCACGGCGCAGCCGTCGCTTCTCACCGCCTTTCGTCTCGCCAAGTATTTGCGAGTCAAAATCGAGGATTTGTTCACGTTCACGCCGTAGTCCTGTACACTGCGTTCATGTCCAAACGCATTACCAAACAAAGTTTTTATCGCTATCTCAAATGCCCGTCGTGGATTTGGTTTGATGCGACGTTGCCGCACAGGGAAGACGCGATGCGAGCGCGAGTGCAAGACGACGCGTTGATTCAAGAACAAGAGCGCGCAATTTTGGTGACGCGAAAATCGATTGAAATTTCTGCGGAATCGGAAGACGAAGCGTTTGCGAAAACAGTAGAACTCATGAAGCAGGGCGCGCAGTCGATTTACGGCGGTGTGCTTCTGCACGGTCACTGGGTTGCGAAGCCCGATCTTTTCGAGCGCGTTTCAGGGAAGTCGAATTTTGGCGACTACTATTACGTGGCGTGCGACATCAAGCGTTCCCGACATCTCAAGGACGAATATTGTGTGCAGGGCGCGTTTTATGCAGAGGTATTGCGCGGCATTCAGGGCATGAAGCCAAAACAGGGATACATCATGCGCCCAGACGGCACAGTGGAGGCGTATATCCTGGAGGAATATCTGACCAAGTTCCGCCTTGTGCTTGATGGCATTGAGCGAATTCTTGAAGGTATCCGTGAACCGCACTTTCTTACATCGGATTGCAAACAATCGCCGTGGTTCGACGAATGTAAAAATGAAACCATTGCGAGCGATCATCTTTCCCGTATGAACCGCATTTGGCGGAGCGAAGTGACAGCGCTGAACGACGCGGGGATCACCACCGTTACAGAGCTTTCCACTCGCAACGCCGATCTTTTGGCGCGCGGCGTTCCCGGGATCACCCAAGAGCGATTGCAATTCCTCATCCTTGGCGCGAAAGCGTTACTTGACGGCAAGCCGGTTGTTCTTGGCAAAATCGATTTTCCAAAAACCGACGACGCACTTGTTGTTGATATTGAGGCTGATCCTTTGCGCGATTTGCATTACCTCTTTGGTGTGCTCGACGTGCACGGCCAAGGCGACGAGTTCCACACGTTCCTTGCGGAAAAACAGGACGAGGAAAAGGCAGCCTGGGAGGCATTTGTTGCGTTCATGGAATCGCGCCCAGGCATTCCGGTGTATCACTACGGGTGGTATGAGCAAGATGTGTTTCGATTGATGGCGGAGCGACACGGCGCGCCAGAAGGATTCGTCGACGATCTCGCGGAACGATCCGTCGATGTTCTCGAGCGTTTGCGTGAAGCGGTTATTTTTCCGTTGTCATTTTACTCGTTGAAAGATATTGCACAGTTCTTGGGTTTCCGTTGGCGTCACGACGACGCGTCGGGCTTAAACTCGGTTTTGTGGTACGAAGACTGGTTGCGTACTGGAAACCGCGAGATGCTGAACGACGTGTTGCGTTACAATGAAGACGATGTTCGGGCAACCTGGGTGGTTCGCCAATGGGCTAAGCAGCGTGCGCTATGATCATGAATCGCTTACTCAAAAATCCCTTAGAGGGGGAGCCGAAACCATGGAAGCCGTGGTACGGATATTTGTTTGGCATTGTGGCGTTGGTGTGCGTCGGGTTGTATATCTTTGAACGTGCAACCGGCGGATCGATGTTTGGAACAGATATGACACCTGCGGAGCGCTTTAACGCACTGCTGAAACAGAATCCTGTGGTGATGCAGGCGGAAGCGAAGAAAATATCGAAGCCGGAGCCGGCTCCTGCCGAAGCCTCGTCTGAAGCCCCCTCCAACTCACTCTCCTCACCCGACTCAGGTTCGTCGAGCGCCATAAATGGGGGAGAGGACGTCAATGAAGTCGCAAAGAAAGCGCTGGAAATTCTGAACACTGAACCAGCGCCATAACGTATGGCTCCTGCGGTCATCTCTGTTTCCGATTACCTCGGGCTCGTCAATCATGCCCTTCGGACCATCCCTCATGAGGGCATGGTGATTGAAGGTGAGGTGGTGGAGTTTAAGGTGAGCCAGGGGAAGTGGGTGAATTTTGATTTGAAAGACGAGAAAGCGGAAGCGAAGATTTCGTGTTTCATGACGGTGTTCGCACTGAATGTTCCGTTGCAAAGTGGCATGCGAGTGCACGTCACCGGAACGTCGAAGGTATTTGAGCGATTTGGAAAATTTACGCTGAACGTGACAGCGATTGCGTTGGTGGGCGAAGGTGCGTTGCAAAAAGCGTATCTCGCGCTCAAAGAGAAACTGCGATTGGAGGGAATGTTCGAGACTGCGCGCAAGCGATCAATCCCACGATTCCCCGAGCGCATCGGGCTTATTACCTCTGGCGAGGCTGCGGCGTACGGCGATTTTCTTCGCATCCTCCGAAATCGGTGGAGCGGAGTGACGGTGACGCATGTTCCGGTGACGGTGCAGGGCAAGGATGCGGTGCAAGAAATTCTTGGTGCATTTGCGCAGCTCAACACGCTTCCAATCGAGAATCGACCTGAAGTCATTGTGCTGACTCGTGGGGGAGGAAGCCTTGAGGACCTGCATGCATTCAATAGCGAGGCTGTCGTTCGCGCAGTGTTTCAGAGTGCAATTCCGGTGGTAGTGGGTGTAGGTCATGAACGCGATGAATCGTTATGCGACTTTGTTGCCGATGTTCGCGCTTCCACACCGAGCAATGCTGCGGAGCGCGTCGTGCCGGACAGACGCGAGATTACCGTGAGTGTTGCGATGAGTGCAGACAGAATCGGAGATCGGCTGCAATACGAGATCGACGACAAAGGCCATGCGGTCGACCGTGCGCTCAGCATCTTCGACCGTTCACTCGCACGATTGCTTCAGTCCATGACCGATGTGACACGCAGATTTGTTTACGCATTCGAACGATTCCGCTTGAGCCTCATTGCGACCGTGGAGCACATCGATCGCCGAGTGCAAACCATCGACGGTCGGATGAAGGCCGTTATGGATGAACGTTCGCGATCGATTACAGAGCTTGAGCGTGTGTTGAAAAGTATCGATCCACGAGAAGTGTTAAAACGAGGATACGCATTGGTGCGATCTGCGGGAAAAATCTTGAAATCCTCTCGTGGTGTTGCTCCCGGAGACCGTCTCACCATACAATTGAGGGAGGGAGAGATCCGCGCCCAGGTGGAGACGAATGCGGTACAGGAAAGTCTGCTGTGATCATATAAGGCTCCGTCATTCCGAGCGTAGGCGAGGAATCTCCGCAGGGAGAAAATCTCACCTACGAGAGACCCTTCGCTTCGCTCAGGGTGACGAAAAAAAACTATGTCCAAAAAAATATCGTTTGCCGATGCATTTCAGGAGCTCGAGGCTATCACCGAGTGGTTCGAAACACAGAATGTAGATCTTGATGAAGGCGTCAAAAAATTTGAGCGCGGGCTTGAACTAGCAAAAATGCTCAAAGAAAAGCTTGCCGACGTGGAGAATACCGTGGTCACTTTGAAGAAAAAGTTTGCGGCGCTCGACGACACACCAACGGAAGATTCGCTATAATCAATCCATATGAAACTTATTCTTCGCTGGTTCATCAACGCACTCACGCTCCTTGCCGCAACGCAGATCATTGCCGGTTTCCACGTGTCGAGCTTTTACTCGGCGCTTGTTGCAGCACTGGTGCTTGGGCTGTTGAACGCCGTGATTCGTCCAATTCTCGTGATCCTCACATTGCCGGTGAATATCGTCACGCTTGGATTGTTCACCTTTGTGATTAACGGTGCGCTGGTGTGGTTTATGGCAACCTTTGTGAAAGGTGTAACGGTGGCGGGCTTTATGCCAGCCTTGATGGTGGGCATTCTGACGTGGGCCGTGAGCACGTTAACAAGTTGGTTTTTAAAGGAAATCGACGAGTAGTAGGCTCCGGATAACTTTCGGACGGCGTTCGCTATCGAGATATACTTGCGGTATATGAATGCAAATATTCGTTTTGGACTTCAAAAATTGGGGTTAGCGTTATGTTTTGGGTTCGGTTTTCTCGTCTTTTCGCCGGCGTTGAGCCTTGCGACGGCAGATACGACTGCGCCAGTCGTTGGTGCTATCACACCAACCACGGCAACCGCTACAACCATGACCACGTTTTCCGCAACGTACTCGGATGCAGTTGGCGTGTCGAGCTGTATGTTGTACGTGAGCGGGATGCCGGCGGGGACCATGGCGCTTGGAAGTTCTACAACCAGCGGAACCGCAACATATGGATACATGACTGGTCCGGCAGGATCGATCACGGCGTATGCGGTGTGTACGGATGCTGCCGGAAATAGCGGTACAGGTTCGTCCACAACGGTAACAGTCTCTGCGTCGTCTTCATCGTCGTCAGATACCACCGCTCCAACAGTGGGGTCGGTAAGCCCAACAACGGGAACGGAATTCGCGTACCAAACATTCTCTGCGTCGTATGCGGATAGCGTTGGTGTCACGAGCTGTACGTTGTACCTTGATAGCGCAAGTCAGGGAACAATGACGCTTTCCGGAGGATCAGGAAGCACAAGCGGAACCGCAACGTTGTATGCTGCGCCGCCAGACAACGGAACCGATCCATCGTGGGTCACGTGTGTGGATGCTGCGGGAAATGTCGGGACGGGTGCGGTAACGTACGTCGCGGTTGCAAGTCCAGACACGACGGCCCCAACGGTAGGAAGCATCACTCCGCTGACAATCACCGCAACGGTTGCAACAACACTTTCTGCAACATATTCTGATGCTGTTGGTGTATCGAGTTGTACATTGTACGTGAGCGGATCGAGTGTTGGTGCGATGACGCTCGGGAGCTCTACCACGAGCGGGACGGCAACGTATTCATACACCGCATCTACAACAGGATCAGTATCGGTACAGGCAAAATGTACGGATACTTCCGGAAACACGGGGAGCGGGACGTCGAAAACGTTGGTGATTACCGGAGACACTACCGCTCCAACCGTCGGATCCATCACCCCAACCACGGCAACAGCAGGAACTGCAGCAACGTTGTCGGCGACATATTCAGACAACATCGCGGTGACGGGATGCACGCTGTATGTTGGTGGAGTGAGCCAGGGCGCCATGACCCTCGCAAGTGGAACCGCAAGTAAGAGCTATACGTTTTCAACAAGCGGAACATTCAATGCAAAGGCAACGTGTGTTGATGCCGCAGGGAACAGCAAGAGCGGAACCGTCACATCAATTACTGTCGCTGCGTCGTCTTCGTCTACGGACACGACAGCGCCAACGGTGGGTTCTGTGACGCCAACAACAGCGACTGCTGGAACCGCATCAACGTTCACTGCTGCTGTCTCTGACGCAGTTGGAGTTTCAACGTGTTCCTTGTACGTTGGCAGCACGAACGTCGGCGCAATGACGGTGGCGTCGGGATACGCGACGCTGTCCTACACGCCGTCGGCAAGCGGAACGTTGTCGGTGTACGTTTCATGTAAAGACGCGGCAGGAAATAGTGGAACGGGTTCGGCAACAACCGTCACGGTTGCTGCAGCAGCGAGCGCGGACACCACTGCTCCAACCGTGGGAGCAATCACCCCAACGACTGCAACGGCCGGTGTTGCTACAACATTTAGTGCAACGTACAGCGACGCGGTAGGTGTGACGAGTTGTACGGCGTATGTGGATGGTTCTGCGAAGAGTATGGCGCTCGCGTCAGGAACGGCTTCCGCATCCGGAACGTTTGATGCCGCTGGGGATTATTCGGTATACATGACATGTACCGATGCTGCAGGGAACGTGGGAACCGGCAGCACGGTGACGGTAAAGGTTTCCGCGGTTTCTACAGACACGACTGCTCCAACGATTAGCGCGATGACGCCAACCACCGCAACACAGAACACTGCGGTAACATTCTCGGCGACGGCAACAGACGATTCTGGAATTTACGAGTGCCGATTGTTTGTCAATGACAGTGACCAAGGCCAGATGACGGCGTCGTCGTCCACGTACAGCCGAAGCTACACGGCAGCAACGAGTGGAACATTAACGGCATATGCATGGTGCGGCGATGGGGTGGGGAATATCGGCGCAGGAACGGCGGTTACGGTGACGGTTGCCGCCGCCGCAACAACCACAACGGATACTGTCGCGCCAACGGTTGGCGTGATCACGCCAACGTCGGTCACCGCGGGAACAGCAACAACATTAAGCGCATCGGTGGCGGATAGTGGCGGCATGGGAACATGCACGCTGTACGTGAACAGCACAAATATTGGCGCGATGAGTATTTCTGGTGGATATGCAACGTATTTGTATACGTTCGCGGCTGAGGGAAGCGCAATCGCAAACGCGTATTGTGTGGATGCTGCGGGCAATGCCACACGTGGCGCCTCAACAACGATCACGATTGCATCAGAAACGAGCACAACAACGGAAACAACTGCAGAAGAAGACGTTGCCGTTGGCGAGGCTGACGTGGACTCATTGATCAAGCTTGCATGCGGATCGGATGCGGATGTGGAAGACCCTTGTCACGCGGTGTACTACTACGACGGCAAGCGCCATGCGTTCCCGAATGAGAAGGTGTACTTTACCTGGTACGAGAATTTTGACGACGTGATTATTGTTACAGACGACTTCCTGTCGTCGATTACGCTTGGAGTGAATGTCACGTATCACCCGGGCACCACGATGGTGAAGTTTGTTTCCGTGAACACGGTGTACGCGGTTGGCGAAACCGGAGAGCTTCGCGCTATCGCAAGCGAAGACGTGGCAGCGAGTATTTGGGGGAGCGACTGGAACACACAGATTGACGACATTAGCGACGCCTTCTACGGCAATTATCACTTTGGCGACGACATCAATAGCACAAGCGACTTTGATCCAGACGCCGTTGAATCGTCGGTAACGAACATTATTGATATTCTCCAGGTGTAACAAGTGCCGTTCTCGACTCTGGTCATCCCCGCGTAGGCGGGGATCCAGGCTGTTCGGAGAGATGGATCCCCGCCTACGCGGGGATGACTGAAGCACATACGACAAAACCGCCACCGAAATCTCGGTGGCGGTTTTGCATTTCACTCGCACAACTCACGATCGGCTGATCATGAACTCTGCGGGTGGGCGGAGAGGTCTCGTTCTCTCCGCCCGCTGTCGTGTCGCTGCTGGTTGGCTACCAGCTCGCGGGTTGGTCGAGGCCGAAGGGATCCCAGGGGATGCCGTCGTCCCACCCCGCATCGGCACAGGTGGCGATCTCGGCGATCTCGCGGAGTCGGGCGGAGAGCCATGCTTCGTAGCGCTCCGCTCGCTGTTCCGCGAGCCAGGCGTCGGGCTCGCGGCGGTCAACGACGTCCTGCCGGTCATCGCCGAACTTCCGCATCGGGAGGGTGAACCCGACGACGACGAGGGCGTCGTCGCTGTCGAGCAGGATCCCGCGGTTGGAACGGGTGGGTCGGGGATCGCAATTTGCCATTGCCATGACGGCTCCTTCCTGAGTGATGGGCTTGAAGCCCGTGGGGACTGATGGGCTGCTCGAGCCCTGGGAAAGGCCGCTTTTGGTGGCGTTTCCCAGAGCTCCAGGGCATTTCAGACCATAAATAGTGCCAGAAACATGGAGATTTGTCAATGTGGAAAGAGAAGAAAAATGGCGAATATTCGCTTAAAACGCGAACCGGCCCCTCTCGCGAAGGGCCGGCCGTTGGGCGTGCGTGGCGTTCTACCGCTCCCCGAACGTGGTGACGAGGTGCCCCGCCAACTTGGCGCGGTGGAGCTCGCGCTCGTTGGCATCTGCGACATCGATGAGCCGTTGTGCGTTCGCGGGATACCCATGCTTTCGCTCCCAGACGACGCAGCCCATCCGTACGTCGAGGTCGTGTCCCAGGGCCTTGATAGAGCTCCTGGCACGATCGAGTACGATGGTCACGTCTTCCGGGATGATGTTCCACAAGACGAGCATGAACTCGTCGCCACCCCAGCGCGCAACAAGGTCATTCACGCGCACGGCGCTGGTGAGCGCCGTTGCCGTCTGAACGAGGACGGCGTCGCCGGCGGTGTGGCTCACGCGATCGTTGACGTTTTTGAATCCGATGAGGTCAACGGCGACGACAGCGATGCTTTCGATGCCGTTTTTCGGCTTCCGTTTATTCAGCGAATGCACGCCGAGTTCACGGGAAATACGGTCGATGACCGGCTCGCGCTTCATGAGCTTCGTCAGCTCATCGGTGAATGCGAGGTCGCGTAGGCGAGCATTTTCCTTGACGAGTTGGGCGATGACTCGCTGCGCGTCCAGGAGGTTGGTGGGGTGGAGATCAGCGTTCGTGAGAACGTCCATGGTGAGTACCTGGGTGTGGAACAGTGGAAGAAACTGAGAACAGCCGAACGGAAAAGTATAGCAAAATTTGGGGTTTTCGTCAATAAAACATCGCGAATGTTCGCAAAGATTTGACAGTTTGAGCTTGGATTTGTACTATTCCACCGTCCTCGAGATCCGCAGACAACAGGTCGCCGATCGAACGTCCCTATTTGGCCCATTTTCGACTCAGGTCATCGGAAACTCGCTCAACGTACCGAGAAGTACGCCTCGCGAGCTTTCCTCGACCTTCATCGAAACTGGTCTCAAATATGAACGTTCGATATCCCGGTGTAAGTCCTGTCGAGAATCTCGCTCTGAACCTCTCGGTTTAGAACATGTCTGCGGCCCCTAAAGGGCTGCTCATTTATTTAAGGGTTCATTTATGCCAAAGTCTCGTTCAGAAAAACGCGACATCGTGGCGGGAATCGCGGATCAGTTTACGCGGATGAAAGGTGCAGCCTTTGTGTCCGTGTCCGGATTTACCATGAATCATGCCGACGACTTGCGCGCCAAGGCTCGAGCACAGAACGTGGATATCTTCATCTCGAAGAAAACGTTGCTGACGCTTGCGGCAAAGGAAGCGGGGTTGGAAGGTGTGGTGCCCGACGCGTTACAGGGTTCCATTCTCACTGCGGTGAGCTATGGCGACGAAGTGACTGCTGCAAAAGTGCTGAAGGATTTCTTGAAAGACAAAGAAATCGGAAGCTTGGTTGCAGGTGTGTTGGAAAACCGTCTCATCGGTACTGCCGACGTGAAGCGTGTGGCAGAACTGCCAAGCAAGGAACAGCTCCTTGGAATGCTCGTTCGCACACTCAACGCAACGCCAACCGGATTTGTCAACGTTCTCGCTGGCAACCTCCGTAGTTTGGTCAATGTCCTTGGTGCAGTGAAGGAAAAGAAAACAGCGTAATTCAAAAATCATTTATCTTTTTATGGAAATCCCAGCAAAGTTCCAGTCCATCGTGAGCGAAATTGAGAAGATGTCTGTTCTTGATCTTTCGGAGTTGGTGAAGGTGTTGGAAGAGAACTTCGGTGTCTCTGCAGCAGCTCCAGCAATGATGATGGCCGCAGCTCCAGCAGCAGCGGGTGCAGCAGCAGAAGAGAAGTCCACATTCACCGTTGAACTCACCGCAGCTGGCGACAGCAAGATCAACGTCATTAAGGCAGTTCGCGAAGTGACCGGTCTTGGCCTCAAGGAAGCAAAGGACATCGTGGATGCTGCTCCAAAGGCCGTGAAGGAAGGCGCTTCAAAGGCAGAAGCCGACGACATGAAGGCAAAGCTCGAAGCCGCAGGTGCAACGGTTACCTTGAAATAAGTCCACAAAGCCCCAGCGTAAGGCTGGGGTTTTTGGTACACTGATTACGATTATTCCTAATCGAACTTTCACATTTGAGGCTAGTTTCGATGAACGACGAGCAAAACTCGCGAGGCGTACTCCATGGTACGTTGAGCGAGTTTGCGATGGTGTGAATCGAAACTAGACCAAATGGGGAAGTTTGCCTTTTGTATGGTCAAGATGAAATGGGCGACACCAGACGCAGGACTTCTCAGTGTTCGTCTTGGGCTCGCGGCAGTATTCATTACCCACGGTGCAATGAAGCTTGCGAGTGTTGCGGGCGTGATGGCGATGTTTGTGAAGTTCGGTATGCCAGGATGGCTTGGCGTAGTGGTTGGAATCATCGAGCTCCTCGGCGGCGCAGCAATGCTCGTTGGCGCATATACTCGCTACGCCGGCTACGCATTGGCGGCGGTGATGGTTGGTGCAATCCTCACGATGAAGTGGAAGATGGGATTCACTGGCGGATGGGAATTCGAATTCACTCTTCTCACGGCAGCCATCGGCATGGCATGGATGGGCCCTGGAGAGTATTCGGTAAAGATGCCAGAAAAGATGTTCAAAATTTCCTTGCGATAATTCACGAAACCAAAACGCGAGTCCGCATGACGGGCTCGCGTTTTGTATTTACTTCAATAAATGCGTTGCCGTGTACGAGTACACTGCTGTTGGTGTGGTGAGGAGAATTCGATTCTCGCTTTCGCGAACCACGAAGCTGACGACTCCGGAGAGATTTGCGACGTATTGGGCAACGATACCGCCCTTGTCTTTGTCCATCACCACCACGCGGCCGTCGCTGCCGTCCAGGATGTAGAGATATTTGCTGTCGATGTCCGTCCAGATATCGAGCGGTTTCACGATTGCTGGATCAATCTTTGCATGATCCCATGGCGTTTCGCGGCCGCTCTTAAACACGACCACGTCCGTATCCGTTAGCACCCATACGCTTCCATCGATTGCGATCGCTTTCGCGTGGCTGAGATCGCTCGTCTTTGCGGTAATCCACGGCGTACCCGCCTCAAAGCCTAGGCCTTGTGGACGCATCTTGACGATTTGGCCGCTTGTCGCGCTTAGGGCATACAGGTTGTCGTTGTATGAGGAGATGTCTTCAATACTCGCCATGCCGTCGATGCCGCTCGTGAGCGACGCGATTGCTGGCGTTGCCACCGTGGTGCGCCACAAACGCTTGTCCATGTCCACGGTAAGAATATTATCGCCTTCACCGGCGGTGATGATGATGTTTTGTGCTGGGCTTTGGCCAACATCGACGCGTTCCATCGCCTTGCTTACTTCATTCACACGCCACGGTGCGGCGTCGGCAGTAATACCATAGAGCGCGTTACCAGAACTTGTGATGCCAACAAGCGGGAATGCGAATTGTGCTGGAAGCTCCGCGATTTTCGTTGGAACAACTGTTTCCATGCCGCGCGTTCGACCAAGTAAATCTTGAAGGGCGCGGCTCAGGTCATCCGCTTTTGTTTTTTGTGCAGAAGTGTCTTTTGGAAGCGTTGCGAGAAGATTGGTTGCATCGGTGACGAGTGTTTGTGCTTCCTGAGTGTTGCCGTAAATAATCGCGGCTTCTGCGGCGGTGCGCTTTTCCTCGATTTTCGTTAACGCAGATTGGTACGCGACATTTTCTTCTGCAGCCCTCTGTCCGGCCTGGCGATTCGCGATGCTCATCACGACAATCACGACGACGATTGCAACACCGACACCAACAACTTTGGTGGTGCGCGACGCGCCGTTGACAGCGGTAATTCCTGCGTGGCGCAACGAATCAATCCGCCCGGCAAAGCCGCCAAACCGGCCGCGATGGTTGCTTCCGCCAATCCGGGTACCGGTGCGCATTTCGCCGACCGGTTTTTGCTTGAGGAATCGCTCAATCGCGCCGATAGCGAATCGGCCAGCGCGCTTCACTCCGCGCCACAGTGCGCTGTCGCTGTAGGTTGCGAGGAATTTTTTTGTGGACGCTAAACCAAGCGCGAGTTTTTGTGGAACGTCTGGCGTTTGTTCGCCAAGCAGATCCGCAGTTCGGGACTTTGTTTCTTCCAAATCCGAAATTGACACCATTGGGTTCGCTTTCTTTGGCGGCCCAAGTGGCTCCTCTTCGCTCACATGAAAACAGATCCCACCAAATTGTGCCGTTGGCGGAACAAACTGTTGGATGCGTTCCAGCGCGCCTTGTGGGGGGAGTGTCACGAGAATGTCTTGCAAATCACCAAGCGAAAGCGCGTGCGGCGGGATGCGACGTGCCGCATAAAAGACGTCGCCTGGGTGGAGCTCGCCATCAAGAACGGTCACAAGCGGCTTCTCCGGAGAATTTTCGTCACTCACGAGTTGTGCGTCAAGTTCGTACACCACGTATCGGCGTTCTGCGGTGCGATGGAGAAATAGCGCATGGTTTGAGCCGATGCCACTGAAGAACACTTGCGTGTTCGTTATGACGCCAACGAGGATGTTTGCCTTTTTGAGTGAGAGATTTGTTTCATCAACACGACGAGCGATGTCGGCATTCATCGTGACGAGCATGGCTTCAAACCTGCGCGGCACATTGCCACCGTCTTTCTCAATATCGGCGCGAAGCACTTCCAGGTGACTGGCGATAATATGCAGAAATCGCTCGCGAGCCTCGCTGTCGCGGTGTGTGATGTCCATCAACCCGAAAACGGATCCTTGGCCTTGGGAAAGCGGTAAAAGGATAGTGCGAATACTCAAATGTTCCGGTGTGGTGCCTGGAACAAGGAGTTCTGCGGATTTCAAACGGTATAATGGGGCAGGCATGATGCTGGTTGCGGACAAAGGTCTCTTCTCGTACAGTATAGTAGTAGTTTCCGATATACGCGATCTCCTCTATGGATAACACCGACGAGCCGGAAGTAGTAGCAAAACCTGGAGAGTTCCGCATTGAACAACTTTTTGGTTCACGAACGAGGGCACGTCTCTTAACGTTGTTTTTGGAGAATTCCGATCGCGCATTTTACGTGCGTGAATTGACCCGCCGGATTGATGCTCAGCTGAACGCGGTGCGCCGCGAGCTGAAGAATTTGGTGGATGTGGGCGTGGTGCTCGAAGTTGAGGGGAAAATTATCCCAACAGAGGCAAAAGACGACGAGCCGGAAACAAAGGGAGAGAAGAAGAAATTCTATCGTGCGAACATGGAATTTCCTCTGTTCGAAGATTTGCGCGGCGTGATGCGAAAAGCGGCAGTGCTGATGAATCGCGAGATTGTTCGAGTCTTGCGCGAGAAAGGCGACATCGATCTCATTTTGCTCACGGGCCGATTCGTGGATGCGACAAACGTCCCAACTGATCTTCTCATCGTTGGAACGATCGATCCGGAGCATCTTGCCGGCGCGATTCGCGAATTTGAGCGCGACATTGCGCGAGAGGTGAACTTTACCGCCATGCCAAAGGAGGAATTCTTGTATCGCAAAGATGTTGGCGACCGATTCCTTGCAACGATTCTTGATGCAAAGCGCGTGGTATTGTGGAACACGTTTCCAGAACTATGATGCTGTACGTGAATGGATCCGACATCGCGAAACTCACCATCGGAGCCATTGCGGAAAACCGCGCGTCGTTTGCGATTCCACCAAAGACATTCAGCGTTCGTCCTGAAGAGTTTCTCTTCACTATCGACAGCTGGCTTCGTGAACAGCGCATTGATCTGAAGTCGATTTCCGATCTTGCTGTCGTTGTTGGTCCAGGATCGGCCACCGCGCTTCGAACGATATTGGCGTGGGCGAATACGTTTGCCTTCACGCAATCAATTCCGATGTACAGCATTGAACTTGCTCCTGGAGTGGACGACCGTGCCGCGTTGATCGATCTCGCCGGCACGCATTCGGTTCCCATGCTTCGTCCACTCTACGCAAACGCACCAACGATTACTGCCACAAAGAAGGACGCGCTTCGACGAAATATTTCGCCTCAGTCATTCTGAGCGAAGCGAAGAATCTTCCGTAGGTGATCCGGATCACCTACGAGAGATCCTTCGTTGCACTCAGGATGACCCGGGAACAATAGTCTCCATATATTATGAGTGTCCGATTCGGTCAGTACGGTGAGCATCGATTCCTCGAAATGATTCCGGGGATGTTTGCTTGGGGCGTTCTCGCCTTCGCGTTTTCGTTGTCGATCTTCGCTCCAATTGCCGGCATCATTTTTATCATTGTCTTCGATTTGTACTGGATGCTCCGCGTGTACTACTTCGTGATTCACGTCATCGCCGCATACCGATCGTATCGAAAAACGCTTTCCGTGGATTGGTACGCGGAAGTACAGAAGATTGCGGGCTGGGAACGGATCTATCACCTCGTGATGTTGCCGACGTTGCATGAGGACGAATCGATTATCGACGAGGCAATTCAATCGCTGCTTCGCGGGCCGTATCGCACGGATCGGATCATTGTCGCGCTTGGTGGCGAAGAACGCGACGAGGAAAATTTTCGGAAGTACGCCGCAAGCGTCAAAGCAAAATACGCCGAGAAGTTTGCGGACTTTGTTGTGACCGTTCATCCATTCGGCATACCGGGGGAGATTCCGGGCAAGGGATCAAACTTGCGATACATGGGGAATGAGGTAAAGAAGGTGATTGATGAAAAAAAGATTTCGTACGACGACATTATCGTTTCCGCGTTCGATATCGATACTGTTGCGCATCGGCAGTACTTTGCAAAGCTCTCCCATCTGTTTCTGACCATTCCCAACCCGACGCGCACATCGTTCCAGCCGGTAACCGTCTTCTCGAATAATATCTGGTCGGCAACCGCTCCTGTTCGTATTGCTGCATTCGGTACCACGTTCTGGTTGCTCGGCGAACTTGTTCGGCCAGAACGATTGTGGACGTTCTCGTCGCACTCCATGCCATGGCGGATGCTCGTCGATGTCGGTTTCCACGAGCCCGATCTCGTCAGTGAAGACTCGCGCATTTTCATGCAGGCATTTTTGAAGTACGACGGCGACTATCGCGTGACGCCGGTGTTTCTTCCCGTCTCAATGGACGCGGTTGCTGGCGGAAATTACCTCGAAAGTTTGGTGGGCCTCTACAAACAACAGCGCCGGTGGGCATGGGGCGTGGAGCATTTTCCGTACATGGTGACGCGGTTCAAGAAGCATCCGAATCTCCCAAAGCTGAAAAAGTTTACGTATCTTTTCAATCACCTTGAAGGTATGTTTACGTGGGCCGCAGCGCCGCTCCTGATTTTCATTCTCGGCTACATTCCATTCTGGACCATCGAAGGCTCGCAGAATGCCATCGTCGTGAATTCGCCGTACACGCTCTCTGCAATCATGCGACTCGCAACGTTCGGTGTGTTCGTTACTGGTGCGCTGAGTTTCTTCATGCTGCCGCCGCGCCCACAAAAAGTATCCCGCTGGAACTGGCTCGTCATGCTTGGCCAATGGGCATTTCTCCCAATCACCTTCATCCTCTTCGGCGCCTTCCCGGCCTTAGACGCCCAAACCCGCTTCATGCTCGGCAAGTATCTTGGGTTTAACGTGACAAAGAAGCACGCAGCGTCGAGGCATTAAATATATGAAAGTGCATTCCTCGGAAACATCAAACGGAGTAGAATCCATTGTTCTTTCGAAGTTTGCTGATTCTTTTGAGAATCAGCACGGAAAGTTCGGCGATTGGATTGAGAAGAGCAACGAGGCGATCTTCGATGCTTTTGTGAGTCGTGTAGTGGGAATTTTACATAATAATCCAGGAATATCGTTGATCGATTTCATTCGCTCGTTAACGCCAAGAAGTGCGATGCTTGATCGACCAATGAGCTCCGCGGAACAGCGCGAGGTAATGCAAGGTCTCGGCGAGCTTTCTTCGGTGATCAGTCGCGATGCATCACGAGACGAATTCTTTTCAGACATGCAAAATGATTCTGAGGTGTATTTTTCTGGAACAGGATCAGCGGATCGGACGAGGGAAAGCACGAGAAAGCTTTATTGTAATCCTGATATTCGAGGACTGAAAGAATTTATCAAAGTTTTCTATCGATTGCTTGGAGAAAGAAGGCTCTCGATTTTTCAATCGAAGGTCCATTTGGATGGAGTAAGACGCAATGATTCAGAGGAGATCATTCAACAAGGGAATAATACATTTGTCGTGTATTGCTGTTCCGATGATGACGTTCCAAGAATTGTTGACGTTCTCGCTGATACTGAAAAGATTTCGAAGGTACATCTTCACAGCCTAGAGAAAGGTACACGAGTAAAATCGCCTTCATTCTTTGGAGAGGAAAAAGTGCTTCTCGGTGGTGCTGATGTCACTGACGGCAACGAGCGTCGTTCGTTTGATAATTGGTCGAACGCCGTTGCTCAAGCTGCCTTTAACATTTTTCAAAAGAAGGGTTCGATTACTCACGATGAAGCGCGAAGAGCGATGGAGGATGAGCTGAAATTTCGTACAAGAAAATCACCAAAGCAATACCTGTCGCTTTAAGTTCAATGAGTAATTACTGGTCGGTGGTAATAAAGTTGTGGAAAAGTTTCTTGTTCGTATTCTGTTCGCTTGATACGATTGAGACATATTTCAATCATCAATCGAACTATGAGCTATGAATATTGCCATGTTTCAAGGAAAGAACATTCGGAAGGTTTTGTATAAGGGGGAATGGTGGTTTTCGGTTGTGGATATTTGTGGGGCACTTACAGATAGCCCAGACGCTGGTGCGTATTGGAGAAAGCTGAAGCAACGGTTGATTGAGGAAGGAAGTCAGGTCGTGACATTTTGTCACGGACTGAAATTAGAGGCCGTTGACGGGAAAAAGTATGAAACCGATTGTGTTGATACCGAAGGCGCGTTTCGTATTATTCAATCTATTCCGTCATCGAAAGCTGAGCCAATGAAACGCTGGCTGGCAAAGGTTGGATATGAACGAGTTCAAGAAATTGAGAATCCTGAGCTTGCCACGAAACGCATGCGTGCGTTGTATACATTGAAAGGTTACGATGAAGAGTGGATTGCATTGCGAATGCGCGGAATCGTCGTTCGAGAAGAATTGACTGATGAATGGAAGAATCGAGGAGCTGAAGAGCAGCGGGATTTTGAAATTCTTACAGCCGAAATATCGAAAGCGACATTTGGCATTACTCCAACCGAATATAAAAAACTGAAAGGGTTGGAACGCGAGAATCTTCGAGATCATATGGACGATTTCGAGCTCATCTTTTCCCAACTCGGCGAACGCGCATCGGCAGAAATTCATCGCGTTCGGGATTCTCAAGGTGTGGCAAATTTGAAAGTCGATGCTCAGGACGGCGGCACGATCGCTGGTGACGCTCGGAAGAATTTAGAAAAGAAAATTGAGCGATCTGTGGTAACGAAAGAAAATTATCTCAAAAGTGCACAGTCGCAGAAACGGCTGAAGAAATAGTGCTACGATCGTTGTTGAAGTATGCATGTATCGATCAACATCGTCTCGTGGAACGATCGGCGGTATTTGCCGGAGGTGTTTGCGGCTATTCGGAGTCAGACGCATAAGGATTTTCGCGTGAGGATGTTGGATAATGGCAATCCGGATGGGGAAGCGTTGCAATACATTATGCAACACGAACCGCATTGGCTTGCGGTGCGCAACACGAAGAATGTGGGGTTTGCGTGCGGACAGAATCAGCTTGCACGACTGGCGATGGAGCGATACGCGGGAGATCCGGCGAAACATGCGATTCTCATTGCAAGCTCGGAGACGGATTGGCACCCAACGATGCTGGAGGAGCTCGTGAAAGTTCTTCAAGAACATCCTGAGATCGATGCGGTGCAGCCAAAGATATTCCGTGCGTATTCCGAACGCGGCGACGTGGAGAGCGATGCGGTGAAGTCGGATATTCTCGATTCTACGGGAATGATTGTCCGGAAAGGGTGGCGAACCGCGGATCGTGGTGCTGGGGAAATGGATACAGGGCAGTACGATGAGAAAACCGATGTGTTGGGGCCGGCGGGAACAGTATTTTTGGTCCGTGCAACGGCACTACACGATGTGATGATTCATGATGAGGTTTTCGATGGTGAATTCTTTTCGTATCGCGAAGACGCAGACTTCGTATTGCGGTTTCGTCGAGCAGGGCATAAAACATTTTTCGTACCGGCAGCACGAGCACATCATTATCGTGGAATGTTTGGCGCAGAACAGCAATCATTGTGGCAACGTTTCCGAACACGCAAGATGCGCAGACCAACGGTTGCAGCACTTGCAACGCGAAACCAATGGTGGGTGCTTTTCAAGAACCTCACGATCGGCGAGTTGTTTCGTAGCGTTCCGTGGATACTCTGGTACGAAGGGAGCCGAACGTTGTACGGGCTGCTTGCCGAATCTGAAACGCGCCGATCGTTGCTTCGTATGCCGCTCATGTTACCGTCGATGTTTCGGAAACGCGCCGCAGTGAAGGCGATGGCGCGTGTTTCAATGCGCGAACTTCGACAATATATTTGTGATTCTCTACGGTCTGGATCCCCGCCTACGCGGGGATGACTGATGTGTGCGTGATACACTACTCGTATGTTCCTTGAGCCGTCGCAAACACAACTGCCTCCGCAACATCATTCGGATTCGCCTGTGTCGACTCCGAATATTTCGCATACAAAGCGGAGACGCGGACATGCGGGAGTGGTGATTGTTGGATCATTCGCGTTGGTGGCTTTGCTCGCGTACGTTGGCGTTGGCGTCACGCGCATCGTGAACGGCGCGTTGCTGGCACGAACGGCACTTGCATCGGCAAAGATCGAAATTGCGGATACCGATTTTGCGGGAGCAAAAACACATCTTGCTGAGGCACACGACGGGCTTGCCGACGCGCAGAGTGGTGCGTTAATGTTGAAGTTTACGTCCTATATTCCTTGGATTGGTGCGCGATACGATGCGGGCGTTGCGGTGTTGGATGCAACGGAAAAGACGGTGGATGTTTTGGAGGAGGCTATCGGCATCGCGCAAGATATTTATAGCGTTGTGGCAGAGGCCCGCGCAACGCTTGCATGGCAAGAACCGTCAGCGGCAAACACGCCAATACATGATTTGCCGGTGGAAGTAAAACGGGAATTATTTACGCGTCTTGCGGAATCCTTGCCGTCGCTTCGCACCATGCAAGTGAAGCTCGATCTTGCAACGGAAGATTTGGCAACATTCCACGAGCTTTCGACGACCGCGGGGATCGACGATCTTATTGCGCCGTTTGAAACTGTGCTCGCAAAACTGAAAACCGGCGTGGATTTTTTGGTGCCGTTCGCCGGGATTACGCGTGAGTTTGCCGGGCTCGATGGCGACCGCCAGTTTTTATTGATGTTTTTGAACAACACTGAGCTTCGCCCAACGGGAGGATTTCTTGGAACATATGGATTACTCGTGATTCGCGATGGCGACATGAAGAGCCTTACCACCGACGACACGTATGCGGTTGATGCATTGGTTGCCGGCAATGCATCGTATGCTGCGCCGTCGCCAGCGCCAATTGCGACATATCTTGAGCAACCGGTGTGGTATTTCCGTGACAGTACGTGGTCGCCAGATTTTGGCGCTGGAGCAAAAGACGCTATTGCGCTTCTTCGGCAGGAGGTTGCGGCGTCTGGTCAGCCGGTGCCTCAAATTCATGGTGCATTTGGGATGACGACGACATTTTTGAGCGACGTGTTGTCGTTCGTTGGGCCAATCACGGTGGATGGCCAAACATTTACTGCAGAAAACGCATCGGACCTTTTGGAGTATCAAGTGGAAATCGCTTTTGAGCAGCAAGGGGTGAATCGTGCAGATCGGAAGGACGTTGTTGGGCGGCTCACAAATGCGCTGCTTGATAAACTGCTCGAAGTGCCGTCATCGCGATTTGAAGAAGTATTTTCGTTGCTCGCTGACGGGTTTTCAAAAAAAGAAATCGCATTGTATAGCGCGGACAGTGGAACGCAGGCGGTATTGGACGACGCTGGATGGTCGGGGAAAGTTTCTCAAACAAACACTGCGGACGTGCTGATGGTTGTTGATGCAAACATGGCGTCGTTAAAGTCTGATCCTGTCGTGAAGCGAACGATCAACTACACCGTGGAACCCCATGATGGCGGATTCCAGGCAACGGCAGCGATTACATACAAACACGAAGGAACATTTGATTGGAAAACGTCGCGGTATCGAACGTACACACGAATTTACGTTCCTGCCGGATCGACGCTCACTTCGTCAAGCGGATCGCTTGCGAATGATGCGATTCGGGATCCGCAGGGAACTGCCGGAACGATAACAACAGAATCCGAATTTGGACTAACGAGCTTCGGCGCGTTTACGTCTATCGAACCTGGACAATCGCATACACTGAGTTTTACCTATCAACTTCCAGCGAGTGTCACCACTGCGGTTGCCGCTGGTTCCTACACACTTTCGATGCTGAAACAAATCGGAGCCGATCCGCACGACGTTGTGCTTCACCTGGATTTTAATCACGCATTACGTTCGGCAAGTCCGGCCGAAGACTCATCCTTGTGGGGCGACGATATTTACGACGCAACGGATACGTTAGAGACGGACAAAGAATATCGAGTGAACTTTTAAGCACTAAAACTGAACTGATCTTGGAATGGGTTGAGAGGGCCGGTCTGATTCTTTGAAGGTTGCTGAGGAGGTTGGCTACCTCAGGAGATTCTTACCCTCCGGGTACAAGTCACTTCGTTCAAAATAACTGAGTTGATTTATGTTTTTGTGGATGTCGTGTCCACACAACATGTGATTTTCAAAATCATTGGCATTTTTACATTTGAAATGTCGTGTCCACACAACATCCTCATTTTCGCAAAGCGCACACACCCGAGGCTCGCTTACAACATCATCCGTCGTACGTTCCCATCTCAATCCACTCAAAGGATCAGCTTCACCTCCCCCCGGCCCTCACTCTCCTCGCCCCCGCCACAGCTCGTCGAGCGCCTTCGTAAGGAGGGGGAGGAGTCGTAATTTGGGGATAGTTCGGTCGTCATCTGGGGGTTGATGGGGTAGTCTGTGGAGGAAATCCGCATCCCCGTATGATGTTTAATAAGAAAATCGGGATCGATCTCGGCACCACAACGGTGCTGGTTTACGTTCCAAAGCGCGGAATTATCATCAACGAGCCTTCCGTTGTTGCCGTCTCGAAAATCGACAAAACCGTCCTTGCGGTTGGAAAAGAAGCAAAGGACATGCTTGGCCGTACACCAGATTCCATTATTGCACGTCGTCCGCTGAAAGACGGTGTTATTGCCGACTATAAGACGACGGAGGCGATGTTGCGTTACTTCATGAACAAGGCGCTTGGTGGCGTGCGCATCTTCCGTCCAGAAGTCATGATCGCGGTTCCTGGTGGAATCACTTCCACCGAGCGGCGCGCGGTCGTCGACGCCGCAATCTCTGCTGGTGCAAAGAGCGCATATATCATCAAGCAGCCGATTGTCGCCGCTATCGGCGCGAATATTCCCATCGGTTCGCCGAATGGTCACATGATTGTGGAAATTGGTGGCGGTACGAGCGAGATGGCGGTTATTTCTCTTGGTGGAATTGTCGCCTCAACATCAGTTCGTATCGGTGGTGTAAAGATGGATCAAGCCATCATGGAACATATCCGTCGAACATACGGTCTGGCGATTGGCGAGCGCACTGCTGAAGACATCAAGATTCGTTGCGGCTCCGCGATGTACCTTACCGATAAGCTTCGCATGGAAGTGAAGGGCCGCGACATGATTACGGGCTTGCCAAAGATCATCGAAGTCACATCAGACGACGTCACGGAAGCAATTCAGCCGCTCCTTGAGGGAATTTTGTCGACACTCAAAGAAGTGCTCACGGTTACTCCTCCAGAACTTTCTGCTGACGTGATGGATAAAGGCATTGTCATCTCCGGTGGATCGTCCCAGCTCCGCAACCTCGACCGTTTAATCGCCGAAGCCACCGGCGTGCCAACGTATCTCGCGGAAGACCCTCAGCTTTGCGTGGCAAAGGGAACAGGTTTGGCTCTTGAGAATCTTGAGTCTTACAAACGAAGCTTGTTTACGGCATAATCGATTCGTATGAAAACATACGGCATTGATGCGAATGCGCTGACACGATTGAATCCGACTGGCGTTGAGCGTTACGTGTATTTTTTATTGAGTGCGATGATGAAAATGCCGCTCGAAGCTGATGAGAACGTCCTGTTGTACGTTCGTTCGATTCCGGCTGGGATCGATCTCCCGCAAGGTTGGTCCTGGAAAGTTCTCCCGTTTTTTCTTCCAAAAGGCTGGACACACTTTCGGCTTGGGTTCGAACTTATGATGCATCGGCCAAGCGTGGTATTTGTTCCTGCACATGAAATTTCTTTGCTTGCACCGAAATCGATTCCGGTCGTCACCACCATCCACGACGTTGCATTCGCGATGAATCCTCAAGTCTACGATCCGGCCTCGCGTCAGCGGCAAGAGCTTGCAGTGCAGAATGCCATTCGGCGAGCCAAAGTTTTACTGACGCCATCGAACGCCACGAAAGCCGACCTTGAATCGCACTATCACGTTGCATCCGATCGGATTGTTGTCACGCCGCTCGCGCCTACCCTTTCCGTCATCCCCGCGCAGGCGGGGATCCAGCAGGCTTCAGACCTCTTGCGTAAATTACAGATCACTTCCGGACAATACATTCTTTCGATCAGCCGTTTGGAGAAAAAGAAAAACACGGTTCTCCTCATCCGTGCATTTGCGGCGTTGAAACGCAAGTACGGCGCGGGGAGCCCGTATGTGTTAGTGCTTGCGGGATCGTTTGGCTATGGCGAGGCAGACATCCGTCGCGCAATTGCCGAAGAGAAAATTGCAGATTCGGTTCGCCTCCCCGGATACATTTCCGACCACGATGCATCGAAGCTTCTTGCGCATGCAATGTGCTTTGCGTTCCCGTCGGTGGCTGAAGGATTCGGTATTCCTGTTCTTGAGGCGATGGAACATGGCGCGCCGGTGATTGCGTCGAATATTGCCGTGATGCGCGAGGTGTGCGGACAAGCGGCGGTTTTGGTGTCGCCGAACGATGTGGCTGCGCTGTCGGCGGCGCTCGTGTTGATGGTTGATACCGAAAAGCGAGAAGAATATCGTTCCCGTGGATTTATACAGGCACAGAAATTTTCGTGGGAAGCTACCGCGGCAGAAACTTGGAAAGCGTTGCGACGCGCCGTCGCTATTCGGTAATCATCGAACAACTTTTTTCGTTCATGCACAAGAGCCATTCGGCTCTTTTTGCATACTGAGAGCATATGATGACAGAACTCGTTGATGCACTGACGACGCTTGGATTTTCTGAGCGCATTGCCCAAGCGTACGTTCTCCTAGCACAAAAGGGGGAAATGACTGCGCGAGAAGTTGGTGAGCGATTTTCGTTAGCACGACCAACGGCGCACGACGTGATGATGTCGCTCGTTCATCATGGTTTGGCGCGGTCGAAGAGTTCTGGAAAGGAAAAGACGTTTGTCATGCAATCGCCAATGACAATTCGCGAGAAGTTAGAGGAGCAGCGACGAACGTGCGCATCGCGGCTCGAACGATTTGAATCACTGCTCCCGAATTTGCAGGCACTTTCGTCAATTGGTGGTGGGTTATGTTCTGCAGTGCGGTACATCGATACCGAAGAAGACATTACGGTGGCGTGTTGCGAATTTGAACTTCTTCCTGGCGATGGCATTCAGTTGTTTTCTGAAACGCCTCGTCGTATTGCGTCCGACTCCGCGAAACGGATGAAGAGCATTGTTGTCGTGGATGGAATATCACTGACCGCGCTTGAGGACGTTCGGTACATTCCGCACTCGGTGCTCTCAGTGAGCGGGGAGATTCGTGTTCGCGCTGACCGTGTGCTTCTGTTGTCTTTTGCTCATACTCCCGTCGCTATTGAAATCCGCTCCCAAGCCATCGCCGACGTCTGCCGCGCCACCCTCGAGCTTGCCTGGCACACCGCCGGGAAGATTGAGGAATGGAGTGGGATGAAGCAGTGAAAACCAAAACCCCCAAAGCATGTCGGGGGTTTTGATGTTCTCTATACAATACTGGAGGGGATCGGGCGAAGTGATCAGCCGAAGTTGATGTACGCCATGACCCACCTCTGTGGAACGGGTGAGTCGAAACCCAATCGTCCGCTGGCGTGTCGGCTAGAGTGCACAAAATTACTTGTGGACAATAGCCATCTCTCCGCCTCCAGAACTCTAGAGAGAACCTTCCCAGTTTGCCCATTTTCGGCTTGCTCCTCGATTGTATCGACGGCGTACCATGAAGTACGCCTTGACGATCCAATCTTCGTCGCGCACCGAAACTGGACTAAACTGGGAAGGTTCTCTGTCTAAAGTCGTTTTGATTTCAATTTGCGATATCTCGCACTGAGGGCACGAATATCTTCATGCACTCGGGGCGACGGAAATTCTCCTGGAATCTCCGTGCGTGATGGTTCGTCTGATGAACCGCGTTGTGGTTGTGGGCGTGGGTGCGGAACGGTGGAACCTCTACGTGTTGGCGCGCTTGCGGTCGCGACGGGCCTTGTCGGCCGTGCGGCGCTTCTCGCGCTTCTCGGCAGCCTCGCGCATCGCCTTCGCTTCCTTCCCACGGTTCGAGACCGGGTTCGGGATCTGGTTGAAGGGGATGCCGCTGTACATGGCCGTTGCGAGATCCACCTCGAACGCCGCCGCCTCCTTCCGCTTGGCCTTCTGCTCTTCGGAGGTGGGGATCATCCACCACGGCGTGCGGCGGAAAAACTCCTCGTCGCGGACAGCCTTCGCCTTCTGAGCCACGATCTTGCCGAGCCGATCTTCCTCAGCGTTGATCGCGGCGATGCGCGCGGCCTTGGCTGGATCGATCGGTATCGTGAGTTCGTCGCTGATCGCGGCGCCATCGGTGGCGGGGGTGGTAACGGTGTCGTCGGGAAGAGTGGTCATGCGGAAACTCCGGGCAGGAACAGGGTTGGGTGGATGGGCCGCATTCGTCTCCTATCGGAAACAAAGCGAACCGGGTAGAATAGCAGAAAAGTCACGAAAAGTCAAGCATATGATGGACAACTTTTCGCATATTTCCGGCCATAAACCGCAGATTTCGGCACTTTTGAGCATGCTGAATCGCGACACGGTTCCGCACGGTTTGGTGCTTGCTGGGGCTGAGCATTCAGGGAAGGCGACGGTTGCCCGAGCGCTCGCCGCGGCACTGCTTGGCGTGTCGAATGACGAGCTTTCGCGGCATCCGGACTTCATTGCCATGGTGCCGATTGTGCGCGATTCCGGATCGAAAGCCTACGATTTGGACGATATTCGTGACGCGCTGACCAGGCTCGGTCAATCGGCGGTTCATGGCCGGACGGTGGCAATCTTCGACGACGCAAACGTGTTATCGGTTGCTGCACAGAACGCGCTCCTCAAAACACTGGAAGAGCCGGCGGGAAAAACCGTTGTTATCCTCGTGGTCCACGAACTTTCGGCGATGTTACCCACAGTCCTTTCGCGAACCGTCACCATTCCGTTTGCACCGAACCTCGACCGCGCAGTTTCGTCAGAATGCCTCGAGGACGTGAAAAGCCTTACCTCGTCGTCCCTCGTCGACCGGCTGAAAGTTGCCCAAAGCCTTGGGAAACGGGACGTTCTGGATCTGGACGAACTCCTTGGTGCTTTGGTTGGTGAGCTGGAACGATCGGGACGCGCCACGTCGAAGGCGCTCGATGCGGTGCTCAAAACGCGAGAGCGAATCGCAGGAAACGGGAATTCCACAATCGCCTTCGAGCAACTTGCGCTACAATTAGGGAAGTATGAATAAACTTTTTCGCCTTGGTGCTGCGTTTGCGGCACTCACAGTAACCGGTGCGGGGTGCTTTGGTGGCGCCAACACCGCCATCACCACGGGTGGTATTTGGCAGTCCACCGACGCGTCGAAGACGTGGGAACAAACTGCGATCGTGCCAACCGCAACAGGAACGAGTTCGCTCGAGAACGTTGATGTGACGACGTTCGCGGTTGATCCGCAGGACAGTTCCGCAATTTATGCGGGCACGGTGGCCAATGGCATGTTCTATTCCTTGGACAGCGGTGCATCGTGGCAACGGCCAGAGGAGACGCTCGCAACGTCTGGTGCAATCGTTGCGATTGCGGTGAGCTCGAAGGATGTCTGTACATACTTTGTGGCAAAGGAAGATCGCGTGATGAAGACGGTTGACTGCGGCCGAACGTTCGACACTGGTGTGTACGTGGAAAGTCAGGCAAAGACGACTATTTCTGCGATGGCACTTGATTGGTACGATCCTTCAATTATTTGGATTGGCAACAGCGCAGGCGACGTGATTCGATCGGTAGACGGTGGTGGAAGCTGGAGCACGATGACGCGAACCGATTCATCGGTAACCGCACTTGCGATTAGCGGCGCAGACAGCAGAATTGTGTTTGTTGGAACAAAAACGAGCGGTTTACAGCGTACCGAAGACAGTGGTGCAAATTGGGTGAGCTTTGAAAAGACGTTGAAAGACTACAAGTCGTCGGACCGCGTGTACGGATTTGCTCAAAATAGTGACGGATCTGTCGTCGTCATGAATACGCAGTATGGTTTGCTTGTGTCTAAGGACAAGGGAGCAACGTGGTCTGGCGTGTCCTTAATTTCGGCGAGCGGTGAAGTACGCATCTACTCGGTTGCGGTCGCGCCAGACAACGGGGACATCATTTACTACGGAACCGATTCCACAGTGAATCGTTCAACATCTAGCGGTAGCGCATGGACGACGAGCGAGCTCCCATCGACCCGCGCAGCAATGGCGTTGTTGGTGGATCCTGCCGACAGCACGCACGTCTACCTTGGTTCGGCAACAATCACGAAAAAATAAACGCGAATCCACACGGAAATTTCGCAGAAGTTCGCAAAATATCACCACGCACCGCGTTGACGGTGCGTGGTGATTGGGTTAAAATATGAGGCGAATAGGTCCGTGGACGACTGTTTCGTCATTCCGAGCGTAGGCGAGGAATCTCCGTAGGTGATCAGTGTAACCTGCGAGAGATACTTCGCCTTCGCTCAGCATGACTGACGATCGTTTTACGCAGAAAGTATTTTCCTCTATGTCCATTATCGACGATACCAAACCGCAGTTTGCCAAAGTACTTGAGCACCTCGTGAACGAGCTTGGGGCTATCCGTACTGGCCGTGCTTCTGCGGCTATTCTTGAACCGGTTCAGGTTGAGGCATATGGCGCGTTGCAGCCTATCAAGGCGCTCGCAACCATCACCACGCCAGATGCGAAGACCATCCTCATCGAGCCGTGGGATGCGAGCGTGGTGAAGCTCATCGAATCCGCAATTGTGAAGAGCGATGTGGGAATTAACCCCGTTGTTGATGGGAAGTCGCTTCGTCTCACGATGCCAATGATGACGGAAGAAACGCGTTTGAAAATGGTGAAGCTTGCAAAAGAAAAATTGGAAGACGCTCGCGTGCAAGTCCGCCGCGTTCGTGAAGAAACGCGAAAGGCGATGGGCAAGCTTGAGGGTGGTGAAGACGAAAAACGTCGTCTTGAAGAGTTGCTCGAAAAGACCGTGAAAGAATTTACGGCAAAGATTGAAGAGATGGGCGACAAGAAGGAGAAAGAAATCACCACCATTTAATTGACGTTGTCGCCTATGTCCTTTACGCAATCGAATCTCAAGAATGGTGCGAAAGTTGTGTTTGCGCCATTTTCCGGAACAGACGCTGCGGCGATTCTTGTTGCGTTTCAGGTGGGTTCACGAAATGAAACAGACAATGTGTGGGGCGGCTCGCACTTTGTGGAGCACTTGATGTTCAAAGGTACCACGCGCCGCCCGCAGACCGTCGATATTTCAAAGGAGCTCGACCGCTACGGCGCGCAATACAATGCGTACACTGGAAAAGATCTCACCGGATACTGGGTGAAGATCGCCGGCGAACAACTTCCTGTCGCGATCGACTTGCTGAACGACATGATTTTCCACTCTGTCTTCAACGCAGAAGAAATGGAACGCGAGAAGAACGTTATTGTTGAGGAGATCAAGATGTACGAGGAGAACCCAATTATGCACATCGAAGATTTGCTTGAAGAAGCGATGTTCGATGGGCATATTCTCGGGAAGAACATTGCCGGAACCGCAGAATCGGTGAAGGGCATGAAGCGCGATGATGTCATGGCCTACCACGCTTCGCATTACCGACCAGAGAACATGGTGATTGTTGCATCCGGAAAATTGCCGAACGACATTCTTGATCAACTGGAGAAAACATTTGGCACGGTTGCGCCTTCGGGATCGGCTCGATCGGCGTTCGGCGTCATCGGCGACCAAGCCAATGTCGGTCGCATTCGCTATCAGCACAAAGATCTTGAGCAGATCCAGCTTTCTCTTGGTTTCCCAACCGTCGGTCGTGGTCATGCGGACGAGGCGCCGTTGAAGCTCCTTTCATCGATTCTTGGCGGTACGATGAGCTCGCGATTGTTCGTGGAAGTTCGGGAGCGACGAGGGCTGTGCTACACCGTGCGAACAGGTGTCGAGGGATATCAAGACATTGGCATGTTTACGGTTCGCGCCGGCCTCGACGCAACGCGTTTACAGGAGGCGATGAAGGTCATCACCGACGAACTTCGCAAAGTTGCAACCGATGGCGTTACTCCCGATGAACTCGCAATGGTGAAAGAGAATGTTCGTGGAGGATTATCGTTGAGTCTGGAAGATTCTGCGGATCGCGCAGAGTTCTATGGCCGACAGGCGTTGTTCCTTGGAACGATTGAAGAGCCGGCTGAGCGACTGAAGAAGTTCGACGCCGTGACGCTCGAAGACATCGCTCGCGTTGCAAAGCAGTACCTGCGATTTGATCGCATGTCGCTTGCAGCCATCGGTCCGTTCAAGAGCGAAGACGAATTGAAATCACTATTGCCATCTTGATCCGTTTGTTCTGGTCATCCCCGCGTAGGCGGGGATCCAGACCGTTCGGAATGATGGATCCCCGCCTACGCGGGGATGACTGAATGAAAAAATATGAAAACCATTATCGGCAACTGGAAAATGCATCTCGGCATTCGAGAATCTATCGCGCACGCGCGTGGGGTATTGCGTTCCGTAATGGGACACGAGGTGTTGCCGGAAATTGTTATCTGTCCATCGTTCACTGCGCTTTCTGAAGTGCGAAAAGTTTTAGTCCGAACTCGCGTCTCTCTCGGCGCACAAACCATGGGCACTGAGCGCTTCGGTGCATTCACTGGCGATGTTTCTGTTGCGCAACTCGATGACGCCGGCTGCGGATTTGTCATCATTGGTCATTCGGAACGCCGAGCGATGAACGGAGAGTCGGACGCAATCGTGAATGCGAAGATGAAATTGATTGCGCAAACATCACTTGTTCCAATCTTGTGCGTTGGCGAATCAAAGGAGACACGTGCGGCAGGGAAGGCTGAAGTGTTTGTTGCGCAACAACTTGGCGCGGCATTGCGCGGTGTCACCATAACGAAAGCATCGCGGTTGATTGTGGCATACGAACCAATTTGGGCGATTGGCAGCGGCACGAGCGCAACGCCAGCCGATGCCGTTGCGATGCATAACGTCATTCGTGAATCATTACAGAAGATCGGTATCGGGGCATCGGTTCAGGTGGTGTATGGGGGATCGGTGGACGGTGCTCATGCATACAGTTTCTTGCGCGAGCCAGGAATCGACGGTGTGTTGGTTGGTGGCGCAAGCGTGAAGATTCACGAGTTTGAAGCGATCATTGGTGCTGGTCGCGAAGTGATGATTGCGCAAAACGTATGACGGCCTTTGACGGGTTGCTTTGGGTGGTGTTTTTGGGCTCGCTCGGAACCATTGTTGGCATTGCAAAGCAGAAGGCTCCCCAGCTTTCGATTGTGGACCCAATGTCGTCCAAAGAAGCGCGAACACGAGAAACGAAAAATGCATTGCTTGAAGAGCGCATGATGCGACAGGTGGAGGAGAAGGGGAAGAATTTTTGGAAGTCGTCCGTTTTGCCTATCGTGAAGTCTGTGCAAGATGGATTCCGTCGGCTTGCCGGAAAGCTTACTGCGTTGGAGCGTCGATACGTTGAACGACAAAAAACAGGCAAGACCGACGCCGCAGAATTGCACCGGATGACGGATGAGGCCAAGAAATCCATTGCGCTGGGCAAGTACGAAGCTGCGGAGCAAGAACTTGTTGAAATTCTTTCGCACGATCCGAAGAACGTTGAAGCGTACGAGGCGCTTGGTCGCATGTACTTATCGCGAGGTCAGCACGCAGAGGCAAAAGAGGCGCTCGAATTCCTGGTAAAGCTTGCGCCAAGGGATGCGAGCGTTCTTGCCGCACTTGGCGAAGTGTTCGACGCCGAGGGCGACATGAAGACTGCGTACGGATTTTACGAGAAGGCAAAAACGATCAGCCCGAATAATCCCAAGTACCTCGATTTCTTTATCACCGCCGCGCTCGAGATTGGGGAGATTATTGAAGCACAAAAATCGCTCGATCACTTGCGTGAGGTAAACCCGGAGAACCAAAAGATCGGAGAATTTGAAGAAATGATCGCGGAGAAGAAATAAAATACAGGAGCCGATCGGCTCCTGTATTTTATTTACTTCGTTTCTTTGTGCATCTGGTGCTTTCGGCACTTTTCGCAGAACTTTTTCAGTTCCAGGCGATCCTTGAGAATTTTCTTGTTCTTGGAAGAACGGTAGTTCAAGGATTTACAGACTGTGCACTCCAATTTGATGAGATTATCTTGGGACATACGACAATAAAAATGTTAGCGAAAGTGTACGGGAATTCGGGATTACTGTCAATTCTTCACCAATCTTAGCGGAAAAGGAGGGGGATTGCGGACAGGGAAACGGTGGCTCCTGCGGCCGGGGCGGTGCTTTTGCTGACGGACGTTGAGGAAATGGTGTATTCCGACGTGATGCCGTCCGGAATGGTCCAGGCGCCTGAGCCCCACACGGCGTAGGCTGTATTCCCGCTCACGGGGGTGATTTTCATGATGTACGTTCCGGGCGTCGTTGAAATGTTGGTTACCGACGTCGCGGGAAAGGATTCGCCGAGTGCTGTATATGCGTCGTATGAAGGGTAGTGGTCGCCATTCTCATTCCGAAGTCCGTATGCGCGCCACGCATTGGTTCCATTCTCGCTCGGTGAGCTGAAATATGTATGCCAGATTGCCACATTCACGCTATTGCTCAATACGACGAGTACACGACGAATCACGTCTGCGGCTTGGGATGTGGTGCTGTTTGGATAGTTCGTACGTTGGGTAAGTGTTGCGTCTGCGGTGCTGCCGGTTTCGGTGAGCCAGAGGGATTTCTCAGAAATTCCGAGAGTCTGCATCTCGGTTTGCAATGCTGCTAATCTACTCTGCATGCCGTCCCACGATTTGTAGTCGTGGTAATTGACTACATCAAAAGCATCCGTTCCTGCGCCTTGAACGAATCCTGGGAGCCACGTTCCGGTTTGATAACTGTCCGCCGCACTCATACCCGGCATGACCATCACGGCGTTAGGGTCTTCTTCACGAATAATTGCGGCTGCGGCAGCAAAGAATGCGCCTTGCTCTTCTGGGCTGTATCCATCGGTTGGCAAGAGTTTTGGAAGTTTGGAATCTGCGGAAAGATTTTTTGGGGTTACGGATCCTGGATCTGCCGCGCGCCAGTGATCCATTTCGTTGCCAATTTCCCAATACGTTACGCGATCTTTATATCGGCGAACCACGGTGCGAATGTATGTTTCCGCCTCTGGCGTCATGGTCTTCTCAAATGTACCGCTCAGTTTCCACGGGGCGTTTGGTGATGCGTATTGCATCGCAAAAAGATCGACGATTGGTTCCCCTGTTTTGGTGAGCGCATCGATTGCGGCATCGGTTGTGGTCCAGTTCCATACGTCCTCTCGTGACTCAACGCTATTCCACAATGCATCGCCGTTGGTGAGTTGGCGAGAGACTTCCGCATGAAGCGTGGCGAGGTCGGCTGCGGTATCTGTTGCGCTGATTGCTCGTGGTGTTGCGCGAATGGTGCTGCTTGGGAAAATTAAAAAGTTAACGCCGATATGCGCATTGCTCAAGAGATCGTGTTCTGTTGTAGGCGCTGCGGTGATTGATGATGGTTGTACCGAAGCTGTGTCTTCTGACGCTGAAATCTCCGATGCTAATGACGGTGCGATGCGTTGTCCAACGAGGTATCCGCCGATAGCGGTGCCAATAAAAAGGACGACGACACCGCACGCAGCAGTGATGAGTGATATTTTCGACATACTGATGAAAGAATATTCTTCAGTATAGCGCGATTGCTACGGATGTGCCCGTACAGAGGCTCCGACGGCATCGCGAATTGTTGTGTAGCCATCTCGCGCAAGAAGCGCTGTGAGATCGCGATTGATTTCACCAACGAGTTGCGGGCCTTCAAAAATCAGGCCCGTAATGAGTTGGACGAGGCTCGCGCCGCTTCGAATTTTGGCATATGCGTCTTCCGCAGAAAAAATTCCGCCAACACCGATAATGACAAACTGATTTCCGACAGTGCGGAATACGTGGGCGATGAGAGCATTGGATTGATCGAAAGTAGGTTTTCCACTGATGCCACCGCGCATGTTTTCAGTGAGGTCGGTCTTGTCGATATTGGGTGATTGATGTGACTTTGTGAGATTTGCGATGACGAATCCGTGTACGCGATGGCGTTGCGCAACAACGATGAGTGCATCGGTATCCGCAAAAGAGAGGTCGACGGGCAGTTTCAGAAAGATCGGCTTTGCGCTGGGAATGGTATCGATAACGGAGAGAAGTAGCTCGAGCCGATCCGGGGTCGTGAACGGTTCTCCACCACAGGTATTTGGACAGCTGATATTAATTGTCGTGTAGGCTCCGATCGTTGCAAACTCGCGAAAGGCTGTTGCGTAGTCGTTGATCCCTGCCTGAATATCCACGGTTGTCGCGTCGTTGGTCCGAGCGATGCTCGTGCCAACGGGGATTGGATATTGTTGTTTGTGAAGTCGATGCGCGATCGCAATACATCCGTCGTTCTTGAGGCCGTACCAGACCATGATTGCTTGAGATTTTGGTAGCCGCCATAGTCGCGGTTTTGGGTTCCCGGCACAAGGTTTTCCGGTGATCGAGCCAATTTCGGTAAATCCGAATCCCGTTGCGGTGATTGCATCGATGATTTGACCATTTTTATCGAATCCCGCGCTGAGCCCCACGGGATTCGTGAAATGTATTCCGAGAAGATCTTGTTCGAGTGTTGTGTTGGAAAAACAAAAGATCCGAGAAACGGCATGTTGGACTCGCGGGCTTCGCCCAAGGACCGAAGCAAAACGGATCATGGCGTCGTGAACATCTTCGGGGTCGAAGCGAAATGCAAGGGGTTTGAGGATGTGTTGATACGACCATCGAATGATAGAGGTGGCGAACATACGCGTGGGTTGCCAATAGTGTACGCCTCGCTTGGGGGTTATTCGTACCGAAGCGCTTCGATAGGATCGAGCTTTGCAGCACGTTTTGCGGGGTAGTAGCCGAACGCAATACCGACAACAGTCGCGACGACGAACGCCGAAATAACTGCGGATGGAGGAATGACGAACGCCCAACCTTCTACAAACGCCCCTAAAAGCAGCGACGCGAGGAATGAGACGATGACGCCTGAAACGACGCCAAGAACTCCGCCGGTCAGCGTAAGCATGACGGCTTCGAGAAGGAACTGTCCAAGAATATTTTTCTCTGTGCCACCGATCGCTTTGCGCAATCCAATTTCGCGTGTGCGTTCAGTTACAGAAACAAGCATCATGTTCATGATGCCGATGCCTCCGACGAGAAGCGAAATTGCGGCAATTGATGCAAGAAGCAACGTCAGCGCAAATCCGACGCCAGCGATGGTATTTACTGCGTCTGCCTGGGACGAGACTTTAAAGTCGTCTTTCGCAAGATCTTCGTTTGGATTGTCGAGCGCGTGAGTATCGCGAAGAATTGCTCGAGCTTCATCTTTTGCGACTTCGATATCTACCGTCGCCTTTGCTGAGAGGTACGAAACGTAGTCGACGTTCAGCAACTCTCGTTGCGTTGTGGTGACGGGAAGATACACTCGCTTGTCGAGGTTCGAAAAGAATTTACTTCCCTGTGGAGTAAGAACGCCGATCACACGAACCGGAAGATTTTTAATGGTGATGCGTTCGCCGATAGGGCTTTGGTCGCCAAAGAGGTCTCGGGCAATATCCGATCCTAATACTGCAACGCGAGCGTGGGAGGATACATCTTCCGCGTCGATGAACCGGCCAGACAACAGTTCGGCGGGGGAGATGACCAGCTGATATTCGTCGGTGCCTGCGATGTCGGTGAACGTACTTTCCTGTGCTGATACGGCCGCACTCGTAATGAGGAGTGCGGAGACGACGCTAAAAGGTCCTCGCTTTTTGAGCGCTTCGGCATCGGTGAGGTTGATGGTTTGTTGGGTGAACGGTGATGGTGGACCACCTTCGGAACTCCCGCTTCCTGGCTGGATGTACAGCACATCCGATCCGAGGCTTGCGACTTGGTTTAAGACGTATCCTTGCGCGCCTTGACCAATAGAGAGCATCACGATGACGGCGGCGATGCCGATGATGATTCCAAGAATCGTCAAAAGCGATCGTGACGTATTGCGACGGAGCGATTCAGACGACGTGATGATGAGATCGTTGATGCGCATAGATTATCCGGTAATCACACCGTCTTTCATGCGAATAATGCGTTTTGCGGTGCTCGCGGCTTCTTGTTCGTGCGTCACCATCACAATTGTTCGGCCTTCGTTGTGAAGATCTGCGAGAATGCCAAGAACCTGCTCACTGGAAACAGAGTCGAGGTTTCCCGTTGGTTCGTCCGCAAAGATGACTGATGGATTGTTGATGAGTGCTCGTGCGATAGCGACGCGCTGTTTTTGGCCGCCAGAAAGTTGGCTTGGAAGATATTCGAGCCGTTCATTCAGTCCTACACGTTGAAGCGCTTCTGTTGCGCGGCGTTTACGGTCTGCCACGGAGACGCCAGCGTATACCAGAGGAAGCATGACGTTTTCCAGAACAGTCAGCTTTGGCAGAAGGTGAAATGCCTGAAACACGAAGCCAATATCCGCCAATCGCAGCGCAGCGCGTTCGTCGTTGTTCAGATCGGTAACATCCTTGCCACGGAAGATATATGTTCCGCTTGTTGGCCGATCAAGAAAACTGAGGATGTGCATGAGTGTGGATTTTCCGGATCCCGATGGCCCCATGAGCGCCACAAATTCACCAGCGTTGATGCTGAGATGGAGGCCGCGAAGCACAAGTGTCTCGACGTCCCCGTTTTGGTACGTCTTGGTAAGATTCTTGAGTTCGATGATTGCGGACATACTTATCGGATGGTCACAATCACTGTTTCACCTTCAGAGAGTCCATTCATGATTTCCGCGGAACCATCGTCGCCGTACAAGCCAACAGTCACCGATCGGCGATCAAATGCTCCAGTGTCGTTCTTTGGAATACGAACGTACTTGCCATTGGCATCCTCAAGAATCGCACGCTTTGGAATAAAAAGCGCATTCGCGACGTCGTTGGTAGCGACGGTGACGTTTGCCGACATTCCAGATTTTACATCGCGCAAATCCGCGGAGTCATCGAGAATCACTTTCGCTTCGTAGAACACGACGCCTTCAATAAGTTTCTCGGCCGGATTCACGCTGAGCACCGATCCGTTGAACACGTGGTCGTCGCCAAACGCATCGAAAGTAACGGTGCTGTGCTGGCCAACGTGGACCTTTGCAATGTCGGCTTCGGGAATGTCCATGACGATTTCGAACTGATCAGATGTTCCGAGAAGGGTAATCATCGTCGCTCCAGCAGAAGCCTGTTCACCAATATCGCCGTTGACTGCGGTAACGATTCCGTCGATTGGTGCGGTGATTTGTGCATCTGCGGCATTCGCGAGCGCTGCGTTGTATTGCGCCTGCGCAATGGCGACGGCAGCTCGAAGTCCGGCAAGATCGACTGCGCGAGGTGTGGCGGAGATTTGCGCGAGCTGCGCTTTGGCCTTGGCGAGTTCGGATTGTCGCTGGGAAAGCGACGATGCAGCACTTGCGTTGTTTTGGTCTCGGGATGCCCGTGCCTTTGTGAGAGTGTTTTGTGCATCAATGACGTCGTCCGTTGCGGATCGGGTTGCGGATGCAAGGGTTTGTTCTGCGTTCGTGAATGCACCGCCGTCTGCAACGAGCGTGGACGTTGCGGTAGCGACAGACGCTTTCATGGCGTCAAGACTTTCTAAAGAGAGTGACGCAGATCCGCCCGTTGTGGCATCAAGAACGCGGCTTGTGGCAATGAGTGCAAGGTACGTGTCGGCATACGCTGTTTGTGCGACGTCTGCTGCGGTAGACAGTGTTGAAATGTTATCGAGTGTTACGTTTGCAAGTGCGGTCTCTGCTGCATTGCGGCTGGCGGCTGCGGTAACGAATGCATCGGTTGCAAGTGAGTACGACTGGGGATCGGCAATTCCAAGATCTTGATCAAAATCCATGTTGACCAGATTGTTTTCTACACCAAGCACCGCATCGGCTTTCCCAAGCGCGGAACGAACTTCTGCAACAAGAGAACGAAGTGCTTCAAGTTCGTCTTGCTGTGCGTATTCCAATGTTGCGACGGTGGAGGAAGTTATATGCGCTAAGTCGTCTGTTGCGCTTGTGACGCTTGCGTCGCCAGTGATTGCTGTTTGTTCAGATTCCGTGGTTGCGCTCGCGAGGCTCGCTTCTGCGGCGGCAACGGCGGCTTCATATACGGCAAGTTCTTCATCCGCAGAGCCTGCAGATTTCAAATCAAGCGCAGCCTGCGCTTGGCTCACGGAGCCAGCTGCCTGCGCGAGGCTGGCGGCAATTCGCGCCTCGGAAAGCACGGCAAGTGTGTCGCCGGCCTTCACTGTGTCGCCAACGGAAACGTTCATCGCCGCAATGGTGCCGCTTGTGCTAAAGGCGAGGTCGAGATCTTTGACGCTCTGCGTGTCGCCCGTTACTTCCACCGTTTGATGAATATCGCCACGTTTCACGGTTTCGGTGGTAACGACAATGTTTGAGCTTTGGTGTGTTGCTCCGTAGGCAATCCCGCCAACAACGATAACTGCAAGAGTGCCAAGAATGATTTTTGTTCGATTTTTCATAGAGGTTTTCGCGCGAACTATAGCTGAAAATAGATTGAAAAACAATACAAAGGCCGGAGAATTGTCAGAATGGTCCGTTTCCGGATTGTCGGCAGGATGTGATGTATGCGGCATGATCTTGAACCCTCGTATCGTTGGGACCATCTGTTCTGTGCTGTGGGAATGCCTTCTTGCCAGGGCGCTCCTCGACATGATACGATTCGGCCGTTCTTTTCTGAGTTTCGCCGAAATAGCTCAGCTGGTAGAGCAACGGTTTTGTAAACCGTAGGTCACCGGTTCGAATCCGGTTTTCGGCTCCATTGAAAAATTGAGCGTGACTGTGGGACGAAGCTATTTGCGTCAAGTTTGGGTGCGTGGCGAGAAAAGCTTTTGAGACGTACTTCACAGTACGTTGAAAAAGTTTTCGATGCTGCAAGCCCAAAATTGGCCAAATAGGTTCGTCCCACCATGGGTTGGTACTCAAGCGGTCAACGAGGAGAGACTGTAAATCTCTTGGCTTGCGCCTTCGAAGGTTCGAATCCCTCCCAACCCACCATGAGAAAAGCTCGGCAACGAGCCTTTCTCATACGCCGCAGTAGCTCAGATGGTAGAGCGCATCCATGGTAAGGATGAGGTCTCGGGTTCGATCCCCGACTGTGGCTCCAAAAAACTCCAACGATTTGTCGTTGGAGTTTTTTATTGTTTAGCGCTATCCTCAAGGATATTCTATGCAAATTGAATTCGAAGCCACATTTACCGGGGTCGATAAGGATGCCGTCCGAGCAAAGCTTCAGGAAGTCGGCGGAACATTGGTAAAAAAGGAAGCATTGATGCGGCGGACGGTGTTTAATCCGCCAATCGCCATTCCTGGTGGATGGATGCGCGTTCGCGACGAGGGGGAGGTAATCACCATGTCCTTGAAGGTGGTGAATGGCGATGCGATTGAGGATCAGAAGGAAGTGATGGTAAAGGTGGACGATTTCGATAACGCGGTCGATTTCTTGTCGGCGATTGGTGCGCAGAAGAAGGCGTATCAAGAGACCTTGCGCGAGGCATGGACGTTGAATGGTGCGGAAGTGACAATCGACACCTGGCCAGGTCTTCGTCCGTTTGTGGAGGTTGAGGCGCACGACGAAGCGACGGTTCGTGCGGCGTCGGAATTACTGGGTTTCGATTACGCGGATGCAAAGTTCTGCGAAGTGTCCACGGTGTATCTTGAAGAGCTTGGTATTCCGCAGGACGTGATGAAGAACCACATGCCGATTATTACCTTTGAACACCCGCCGACCCGTTATGTTTAATCACTGGCTTCCTTGGATTTCGCAACTTGGTAACTGGGCGTACGCCTTGTTGTTTGCGTTTGCATTCGGGGAATCGATTGCTGTTGTTGGTATTCTTGTACCAGGTGCAACATTTGTGGTGTTGTTCGGTTTTGTGATCTCTCAGGGAGTTTACGACATTGGAGATGCAATTTTTATTGGCGCCATTGGCGCGATTCTTGGTGACGTCCTGAGTTTTGTGCTCGGTCGACGAGGAATCGATCCCGCAAAACAATTCCCTCGATTATTCGCACAGAGCACGGTGGATCGTGCTGAAAAATTCATGAACGAATACGGTGTTGCGGGTGTATTTCTTGGGCGATTCATCGGACCACTTCGTCCGTTCGTTCCATTCATCGCCGGCGCGCTGAAAATGAAATGGCGGTCGTTCATGACGATGAACATCACGAGCGGCATTTTGTGGTCCGCATCGTATTTGGCGATTGGATTCTTCTTTGGACAATTCTGGAGTTCTATTCACCGCGGATTGCGATGGGTGGGTATCGGACTTTTTATTATCATCGTGGGCTATATCATCCTTCGTGCGATGGCGACAGAGCGTGGGAAAACGATGGTAGAAGAGGCGGCGAAAGAGGCGAAGGAGTAATGAGAAAGAAAAGACGACCACAATGGTCGTCTTTTCAGTACGGCGAATTAGAATCCTCCGCCTCCCAATCCTGGTGCCTGATCGCCGAGTGTGGCGATGCGTGCGCGTGCGGCGGCTTCGTCCGCGGCATTCAGCCATTCCGGTGCGGTGATCCCTTGGCGGTAGCAACCATCATGGAGAATGATCGACGGGAGGTTTTCTGGATGATCGAAGTCCGATGGTGGAGTAAGGACGAATCCAAGCCGTGTCGGTGAGAAAAAGTCGGTAGCGATGCGATCTGCGGAAAGAACTTCGTCCGTGAGGATACTGAGAGTACTTTCGACGAATTCCGTTCCGTCGGTGTCAATTTGCCCAGAGCGGATGAACCGCATGAGATACGTGTCCGGCGAGAATCCGAATTCTCGGAATCCTTGTTTCCCAATTTCGGATGAATCGATAGCGCTCAATGCGGAGTCGTAGACGATACGGTAGACGTGAAGGTCTCCGAGGGCGTCATCGTGTTGAATGCCACGATCCGTAACCGCAGAAGAGGACGAGAGAATGCTGAGCAGTGCTTCTGGTCCGGCAGTTCCGGCGGCGACGGCATCGCTCGCGGTATTGATAGCGTCCATGCTATCGCGCGCAGCTTTCTGCGCATCAGTGAGTGGCGTGATGTCCACGCATGCCACACTGGAATCGGCGGGGTCGTACTTCTCTTCCCACGATGCGGTATCCGGTGGGGTAGTGATGCTGTACTGCGGACCGGAATTTTCACCATTGGTTGTGGACGACGCCCATGATCCATCGTCGTTCGATGTGATGGTTCCGCCAGATCCCGGGCCGGTGTCCTCGGGAAAGTATTCTTTATACCGTTCTGCATCCATGTAGTTTTTGTCGTGGTCGTGGAGATGCTGTGGCGATCCAACTGGCCCCGAAAGGGTCAGCGTTCCATCGCCGTTGCTCCATGTTTCGTCTGGTTGCCCGTCGTTTGTCGAAAACGTGACGCTGTCCGTGGAGGGATCTGGATAGCTGATGAATGATGTAATGGTGTGTCGAACCGCGCCCGGCTCGGAGAGCTTTGTTCGAAGACTTTCGTACGCAGCGTTCGCTTGTGCAATGAACGACGTCGCTCCTTTGGACTGCGGTCCGTTCAGGCTGACGAGCGCGACGGCGATGACCGCGGTTGCGCCAACGAGTGTCGTCATTCTCCAGAGTCGGGTGAACGTGAATGGCGATCGGTGGAATCGCAAGGTGATATCGCGACGAAGATCCACATTCGGTTCGATGGTCGCTTCGTCGTCGTGAAGCATTTGGGTGATGATAGGTTTCATAGATTATTCAACAAAGAAACTGAATTGATTTCTGATGGCGTGAAGTGCTCGGGAGACTTTCTTTCGGAGCTGTGTGGGGGTAGCATCGAACATGAGCGCGATGTCGTTGTATGGAATGCCGTCGATGTAGTGCAGTGCCAGTAGCGCTTTCTGCTCGCTGTCGAGTTCAACAAAAATGCGCTCGAGCGTCATCTGATCATTTACGATGTGGTCGATCGGAGTTGCGTCGTCTGCGAAGAGATGTTCAATCTCGTTGAGCGAAGAGCACGGTCTGTGATTGCGCCAATACATTCGTACTTGGTTCTTCGCTATTCCCATCATCCACTCTTCGATGCTACCGCGGTCAGCATTGTGCTGCGCGAGGTTCTTCCATGCGAGAAGTGCGGTGTTCGCCACGGCATCTTCGGCATCGGCGCGATTGGGAATGCGATACGCAAGATAGCGATACAGCCCGTCGTACATGGCGGAGAATGTGCTGGTAAATTGTTGGGCAGAGTCGTTCATGAGAGAAGATTATCAGTAGGCCTACACGATATCTATGCTTGGAGCGGGTATTTTGTGACAAATGCGGCATTTTTGTGTAGGATAAGCCAATCTATGGAAAGCATCGCTATTGAACAAAACGTTCGCGACATTATTACCAAAGCATTTCGCATCGACGTGTCGCATCCGTCGATCATCGTTTTCGATGAGCAATCGCCACTTTCCACGCGGCTTTCTCGGGCGTATCGCAATGTGCTGACCAATACGATCGAGATCAATTTTGACGATACGACGCCAGAAGCTGTCCGTGCCGCCATCGACACGTTGGCGCCAGGAAGCCTTGTTGTTCTCGTTCAATCCGGGAGCTTCCGCTTGAATGAATTCCGATTCCGTCTTGAGCTCTTTAATCGTAATCTCGCCGTCATCGAACATCCGCACCTCGGTCGCATGCCGGAGGAAGAGCATGAAATCTATCTCGATTCACTTGCATACGACGAGCAGTACTATCACGCCGTCGGTCCGTGGCTGAAGAACAAAATCGATAACGCAAAACAGATTATCGTTTCCTGCGAAGGAACTGAGCTGGTGTACGACGGTCCATTCGAATCTGCAAAGTTGAATACCGGCGACTACACGGGAATGAAGAATATTGGCGGAATGTTTCCAATTGGCGAAGTGTTTACCGAGGCCGCGGATTTCTCAAGGGCAAACGGATTTGTAAAACTCTTCGCGTACGCCGATGCCGACTTTCACGTGATCGTTCCGCCAGAACCCGTCCTTGTTCGCATCGAAAACGGCATTCTCGTGGAAGCGATCAATCCGCCACAATCATTCACCGCAGTGATGGATCAGATCCGCGCCGATGAACTTTTGTGGGTTCGCGAACTCGGCTTTGGCATGAACCGTGCACTCACTCGGAATCGGAGGCTCACCGATATTGGAAGCTACGAACGCATGTGCGGTATCCATCTTTCCCTTGGCCAGAAGCACTCGGTGTACACAAAGGAAGGATTCCCAAAGCGTTCAAGTAAATACCACGTGGACGTCTTCGCCGACGTCACCACCGTCACGATCGACGGGGAAGTTGTATATAAGGATGGCGGGTACGTGATAGCGAAGTGAGCGACGAGTGGTATCAATTTTTCAGCGAGGCTACCTGGATGCACAGCCGCAGTCGAACCGAAGGTGAGACGTCGCGGCGTAGCGTCGTGTGACGCAGCAGAAAAATTGATACCCGAGTCGCCACGGAGCGATGTCTGGATCCCCGCCTTCGCGGGGATGACTGAAAAAGATAATGGCTGAGTTAGATGAAAACAAAAAACGCTCCGATTGCTCGGAGCGTTTTTGGTTGAATCGATTACTCGACGAAGTAGCGGAGATCGACTTTGCTTCCTGCCTTTACCCACTTTGCGAGGGTGCGGATGCCGCGGCCAGAAACCATGAGCACGACTGGCTTGCCAGTTGCTGGGTTGATAACCGTTTTCTTTTGCAAATTTGGCATCTGGCGACGCTTCGATTTGACGTTGGAGTGGCTGACATTGTTGCCCGTAAGAGGCGTTTTGCCAGTGATCATGCAGACTTTGGACATAAGCGTGTTGGGGTTTCGAATGCGGGAATGCTACCTGATCATTCAAAACTTGGCAAGCATTAGCCATGCTATACTTGTTCATAAGATTATGGAGGAAAAATCAAGGGGGAAAGCATTGGCGCACGTTGTTGCGGTCAATATGGGCTATGGCCACGAGCGGGCCGCGTTTGCATTGCGCCACTTGGCGCCAGGCGGGCAAGTGACCGTGGCGAACGATTATCCAGGCATCCCTGCCCACGAGCGAAGGCTTTGGGAGACGGGGAAGAGTTTTTACGAATTCGTTTCCCGATTCAAGAACGTCCCAATTCTGGGAACCGCTGCGTTCGGTATCATGGACAAGATGCAGCGCATCCCGGAGTTTTATCCGCGACGCGATCTCTCAAAGCCGAGTCTGCAAGTCCGGCAAACGTACGCGCTCATTCGACGACAGGGGATGTGTCGCGACCTGATCGAACGGTTTAAAGAACGTCCGCTTCCGATCGTTTCGACGTTTTTTACTCCCGCATTCGCTGCAGAAGAATTCGATTACCCTGAGGATATTTACATCGTTCTTTGCGACGCCGATATCGCACGGGCTTGGGTTCCGTTGAATCCAAAGAAGAGCAGAATCAAATACCTCGCTCCGACCGGTCGCGTGGTCGAGCGATTAAAATTGTACGGCGTGAAGGAAAAGAACATTACGCTGACGGGATTTCCGTTGCCGTTTGAAACCGTTGGTGGTCCGCACGTTCCAGAATATGTTCGTGCCGACTTGCAACGCCGCATGTGCAATCTTGATCCGCACGGAAACTTTGTTGCAAAGGCGCATTCGCTCCTCGATGCAACATTTGGAAAACAATTCTGTGCGGTAAAGCCAACAACGCCGTCCATTACATTCGCGGTCGGTGGCGCAGGAACACAGCGAGAGCTTGTCGCGCTTGCATTGCGATCGTTGGCAAGCGACATTCGTGCTGGCCGAATCATCGTAAATCTTGTTGCGGGAACACGACCAGAAGTGAACGAATTCTTTGAGCGCGAGATTCGATTGGACGGATTGGTTAGTGCGAAGCGTGCTGGTCGTGTGACGATTTTGTTTGAGGATAATCGTCCTGCGTATTTTTCTGCATTCTCGAAGCTGATGCGCAAGACGGATATTTTGTGGACGAAGCCGTCCGAACTTTCGTTCTACACCGGCTTGGCGATTCCGATCATCATGGCACCAACGGTGGGAAGCCAAGAAGACTTTAATCGCGCATGGCTGACGTATGTTGGGGGAGGCGCGGATGGTCTTGCACCGCAATACATGAACGAATGGTTGTTCGATTGGATTGAAAGCGGCGCACTCGCGCGTATGGCGTGGAGTGGATTTACGAATGCACCAACACACGGCGCATATCGTGTGGAATCGTTGCTGCGTGGTGATGAGAAGGTTTGGAGAGATCTTCCGCTTGTTGTGTAGATATGCCAGTGAAAAAGATTGCGCATAAAACTGGATTCGATGTCGTCGTTATTGGCGGAGGCTCTGCGGGCCTTTCCGCGGCATTTGCGGCGCGACAAGAAGGCGCGAGTGTCGCGATTGTTTCTTCCGACAAACTTGGTGGCGAATGTCCAAACTACGCGTGCGTTCCAACAAAGTCGATGCTCGCTGCTGCTGTGCGATACGACGATATCCGACGAAACGGTGGGCGATTCGGTATTGACGTCAAGCGTCTCACGTTCAACCTTTCGGCGATGATGGAGCGAAAAGATGCGGTGGTGAACGCAATGACGGGGAATCGCCGATTGGAAAAGATTCTTGAAAGCGAAAAGGTGACAATTTTCCGTGGCGCCGCAAGTTTCATCGACGACGAATCGATTCGCGTCGGCACGCACATCATTAGTGCGAAGTCGTTTGTTATTGCAACGGGATCGGTTTCGAAGATCCCGCCGATCGCGGGGATCGATTCTATCGAGTATTGGACGCCACGCGAAGCAACGTCGATAACGGAACTTCCAGAATCCATCGGCATTCTTGGAAGCGGTCCGATTGGTTGCGAGTTCGCGACATTCTTTTCCTTACTTGGCATTCCCGTGATTGTTTTTGATATCGCTGAGCGTTTCCTTCCGCGCGAAGACGCGGAAACTGCGGCGCTTGCGGCAAAAACACTCATGCATCGCGGCGTGGCATTCCACGGCGCTACGCGTGTACTCGGTGTAGCAAAATCCGGCAGGCAGATTCGGGTCACGTACCAAACGAAATCGGAACCACGGAAAACGGTTCGCGTGGAAAAGCTTCTCGTCGCTTCTGGCCGTGCGCCGAATGTTGAATCGTTGAATCTTGAAAACGCAGGAGTAAAACGCAATGCGACGGGTGGCATCACCATCGACGCTGCGATGCGCATAAAAGGGCAATCACTATTTCTCGCTGGAGACGTTTCTGGTTTGCCAGCATATACCCACACCGCACATCACGAAGGAACAATCGCGGGAAAAAACGCGGCATTTCTCGCGCAAGGAAAGAAAAAGTACGCGAGCGTCGATCTTTCTGTTGTTCCTCGCGTCACATTCGTGGCACCAGAACTTGCATCGGTTGGCGCAATGCCCGACGAGCTTGTTGCGAAAAAGAAATCATTCACCGTTTGGAAGTTTCCCGTTGGCGCGCTCGGTCGTGCCGTCATTGAGAGCGAACGCATTGGTCTGTTGAAAGTGTTTGTCGAAAAGAAATCGAATCTCATCCTTGGGGCATCAATGCTCGGCGATCGGTCCGGTGAAGTAATTCACGAGCTTGCACTCGCAATGTCCGCCGGAATTACGATCGATGCGGTCCAGTCAATGATCCACGCGTATCCCACAATGAGCGAAGCGATCCCTGGACTAATACCTTCCTAGTGCGACTTCCTCCTTTGGTCTATTTTCGACTCAGATCATCGGAAACTTGCTCAACGTACACATGAAGTACGTCTCGCAAGCTTTCCTCGATCTTCATCGAAACTAGCCACAAATGAGAAACTCGCAGTAGACTTCGGGTATATGGTTTCCTGGTGGCCAATTCCCATCGCTCTCGCATTTTTGATCTCGGCTTGGCTTACGCCGGTCGTTCGAGTATTGGCGTTGCGATTCGGCGTGATCGATTCGCCGGATGGTGGGCGAAAGCTTCATCGCGAACCAACGCCATTGCTCGGTGGCCTCGCGATTGTTGCGAGTTTTTCGATCGTCACGATTGGTGTTCTTCTTTCATCGTCCGAACTCACAAGCGGCGCGATCGGCATTCATCACTTCATTGGGTTCTTTGTCGGCATCGCGATCCTCACGATCGGCGGCGTGATCGATGATCGGTTCACGATTTCGGCGAAGTATTCAATGGCGCTATTCGTTCTCGCGTCGCTCGTTGCGGTGTTCGGCGGAATCAACGTTGCGAAGATGACGAATCCGCTCGGCGGCGTCATCGTCCTCGCCCCGATCGCGGCATCGGTCGTCGCGTTCGTCTGGATTCTTGCCATGACCATGACAACGAAGCTCCTCGATGGTGTAGATGGTTTGGCATCGAGCGTTTCACTGGTCGGGTCGTTGATGATCGCCGCGCTTGCATTGACGCCAACATATTTCCAATCCGACGTGGCGCTTCTTGCACTGATCTTCTCGGGATCGATCCTCGGATTCATTTTATGGAACTGGCATCCGGCACAGATTTTCCTTGGTGAATCTGGAAGTACGGTACTTGGATTCACCGTTGGCGTTCTCTCTGTCATCGCCGGCAGTAAGATGGCAACTGCACTTCTCGTTCTTGGTATTCCCGCAATTGATGTCGGCATTGTGGCTGTTCGCCGATATCGAGCTGGCAAGAACCCGTTCACCACCGCGGATCGCCGTCATTTCCACTTTATGCTCCGCGACGCCGGCCTTTCACCGAGGCGGGTGACGTTGCTCTATTCGTGTATTGCTCTGGCGTTTGGGGTAACGAGCCTGCTTTTCGCGAGCTGGCAAAAGGTGATTGCGTTGGGAATTCTGGGCATTTTGGCCGTTATTGGCATTAGCCTGTTAGCGAAATACCTTGACGATTCCAAGGCTTCCTGATACTCTTTTCGCACATTTTGGCTTGCAATAGGCAAAAAAGCGTAGGGGTTTCCTTACCGCCTCAGCAGCTCAATACTCTATGTTTGCAGTAATCACAGCGGGAGGAAAGCAGCACATCGTCCGCGAGGGCCAGGTGCTCAGCGTGGAAAAGATCGATCTTGAGGTTGGCGCTCCAATGACCTTTGAGGCATTGCTCGTGGCTTCCGACGACGGCGCAACCGTGAAGGTTGGTACTCCAATCGTGAAAGACGCAAAGGTAACGGCAATCGTCTCCGAGCACGGTCGTGCCGAGAAGGTATCGATTATCAAGTACAAGCCAAAGACGCGTTACCGCCGCAACGTCGGTCATCGTCAGCCTTGGACCAAGATCACCATTCAGTCGATCGCATAAATGCGAAACCAAAACTCCGAGCATTTCGCTCGGAGTGTTGTTTATTCGGCTGTTTTTTTCTGCGGAACGCTCGTGGTGATGTACGAATAGCAGTACGGGCAGCGATAGACTTCTTCGTCGTACCGAATGCTTTCATATGTATTGGTTCCACTGCGAACGTACTTCATTCCTCGCTTACAATTTGGACATTCCATATACAGAAACTATAGCATCCTAGGCTTGATTCGTCATTCTGAGCAAAGCGAAGAATCTTCGTCGGGATCTCCCTGCGGAGATGCTTCGCCTTGCTCAGCATGACTGAGACCATTACTCCCATTCCACGATTTCCGTCATCCTTGCCTCAATGGGGTCGGCAATCCGGAGTCGTGCAATCTGCGATCGGTTCAGAATCGGCGAGTGGGGAATCGAGAGAAGATATTCAGGAATATACCAGATCGGTTCCTCGCGTGTTTCCCATTCCTGGGGGTCAAATCTGGAGAGATCGATGGGCTTTGAAAAGCTTCGGAGGGTTTTCTTTCGATTCAATTGGAGAAAGTATTCGTGAAAATAACTCATGACGAGTTCGCGGATCGATCGGTAAATGGGTTCGCGATACCGCAGAACGCCGTGGTTCGTCTTTGATATCGCGCCCCAACATCCGTCGATCTGAAAAACGGCGATCACATGATCCTGATCGTGCACGGTGGAGACAAGATCCACAATGAGGGGTCGAAATCCGTGAAATCGAAGCGCCGCCGCGGCAAACATCGCGCCTTCAATGCACTGTGCTTCACGATTTTTCATGACCATTCTGGGGGAATAGCACGTCTCGTTTGCACCAACAATCCGAAACCGAAGGCTGTTCAAAAAGTCTTGAATTTTTGCTGGCGTGCTGAGGAGTTTGATGACATTTTTTTCATCGGGAGTCCATGGCGTCATATGTGAATATTCTATCGTGTTTTCAGTATCATTTTTGCTTTCGTCCTGTGGATTCTTTTGGGCTCTGGAGCTTTTTCTATGGGATAATAGTGTTATGGAAATACAGGGGGGAAAATCGCTTTTCCAAAGGATGGTTAGTAGTGCCATTCTTTTTGGTGTTTTCTGGGGAACTGGAATTGTTGTTCCGGTGCCTCATGTCTCTGCGGCTGCTGGCGTTCCGGAGATCTTGAACCATCAAGGTCGGTTACTGAGCAGCTCCGGGAATCTTCTTGGGGGATCTGGTACGAATTATTGTTTTCAGTTTTCATTGTAGTACAGATTGTTACCATCTGGTATTATCGTCGACTTTTTACTCGACTCAGAGGGAAGATGCATCAGCGGCTGGATTCGGTGACGGCTTCGGCGAATCAAGGGATTGCAAAAATTGAGCGACGATCGAGAAAGGGCGCACCAATCGAGGAAATTTCTGAAGATCTTCAGCAGCTTCAAAAGCAGATCGCGCAAAGTAAAATGAAGGTGAAGCGCAGAAATAGTCGGTTGAATCCATAATACAAAAGCCCCAGCGATTCCTCGCCGGGGCTTTTGGTATGAAGAACTACGCGACGGTTTCTTCTGATACAGGAGCTGGTTCTGCTGGAGCCCCTGTCTCTGTTTCTGGAGCTGTAACTGGCTCTACTGGAGGAACGGTTGTGGTGGTCACTTCTTCGCCGTCGGTCATACGAGTGGTCGTTTTGGAGCCATAAAGCAGGCTACCATATCTGAGGTTGCACCATAGCAGTAAAGCTGGAGAATAGATAGAGTTGGAGTTTGAAAAAAAGCGAATCGGCCGCACCCGAAGGTGCAGCCGATCGTGGTCATCCTGCGAGGAGGATGACGATGTCGTCGTGGGGGATGATGGCAAGGGTGGTCGGCGCGCGAACCGGCAGAGCACACGGTTCCGGTCGGTCTAGCCGATTCCATGTTTCCCGAGTGACGCGCACGAAGCACGTCTGTTGACGCATGCCGCAGTGCGGCACGTTCTGCTTACGAGACACTCCTGTTTTCTGGCTCGGGCAGCAGCACGTCGCCTCCCATACGTGTCGGGGGAGCTGATCGTAGCCAATCGGTACCATGCCCACGCGCCAGCCCACCACCATTGCCGCGGCGTTGATGGTGGTAGCAAGAATGTTCTTCTCGCGATGGCGTTCCAGGATGGCCTGGTACAGGCGGAGTCCCACATGCGGGTGCGATCCGTTGCGCTCAAGGGTTTGGCCTCGAACATCGGGATGCACCCACACAGCGCCGAGTTCGAACCAGTCTTCCGTGAGCGGCTCCACGGCCGCATGACCGACGATTTGCCCGTTACGGACAGCGATCGCAGAGAGTCCTTGTTGCCAGAAGGCGAAGAGCTCATCGGCGGTCTTGGGGAGAAGCGGTGCCATCGTGGTGCCGCTCACGATGATGTGAGATGAAGCGGTTGCCTGCGCAACCACAGAGAGGAGGCCGTGAATCTTGGCGTCTTCCATGTACTGAGACCCTCGAACAGTGAGTGATGAGACACTGAGTGCTGAACTCTTGTACAAACAAAAAAGCGACCAAGGTTTCCCTTGATCGCTTTCTCGTGCAGTGTGCAACGTTAAGCGCCAAGGGAATTTCCCTTGGACTTCTTTTCGCTCAAGCGTGCGGACTGCATGTTCATACTCTACGAAGATCTCATGAAGGTTTTCTTGTGTCAAGAAGTGTTTTCGGATACTGTCGGTTTTGTATGCAAGACTTTCCTGACAACGGCATCATTTCGTTTTCCGGATCAATTCCTGGTCCGTCGATTGTGGTTATCGGCGGAACGCACGGAAATGAGCGAACGGGAATTGCGGTTGTTCGAGCGCTTCGAGACGATATCGTTGCTGGTCGCCGATCTGTTGTTTCGGGAACGTTAACGCTGATGCTTGGAAATCCGGAAGCGATTGCGCAGAACATTCGTGCAATTGATGGCCGCGATTTGAATCGCTATTTCTCGCCTTCGATGCTCGCGAATGGTGACGGAAGTACAGAATTCCAGCGCGCACGGATGATTGCAAGTATTGTTCAATCGTCGGACGTTGTGATCGACATTCATGCAACAAACAAGCCATCCGTTCCATTTGCGATTGCAAGAAACGACGCCGCGCATCGGAATATTTTCCGATGGTTCAACCCACCGTGCGTGCTGACGGATCCGACATATATTTTTGGAGGGGGAGTACCGGTCACTATCGATGAGTATGCAGACAGTATTGAAAAAGTTGGACTGTGTTTTGAAACAGGATGGGTGAACGACGAATCAATTATTCCAGCGGTGACAGAATCGGTGGTTCGGTATTTGACCGACGTTAGAATTTTTTCTGGCGAGAAGATTGCGCCGCCGAGTATCGAAGGTAAAATTTATGAAATCGTTGCAGCGATTCTGCGTGACGATCGGTCGTTTGCTTTTGCGGAAGGCCGGGGGATGTCATCATTCGAGCCAATCGCATCAGGAGACATTCTTGGGTATCACGACGATGAGCCTGTTGTTACGGAGCACGACGGCGTGATCATGTTTCCAAAACTTCCGGAGCATCAGGCGGTTGGAAAACCTGTCTGCTATTTGGCGAAGTGTACAGGCTAGGCGCTTGAATATTGGAGGTACCCTCCCTCAAGATTTTTGACATTGGTATAGCCAAAGCTGATGAGCTGGTGCGCAGAAACAGTCGCTCGGCCACCGCTTCGGCAGTAGAGGACGATTGGTGTGTTTCGGTTTGGCACGACTTCGGAAATCTTGAATTCAAGAATGCCGCGAGGAATGTGAATGGCTCCGGGAATGTGGCCAGCATTCCACTCATCGAGTTCGCGAACATCGATGAGCATTGGTGCGGTGTTTACGTGTTGCGCGGCGCGAAGATCATCGCATGATAATGATCCAACGGTGGGGGTTGGAACGTGAAGAGACTCGCGAGAAACAATAGACATACCTGATCAGGTATTAGCTCTTACTGACGAGTGTTCCAATGCTTTCCCCGTTCACGATGCGTTGGATGTTTCCTTTGGTGAGCAGATCGAATACGCGGATTGGCAGGTTGTTGTCCATCGCGAGGCTCACGGCAGCGTTGTCCATGACGGAAATATTTTCGTCGCGAATAGCATCGAGGTGCGAAATGGACTGAAGCTTTACCGCATCGGTATGTTTGGTCGGGTCCTTGGAATATACGCCGTCTACCTTTGTTGCCTTAAGCACGATGTCGCATCCAAGTTCGAGCGCGGTAGAGACTGCGGCGGTGTCGGTGGTGACGTACGGATTCCCGGTGCCTCCACCAATAATGACGATGCGGCCTTTTTCTAAATGCCGAATTGCACGGCGGCGAATGAACGGTTCGGCGACACTGTCGATTTTGATTCGCGTCTGTAAACGAGCTGGCTGACCAAAGTGTTCCAGAATATCCACGAGCGCCATGCCGTTCATAATCGTCGCAAGCATACCCATGTAGTCCGCTGTTGCGCGTTCGATCATGACTTCGTTTTTCGAAAGTGTGGCCCCGCGAACAAAGTTTCCTCCACCAACCACAATGACAATCTGCGCACTGGTCGCTTTGACGACTTCGTAAAGTTCCTCGGCCAGGCCAAGAATAAAGTCGGTATCAATGCCAAACTTTTGCGCCCCTGCAAACTGCTCGCCTGAGAGTTTTAAGAGAATGCGTTGAGGATTTTTCATGCCAAAAATATAGCACAACAGTGCTTGCTATACTACGGCCATGCGACTCCGATACGTCACTGACGACATTCCCGGTTTTACCCGAGCAAAGGGTTGGTTTGGCGTGGTATTTCGCGACCAGAACGGAAAGAGAATTCGTGATCGCAAGATTCTCGATCGGATTCGTTCATTGGGCATTCCTCCGGCGTACACGAATGTGTGGATCTGTCCGTTTGCGAATGGCCACATTCAGGCAACGGCGCTCGACGCGCGACATCGAAAGCAGTATATCTATCATCCCGACTGGATCGCAAAACAGAACGAAGGGAAGTTTCATCGCATGCGTGAATTTGTTGCATCGCTTCCTCGTATTCGTCGGCGTGTTGAGGCCGATCTCCGTTTGCGTGGAATGCCAAAAGAAAAAGTGCTTGCAGCGATTGTCCGATTACTTGATACGGCGTTTATTCGCATCGGCAACGAGGAATACGCTCAAGACAATCACTCGTTCGGGCTCACTACGCTCCGAAATCGACACGTGAAAGGAGCGGGGGAGCATATGGAGTTGGCGTTCGACGGCAAAGACGGCATTGCACATGAATTTCCCATTGAAGACGAACGATTGCGAAAGATTGTCGCAACGTGTCACGACATTCCTGGCCAGAAGCTGTTTGAATACTTCGATCACGACGGTAAGCCACACGATGTGAAGTCTGAGGACGTGAACGACTATTTGAAATTGATTTCAAAGGAAGAAATTACCGCAAAAGATTTTCGTACGTGGCACGGCACGGTGATTGCGGTGTCGTATCTTTGGGATCGGCCGGTCGCAACGACGAAGCGCGACGTTCAGCACGACATCAAAGCCGCAGTTCAGCGCGCCGCCGATGCACTCGGCAACACCGTTGCGGTGTGTAAAAAATCTTACATTCATCCCGACGTGCTTTCGTTGTACGCCAAAGGCAAACTCACCTGGCATGCGCCGCGTGAAACACTGCGAAAGAAATACCCACTACTTCACGTGCATGAAGTTGGGCTGATGAAATTATTGGAGGATCTGAACTGATCTTGGATTGAGGGAGACTGATCCTTTGAGTGGGTTGGGAATGGAATGGCACCAGCGACACACCAACGGTGAGCCTGGGGGTATTCGATTTCAAATAGGGTATTTTGCTAACGCAACTCGTTTGCATTAAGGAAACGGTGGGCGATTCTCGTGATCTGCGAGGTTGGCGATAGCGCCGTCTACGATCGCTGGTCGTGCATTTCCGAAATCGATTTCACTTTTCATCGATTTCTGGCTCAGATCGCGTGCCGTTGCCCAGTTTTAAAACCCCAAAAAACGAGGGTATCGTTCCTTGCCGCGATATCCCGTGCTCCCTTCCACACGTCCACACAACCCTCAAAGATTCAGGTCCGATTCAGTCAATTTTGCCTCTTATCTTAGCCAAATTCCTTGACTTTTGGCAATTTTTTTGCTATACTGCGTGGTTAATTTATTGGCCAATTCCCATGAAAAACCTTATCAAAAAGCTCGTTTCCATCGCTGTTTTGAGTGTGGTGTTATTGCCGGCGTCGTTCGCGCAGGCAGCTACTTCTTTGAACGCGGATGATCTTCTTGCGGGTCTTGGGAGTACATCCCAATTGAGTGATTCGTCTACGGAAATTCTCACGAATGTTGCCAATGCAACATCGGTAGATTTTAGCGTTGATGTTGATGTGGAAACGTATGCGTCGAGCATGAATCAGCCAGTGAAGGTTCATTTGGATCTTAATGGTGTTTCGAGTGAAACGGAAAATAGCCGCTTCGACGTTGCTGCATGGATGACGGATCAGAACGGTGCCTTTAACAAAGGCAACGCGTCGTTGATTCTTGCAAAGGACACTGTGTATCTCTCCCAAGACGGGAACACGTGGTACTTCGCAAAACGTTCCGGTTCAACGGAGCTTCCAACCGCTTCCGATACTGAAGAGGGAATCGCGGAAATGCAGTCTGCGCTTCAGGACATGTTTGATCGCGGTATCGTGACGTATCAGTACGAAACGGTAGACTTCATCAACAAGAAGCCTGCGGTGCGTTATGCGTACACCATTGATACCGACAATCTTGTCGATTATCTCGTGGAGAAAAAGATGATCGCGTCGTCTGATGCAGATGCCGCACGTACGTATCTCGCAGAGCATGTCACGATTGATGGTTCGTTCTGGATCGATACAGCCGACATGCTCCCTGCAATGTTTACGTTCAATGTACATGTGCAACAGAGCGCAACGTCGTACACCACCGTTGGCATTTCGGTGCTCTTCAAGAGTTTCAATCAGCCAACGAATATCGTTCTGCCAACCAACGCAACGGATATCAAGGACTATCATATGTCCGATGATGACGAAGCTGCGGTAGAGAATCTCGGCAATGCCGTTTCAGCCATGGACACTGATGGCGACGGATTGACGAACGCGGATGAAGAGTCTGTGTGGTACTCCAACCCATTGAGTTCCGATACTGACGGCGATGGATATTCAGACTACACTGAAGTCGTGAATGGCTATGATCCGAATGGCGTCGGCAAGTTGGACTCCGACGGCGATGGTCTTACCGATTACGCCGAAATGACTATCCATTGGACCAATCGTTTCGACGCCGATTCCGACAACGATGGCTACAACGATGGCCTCGAAATTGCGAACGGCTACAATCCAAACGGCCCTGGTCGTTGGTAAACAAATCATAATAAACGGCCCCCGGCGTAAAACCAGGGGTCGTTTATTTTTCTGGGAATATTCTGTACAATCGCATTCTATGAACGACATCATCAAGGCATTGAACTGGCGGTACGCGGTGCGGGTATTTGATCCAGCAAAGAAGGTGAGTGATGAGGATGTGCAAATCATTCTTGAAAGCGGTCGTTTGGCGCCGAGCTCGTTTGGCATCGAGCCATGGAAGTTTATCGTGGTTAAGAATCCAGAGATCCGCGTAAAGCTTCGTGCAGCAAGCTACGATCAGCCAAAAGTCACCGACGCATCGCATCTCATCGTTATTGCTCGTCGCACTGACGCACGATCCGCAATGACGCCAGAGTTGGTGGATCGAACCGTAAAAGCGCAAAGTGTTGATCCTTCTATGCTCGAGGGGCTGAAGAACATGGTGGACGGATTCATTGCCGGACAGACCGATGCTAGTCTCGATGCATGGGTGATGGGTCAGGTGTACATCCCACTTGGTGTTATGGTGACGACCGCGGCGCAGCTTGGTGTGGATTCTGGTCCAATGGGCGGATTCAATCCCGTTGAAGTTGATGCGATTCTCGATTTGCCGTCGCAGAATCTCACGTCAACTGTTATGCTCGCTCTCGGATATCGCGGCGAGGATCCTGCAGCGGTTCGTCCTAAAGTTCGTCGTGCGTTTGCGGACGCGATTTCGATTGTTGAATAATTCATCGTTCCTAAATACAACGAGTATCAACTTTTTTCGATACTCATTGACCTTTTGGAGCTCCCTCGGAATATCCAAATTCGAAATATCATCCCAGTCGCGAATTTCATTAAAAGAGAGATGTCGAAGTAAATTTCCATCTATCGAAAAACCTGGCGGTAGGTTTCTTTCGATCTCACTCCAAAGCGAATGGAGCTCGGCATTCCTAGACGCATCAATTTCAGACATATTTTCTCTCCCGGAGTACTGAGGCGCCACACCTCCTGCGTCCCCACTGAGCATCATCGGGTCTATTACAGAGATCGATTTCATCCGTTGAAATTTATTCTCAATATCGTCCACCTGTTTTCTTACGGTTTCGATGTTCATAAGTCATTTCTGTTAAAAAACCGCCACACATGGTGACGGGTTTTTAACAGCGGGTTTGGCTGGGACTCCGGTCATAGGAACCCGTCGAGAGTCCTATGGGAATCCGGTTGCCAGCACCAAACCGGCTATTGGCAGGAGCTGGCGGATGAGTTCGGAACTTTTGACTGGGCGGCGTTGTATCAGGATATGTGCGTATTTCCGCAGGTTGCGGTACGGGTGCTTGGGTGGAAAGACGCTGCAGCCGCCCCGACGCGGTAGTTTGATTTGGCCAATATAAAAGGCTTTTGTCGGGTTTTCGGTTGACAATAGTGATTTTTTATGCTAATATGAGTGTTATTTTGAGCATGGATTTTGAAGGGCGCACGAGTGGCCCCTCCGAGATCTGCGCTCAAGAATGTGCTTGAGTTGCGGAGTGCAGTAGGGGTGCGTCCCCTCATTCATCGGGTGCGTCCCGAAGGAGTGTGTAATGGAAACCGAGACCATCATCGGCGGCCTCATTTTGGTCGTCATCGTCAGCTTGATCGTGATCTACTACATGATCGGCCGCATCAAGAGCCTCACGATGCAGCTCGAGAGCTCCGAGACCAAGCTCAAGGACTCGGAGACGAAGTTCGAGAACTCCCAGGGGGAGGCCAAGCGTCTCTTCGATAAGCAGGAGACGTTCCAGGCGCAATGCCACGAGGCCCTCCTCGATCGGCAGCGCGAGATGATCTTCCAGTTGCGTTACTACAACCCGGAGGATCACAGCGAGCACGATGCGCAGTGCCTGGTCTTCCAGTTGGCGTGGCTCCAGGCCATGTGGTGGGCCGCACGCTACTCCGGCCAGGGGTGGGCCAACGAGCTCACGCAGCGGATGCTGAACACGTCCCCCGTCACGACTGGTCACCTGGCCACTTGGCGGCAGGAGCTCATGGCCGCCCAGGTCTACCTGATCCAGTTGGACTGGCCGCATGAGAACACGTACGGAATTACCCGCCTCGGGCATGTGCCGGACGAAGAGCTCCGTAAGCTTACCGAGCTCGTCCCCGGGATGCGCTGGATCATCGAGCGGATGAAGACGCGCAACTGCCCGTTCCCCATGAACGTGGAGGATCTCATGATGCTCGTCGAACGCATCGAGACCCTCGAGCCCGTGGCTCCCGCTACCCCGTAACTCGCGCATCGGCGCGGCTACGCTCTCAACGTTCAATCGTTGCATCGAGCGCAGCCCGTCGGTGCGCTCTTTGTATTCAAGAAAGCTTTGTATCAACACAAATCGCATAGTGCTATTGACTATAGGAAATAGCAAAGAGTACAATATGCATCGGTAACTCTTATCATCGACGCGTATGTAGCAAAACGCAGGGTCGAGACGTAAACGAATGAATGTATTTTATGACGAAACCACTTCACAAGAGTCTCAAAGAACTACGCGAGCAAAACAGCTTGTCACAAAACGAGCTTGCACGTCGCGCAGACATTTCCGTTGGGTTTATATCGAAACTTGAGGCAGGGCTCTACAAGACACTCTCCATCGACAAGAGCAAACAGCTTGCAGAAGGGCTTGGAATGACATTCAGGGACTTCCTCGCCGCTGTTGGCCTTCTCGATGATAATTCAACACCGAACGCTACGCAGATGCTCGCAAACGCATTGCGTCAGCGCAGCTTCTCCCCTGACGAAATCAACGAAATCGTTGGTCACGTCAATTATTTGGAGAGCAAGCGCAAGACCAAGAAATAGTATGGCCGACACTACTACCCAGCCACCGCAAGCGTCAGATAACGACCTTTCCATTATTCGCTTTGAGGATAGGGACGTTCGTCGCCGCTGGAACCCCGAAGCCGAGAAATGGTACTTCAGCGTCATCGACGTTGTTGGCATCATCACCGAAAGCAGCGTTCCGAGCCGCTACTGGAACGACCTCAAAGCCAAGCTCAAAGAGGAGGGATTTGAACTTTACGAGAAAATCGTAAAGTTGAAGTTCACCGCGAAGGATGGCAAAAAACGCTCGACCGAGTGTACCGATACGGAGACCCTGCTCCGTGTCATTCAGAGCGTCCCATCGCCCAAGGCAGAGCCCATCAAGCAATGGCTTGCGCGGGTCGGCTTCGAGCGTATCGAGGAAATCAAAGACCCTGAAAAAGGCATTCATCGTGCCCTTGGCACATACGCCCGCAAAGGCTATGACGACGAATGGATTAGTCGTCGTCTCCGCACGATTGAAGTGCGCAACGAGCTCACGAACGAATGGCGAAAACGTGGCATCGAAGGCTACGGCTACGCAATCCTCACGAACGACATTTACAAAGGTTGGTCAGGTAAGACAACCCGTCAGTACAAAGAGTTCAAGAACCTGACGGATGAAAACCTGCGTGACCATATGTCACCGCTTGAGCTCGTTATCAATATGCTTGCAGAGGCAAGTACTGCGGAAATCGCACGAAACGCCGATGCGAACGGATTTGATGCAAATCATGCGGCTGCACAAAAGGGCGCGAGTATCGCAGGCAATGCCCGAAAAGAAATCGAAGACGTCACAGGAAAGTCGGTTATTACCCCTGATAACTTCATCCCGAAGCCCGAGGAACCCAAAGCCTTGGAGTAAAAACGTATGAACCCGACTACTCCCGAGCTTCCCGATGAAACGTGCGCGTATGTATTACGCAAAAAGACACGTCAGCGACCACGATATGGACAATGCAGCCCGCTCTACATGGAGAAGGTAAAGAAGTGGAAACATCACTTCCGTGACATCGTGCACAAGGTATTCATGAACGCCGACACGGTGAGTGTCCCCATCAACTTCGCACCCATGTCACAGTATCTCAACGGCTTCTTGTTTGAGTACTATCCGTTCAACCCCACCGAGCACGGCCTGAACATCGACGGAATGTACGACATCGTGGACGAGGGTACTATCCGCATTTTTGTCGCAAACGATGTACCACGCGAACGTCAACGCTTCACCATCGCTCATGAGTTCGCCCATATCCTTCAGCGGTTTGATGGGGAGTTCATGGCCGACATGGAAGCCATAGCCGACCCCGTCGAGCGACAGAACATCATTGAGCGCGTTGCGGAAATCACCGCATCGTACTACCTCGCTCCGTACCCAGTACTGAAACGCGCATACGCCCGTGCTATCGAACACGATGACCGATGGGTGATCCGTAGCCTCGCAACTGAGTTCGCGGTATCTGTGAAAATGATGGAAATCTGCGTATCTGACTACAGCCTACAAAAACAATAAACCGCCTGCGCAAACAGACGGCTTATCAATAATAGCTGCGTAAACGCGAAAGCTACTACCCACGGGCATTATAGAACGAACTTGTCGTGCGTTCAATAATCAACCCACAGCTCCGCGTCTATACAGCCTGTCACGGCTGATATTACGGCTCGGAGCTTTTATGTTGCCCGAAGATGAACCCAACCTCGAAGAATTGGCGCAACGCTACTTCGTGGACGAGCTTGGCCTCGCCCCTGAAGAAATACCCGACGCAGCAAGAAATCTGCTCGGAGCCTTTGAGGTATTGCTCCGCATCGACACCCGCATAAAAGCCAAGCCCCAACTCGTATGATAGACAGCGTCACCATTCACATTACGAACTTCGTGACGTACTCCGACGAGTTCTTCACCAAGGCGCAGCATCAGGAGCTCAAAGGCAAGTACGGCGTCTTCGGACGCTTCACCACGCGCTACACGGACTACCCACAGCGTTGCAAGGCCGAGGGGAAGTATTTCCCACAGGTACATATTACCGAACGTTCACGGCGCACCAAACGCGGCATGGTGCCTTCGGAGCGTCAGCTCGTCGTGCAAGTATCACTCCCCAAACTCCTGTTCGGGGCAAGCATCTTCGATATGGACGAACGTTTGCTCCCCCTCGTCGCCAAGAAGCTCGTCGATGCACTCAAAGAAATCAAAGTCGGCGTAAAGCCCGAGGATGTGTTGGGAGCTATCGTGTACCGCATAGACTACTCGAAAATCCTGCAAATCAGTCCGAGCTTCGGGACGACGGCACAAATGCTCCGTGCGCTGATGCCGTATGACATGAAGCAGTCTTCGGACTTCAACCGACGCGATTATCACGACGGGAAGGACGGTTTTTACTTGAAGTACTACAACTCCTCGCAAGGTTTTGTTTTGTACGACAAGTTCGATGAAATCGCGACCAATGGCAAGACGCAGCTCGAACAAGAAATTGCGCGGCAGTACAAGGCGGGCAAATGGACAAAGGGCGCACTCCGCATCGAGCTATCGTTACAAAAGAGACAGACCGTAGACGCGACCTTGCGGCAATTTTCCGCCGCCATAAAAAAGAAGGGGTACACCCTGCAAGAAGCAGCGAAGGCTGACATAGCAAAGAAGGTACTCGTACGAACGTTCGAGAACGTGTACGTCAAAGACTTCAACCGCCTTGTTCGTTTGAGCGACCTCAAGAATACCGAACTACAACGCCTCATCGGGGAGTATGCGGACGACTTCCGCGACCGCGCTATTCTTTACTACCTCGCGCATCGTGTCCGTGACCACGGCCTCAAGACTGCTATTGAGGAGCTGAAACGCGAAGCTTCACCCGCAACCGTGACACGGTACAAAAAAGCGGTCGAAAACATCCTCGCGAAGGCCGAGGCAAAGAAGGACGTTGTCGGCATTGTGCCGTACTTACAGCGCAAACTCGCAGCCTTCTGTCCTGTCCTCCCCAAGAAGCTCGAGGCGATACTCGGGGTCGCTATTGATGAGGAGATAATATAAAATGAAAGCAATCTATGACGGACTTCAACCCGACTGCTGTTCACGCGGAAATGTCGCAAAGTAGCGATGCATTGAGCAAGGCCGCAACGCATTTCGACCTGACGCAAATAAATGTAAATAAAGACCTCGTGGAAGTCTCGGAAAAGATTACCTTGTATTCCGCCGCGATTATTTCATTGAGCCTTACCTTTGTTGGCTCAGTAGCAAACGCAACGAGCAGGCCATTCGATGCAATTTTTCTTGGTCATCCCTTGAAATACACATTGTTTGTAGCCTGGTCATTGATGCTCACCGCGTTTATTAGCGGACTATTTGTTCGTTGGTTCAATGCTCGGCATATTTACTGGACTGCCGCTACGGAATGGCTCAAGAAGCGTCAGCGTTTACGCCAAGCAAAAATCCAGTATCTCGGTACTGGTCTTACTGTCGTGCTCACGGGAGGCGGTAGCAAGGAAGCATACGCCGCGCAAGAAGCTGAATACTTGGCCAATGACAAAAAGTTGTGCGATGAGCTCGACGGAAAAAATGCATTTGCCGTAAGCGTAAAGGCATTCTTGCAGTACGCTTGCTTTCTCACCTTCGGGTTCGGAATAGCTGTACTGACGATTTCAATGATGGTTGCCGTCTCTCATCTATAGATATGCTCAAGAAAGCCGTCATGTACGTCCGTGTGTCGAGCAAGGAGCAGGCCGAGCAGGGCTTCTCCCCCGAGGCACAGCGCGTTGCTCTCTACGACTTTGCTCGTCGTAACGGCTTTGAGGTCGCAAAAGAGTTTGAGGAGGCAGAGACGGCCAAGGACAGCCGACGCAAGGAGTTCGCCGCGATGCTGGCCTACGTCAAAGCAAAGGACATCAAGCACATTCTCGTCGAAAAGACCGACCGCCTCCATCGCAACTTTACGGACTACGTCGCTATCGAAGAACTGACCGACAATTTCGGTGTGACCGTTTGGCTGGTGAAAGAGGGCGGCTCTATCGGAAAAGACAGCCGCGCGTCGGACAAACTCATGCACGGCCTCAAGACTGTATTGGCGAAGGGTTTTATCGACAACCTCAAGGAGGAAGTAAAAAAGGGTTTTGACATCAAAATCTCGCACGGAGAATATCCGCGCCAAGCTCCCCTTGGCTACCTCAACGCGAAAGACCCGCTCAACCCCAAACACAACATCGTCATTCCTGACCCTGCGAACCGCCAACTCATCGTCAAAATGTTTGAGTACTACGCCTCGGGCATTTACTCGATGAAGTCACTTATTACCAAGCTCGAAGCCGAAGGGCTGACGCTCAACCTCCCACCCGTCATCAAGAGCGGTAAGCTGTATGTTTCCACGGTGCAGCGTTGCCTCGTCAATACGTTCTACGTTGGGAGGTTTGAGTGGAACGGCAAGATGATACAAGGCTCATACGAGCCTCTTATTGCCTCGGAGCTGTGGGCAAAAGTGCAAGACGTCATCAGCGGGCGCAATTTGAATATGCGCAAAGAGCATAACGTCATGCCGTTTGCGTACAAGGGAATGTTTACTTGCGGCGTATGCGCTCGGTCGATTACCGCAGAGAAGGCGAAGGGTCGTTACAACTACTACCATTGCACCAAGTACAACACGAACTGCGACCAGCCGTGGGTCAAAGAAGAAACAATCGACGAACGTTTCGACAAGCTGACGAACATCCTGAAAATCAGCGATGCAGGCGTTGCGTTTGTAACCGCCGCACTCAAGCAGTCGCTGTCGCAGAAGCGCGAGGGGGAGGATAAGGCTTTCGAGAGCCTTGTCGCTGACCAGACGCGCCTCAAGAAGCGTATCGACGCATTGTACGAAGACCGCCTCGATAAGAAAATCACCGAGAGCTTTTACGATGCGAAGTTTGCCGACTACACCAAGCAGCTCGAAAGTCTTGAAGTCCGCATGGCGAAACACAACCGCGCTGACATCAGTTATTACCAATTCGGCTGTAGGATTTTGGAACTCGCAGAAAACGCCGAGAAACTGGCGAAAGAAGCCACTCCTGACGAAAAACGGGAATTGGCACAGTTTTTACTATCGAACTCGAAACTTACGGACGGAGAGCCGATTTTTTCGCTGAAACAACCGTATTTTGCAATCGAAAAACGGTCACCTTGCGATGACCGTCTCTCGTGGCAGGGGCGGGGGGAATCGAACCCACGCTAACGGTTTTGGAGACCGTTGTACTACCATTATACGACGCCCCTTCATGTCTTAGAACTTCCTCATTTTGACTATTTTCGGCTTGCTTTGTTGCAAACTCGCTCGCCGTACCATGAGTACGCCTCGCGAACTTTGCTCCTTGCGCGCCGAAACTAGCCTAAAATGAGAAAGTTCTAAAGTGTCACCAGAATTAAGCCGTACAGAGAACCTTCTGTTTTGAGGAGAAGGTTCTATCCGGTTACTCTATTCAGTCGAAACCATATAAAGCCCGTTCATTCTACAGAATGTTGTTCTTGCTGTAAACCGTCAGCGAAAATTCATGTGTTCCTGTTTTGGCGTCAGCGAGCATGTTAAAATCAGATTATATGAATCTCCGCGGAAAAGTTCTTGTTGTTGCGGCCACAATGGACGATGAGTTTCGGGCGGATATTGCGTGCGCAAAGCTGATGGTTGCGGGTATTCCATCCGAAGTGGCGGGGGACTCCACGTTTCATTGGAACCCGTTTGCCGCACGAACGCCGCAGAAGTTTTCCATTATGGTTCCTGCGACCGCGGTAGAAAAAGCAAAGAAGATTCTTCGGAAATTCTGATATGGCAAACGGCGCGCAAGTGATCCGATATAGTCCGTTAGGTTGGGGTCAGTGGGTGTACGGACCTTTCTTTACGTTTGCCGGACTCGTCCTTGCATACATTTGGCAGAATGAGATCTTTTATACAGTCGCAAATTCCGGCATTACTGTGCATTCGCTTGCAGATTGGTTTTCTGCGGTGCTCTGCCCGGGGTCGCGTTGTGCAACATGGGAACTCGCGTTCAGCGGAGTGATGTGGATGCTGTTTCTTGGCGTTGCGATCGTCATGTTCGGCGTTGGTATGCTCATGATGAATGTGGATCGATCCACGTGTATTGAGAATGGGAAGCTCGTCACGCGGCGTGGAAATTTCTTTGCCTGGCAGAAACGATCGCTTTCACGCGCCGACATTGCACGAATCGACGTTGCGAAAGTTCCTGTATTCATGGTGATGGGGAATCGCGTTTCAAAAGTTGGTGAAAAGTGGCGTGTAGCGGCAACTTTGAATACAAAGGGATTTACGGGAAAGCCGAAGATGATCATTCTTGCGATGGAATGGAGGGAAGCGGAGGCGCGAGCGATCGCTGAACGATGCGCGGTATGAGCATCAAGAAATTTTTAGCATTGGGGTGTTGTGCGATGGTGTGTGGTGGTGTGGTGCTCGGCATTGTTGTCGCGATATATCTTCCAACAATGAAGCTGTTCTTTCGTTATGGATATGCAGATCTCCCGACTTTCATGGAACGAAGAATAGCCACATTCGATGGGCACGAGGTTTCGTTTCTCGTCTCAAAGTTTTCCGCCGAGTCGCAATGGTTGCTCGCGAACGATCCATCGTCGCCAAAGTCGGTTCACGAATGGCGGACCCATCTTGGCGCGAGGTTTGTCATGAACGGATCGTATTTTACAGAAACGAATCAACCCGCGGGATTTTATTCTCTCGATGGATCCACTTCGGCGGTACCGTGGCCAGAAACGGCATTCGATGAAAACGGATACACGTTTGCGGCGAATATTCGAGAAGATGGATCGATGAACATGTACCACGTGCCCGCGAGCTCTATGCTCGGCCCGTATCCAGGGTCCACATTCCTTTCGTTCCCAACACTCGTATTGAACGACACGCCGATGGTTGCGGAAGATAGCGGTTTGCACGCTCGCCGAACCGTTCTCGCGCAGGAAGACGACGGCACGATCGATGTCATCGTGAGCGAATCCGGTGAAGAATCGTTGTATCAAATGGCGCAGTGGCTCGCGGTACAGTCCGAGCATTTCCGCATCGCTGGTAACCTCGATGGCGGGCCGTCCACGGGAATTTCCACCGCATCAACGCCGTGGGATGTTGAGGTGCAGTCTGCCGCGGTGCCGAATGTGGTGACCGTTCAGTAGATTGAGTGTCTTTTTTACCGACGTTTGCTACCATGCTCGCATATGAAGAATCTGAACGGCATTGTGGTCGGTCTCGCAGTTCTTGTGGTACTTGCCTCTGGTGGATATTTTCTCTATCGGTGGGACGTGGATGGTATTTCAACGGCGGATTCGGAGGATTCGGATACTGTCACTGTCGCAGCAGGAAAGGATCTCGCGTTCCGCGAGGTAACACAGACACGCCATGAAGATGTGAGGGGCACTGGTGGATGCGATGTGAAATTACTGTATCCACAAATTGAAGATTCATCTGGCCCTTCGACGGAGATTCGCGATTCTCTCAACGCGCAGATTGCCGAGGCGGTAAAAGAATTTCTCGTGACCGACGATGAGGATCTCGATCACGCTGCCACGAGTTTCGTCAGTTCCTGTAAAGCGGATCTTACGGATCTCGTTGCGCAGATGGACGACCCAATCACTTCAGCGCAAGAAGCATGGACGAGCGAAGTGGGCTACGATATCAAGCAGAATGCCAACGATATTCTTTCGATCGGATTGTCGAATTACTTGAATCAAGGCGGTGCGCATCCAAACATTACGCAACTCTTCCTCAACTTCGACGTGAAAACGGGAAAGCAACTGACATTGCGCGATGTGCTTCCTGCTGGGCGGTGGGCAGATTTTGAGGTGAAGGAAAAACAATGGCTCATCGATCATCAATCCGATGTGTTGTTCGAAGAATCGTTGAGCGAGTTTAAAGCGTACGTTCTCAACCCAACCGACGGACCAACGGATCAATATATCGACGACGCGATTTTTTATCTGACGCCTGACGCAATTGGTATCTTTTACAATCCATACGCCATCGCGCCGTACGTCGCTGGTCCGATTGCGGTAGAAATTCCACGATCGGAACTCTAGGCTCGTGCTACAATACGGGTATCTATGTCACAACGGAGGAGGGAACGAACCACGGTCCGTGGGGTGAAACGGCGCACGCCGGTGTTTTCTGCAGAAATGAATCGCAAGCGCAGCATGAGCGAGCGCGTTGCGGATTTTTTGACAGACTCTTTTGGAACGATTGCATTCTTTAACATCAACGCCGTGTTGTTTCTTGCATGGGTTGTGGTGAACTCGAATGTGATTCATGGGTTCACGCCATTCGATCCGTATCCGTATGGCATGCTCACAATGGTGGTGTCGCTCGAAGCAATCTTCTTGTCCATTATTGTGCTTATCAGCCAGAATCGCGCCGCGAAGATTGCAGATCTTCGCGAAGAGCTCGATTTTCAGGTGAACGTAACAGCAGAACAAGAAATCACCCAGATTCTGCGGATGATCGAGCGCGTGGAAAAGAAATTGCTTGTGAAAGAAAAAGATCCTGCCGAAGTGGAGCGCATGGAGGAGGTTCTCGATCTTGTCGATTTGGAGAAGAATGTTGTGAAGGAGTTACAACGATAGCGAAATGTTCCACCGACTTCCTGGCATCCACACGCGATGGATGTTGAAGTGTGTTTTGAAGTTGGAATACCCAATGAAGTCGTCGAACGGGAACGGGCGAGGGCCGACGATGTCGCCAAAATTTGCGTGCACCATGCCGCGCGCGGTGCATCGTTCAAACCACCACGCCACGAGCGCAACCATCGCGTGTGTTTTTCCGCCATCGCCAGTAAAACAGCCCACGAGGTACGAGCTTTCCCTTGCCTCGGCGCAATAGCCAGCGATGAATCCTGCGACGGGTTTGTCGTTGAGTGTTGCGATGAGAATCTCGACGTCTTCTGGATGCGCGACGATGTGACGTTTGGCGAAATCGAGAAATGTTTGATGCAACGATTTTGGCACCTGAGACATTGGTAGCATGTTCGCGACTTCATCGATTGTGCCGAGGCGAAGTTTGAGATCGGGATTTTTCCTTGCTGAAGACAAATGCCGTCGAGCTTGCGAGCTCCAAAGTTTTGTCGGCTCTGGCGTGAGGACGGTGACCGCCTCAAAATGATCCATGCTGAAAGAAAAGAAGCCAGGAATTTTTTTGATATATGTTGGTGGAATCCATTCGTGAATGTGAATGAGGCTTTTCGATTCGAGTGTCGGAATATCGTGATCGTTGGTAAAGGTTCTGTGCCACGTGATACATCGGTTTTTGAAATCGGTGACTGTGTAGCCGTTTGCATGTTCGATAACAGGGAATCGCGATTGCGTTGCCCGCCCTTTCCAGATGCATGCATCGTGCGACGGAAATCCGGGCAACGGACAAACGTCCCTCACGATTCGAAGTCGGTTGAGATTTTGGAACAGCTTGAACCGCATACGACTGGAGGACGGTGAGACGGCGAAGCTTAGCTTCGCCAAAATTTGTTTTGCAAAATATAAGGGGTTTCCGGTGATTTTTTTGTCTAAGCTTAGCTTCGCCATCGATTGTAGCACTTCTGTGGATATTGATTGTCCGTTCGTATTTTGTTTGGTATAGTAGAAGAACAGCCGATGACACGTACCCCTAGAGAAACACTCGAGGGTGAAATTGCTATTATGTCGTTCAACCTCGTATCCAAATACCAGCCAGCCGGTGATCAGCCGAAAGCCATCTCAGATCTCACCGATGGCATCAACGACGGCCTGCACCGGCAGACGTTGCTTGGGGTTACGGGTTCGGGAAAGACGTTTACGATGGCAAACGTTATTCAGAACGTGCAGAAGCCGACCTTGGTGATTGCGCACAACAAAACACTTGCCGCACAGCTGTGCTCCGAATTCCGGGAGTTTTTCCCGGAGAATGCGGTGTCGTATTTCGTTTCGTATTACGACTACTACCAGCCAGAGGCATACATGCCGCGAACCGATACGTATATTGAAAAGGACGCACAGATTAACGAGGAAATTGATCGTCTTCGCCACGCAGCAACGCAATCGTTGCTTTCCCGTCGTGATGTCATTGTGGTCGCATCGGTGAGCTGTATTTATGGTTTGGGTTCGCCGGAAGCGTACAAGCGCGAGGTGCTTCATTTGCGCGTCAACGACCGTATCGACCGCGCAGAGTTTCTTCGCCAACTTGTGGCGATGCAATACGAACGAACGAATGCGGACCTGACTCGTGGACATTTCCGCGCAAACGGCGACGTTATCGAGGTGATGCCGCCAAGCGATGAAACGGTGTACCGCATCGTCATCGAGGGCAATGCGGTACGTGAAATTTTTGCGTTGAATAAAGTGACGAGAAAGATTATCGTGCAGAACGAAGACGCATGGTTTTTCCCAGCAAAGCACTTTATGTCCGACAGCACCGAACGCGAACGCGCCATCCGCGACATCGAGGCAGAGCTTGCTGATCGATTAAAGGAATTCGAAAAAGAAGGGAAGCTGTTAGAATCGGAACGCTTAATGCGCCGCACACGATACGACATTGAGATGATCCGGAACGTTGGATACTGCAGCGGCATTGAAAATTACTCTCGCCATTTCGACGGCCGACGTATTGGTGAACCGGCGCACACGCTGCTGTCGTATTTCCCGAAAGACTTTTTGACGATTATCGACGAATCGCACGTCACGCTTCCGCAGATTGGTGGAATGTTTGCGGGCGACCAGGCACGAAAGCAGACGTTGGTGGATTTCGGTTTCCGACTACCAAGTGCGAAGGATAATCGGCCACTGACGTACCAGGAGTTCGATGAAACGATCGGTCAAGCCGTTTATGTTTCGGCAACGCCGGGTGTTGTTGAAAAAGAAACGTCGCAGAACATTGTTGAGCAGATTATTCGTCCAACGGGATTAGTCGATCCTGAGACGCTGGTGTTGCCAGTGACGGCCTCATCAGTTTCTGGTCATCCCCGCGAAGGCGGGGATCCAGCGGCGTCTGAATATCCCGGCCAAGTTGCCGATATCATCGAACGTATCAAAGACCGCGTAACGAAAGGCGAACGCGCGCTCGTGACGACACTCACAAAGAAAATGGCCGAGGATTTGGCGACGTACCTCAAGGAAGGTGGCATGAAGGTGGCGTACTTGCATTCCGATGTTGAAACGCTTGATCGAATCACGATTCTTTCGGAGCTTCGTCGCGGTGCGTACGACGTTGTGGTTGGCGTAAACCTTCTTCGTGAGGGCCTCGATCTTCCAGAAGTTTCGCTTATTGGCGTGCTCGATGCAGATAAGGAAGGGTTCCTTCGATCGGAGACCTCGCTCATCCAAACGATCGGTCGCGCTGCGCGTAACGTGAACGGTTTAGTTGTTTTGTATGCGGACAAGATGACCGGATCGCTCGACCGGGCGCTGAAGGAAACCGAACGCCGTCGAAACATTCAAATCGCGTACAACGTTGTACACAACATCACACCGCAGACCATCATCAAGACCATTAAGGATATTCGTGCGGAACTTGATCGGAATTTCGATGCCGACACGTCGAAGATTCTCGATATCGAAATCAGTGCAACGCCAATGGAGATTGAGGAAGCGATTCGCGAGAAGGAAATTGAGATGGATAACGCTGCGGCAAACCTTTTATTCGAAACCGCGGCGATTCTCCGAGACGAGATTGCGATGCTCAGTAAAGAGTTGACGGGTATGGGTAAGAAGAAACCTCGAAAGAAGGCGCAAGGACGTCATCAAGTATAATAATTCGGTATGCCATTTGGAGGCCCAAAAATACCAGAAGGTGCGCCAACGCATCACGATGCAAAGCCGCAGGGTGAGCCGCGTGAGCAAACTCCGCTTGATACGGGGAAATTTCTTGTTCGCAACTCGGTGGAGACTCCAGAGAAACGTGCCGAGCGTCGGCGTGACGAGGCGGTATGGCGTAGGCTTCAGCGTGCCGATGTGGCATTGCGCGTGGAGTCGTATTTTCGTTCTGGACCGCAAAATCCTTCTTTGAGCGACATGTTGTCGTCCATTGATCTTCCTGCTGGAACAGTGGACCGGAACTTTTTGCGTGCGTGCGGAGTCGTTGCTGAGCGATTTCGACAACAGTCAGAAGACGCAAGGAGCGTTATGGACGAACTGACGAAGAGTGTTCGAAGACAGGGGCTTCGGCCGTCTGCCGCAAATCTCGGGCAAGAACTGTATAAAGACATGGTTCATCGATTTGCACAGGTACAACGGGCCGAGGATCTCCAGCTGACGCGTGTACACGGATTTCTTTTCATGTCCGTGAATGATGAAAATTCGTACAACGATATTTACAACGAACGAACGCCAGACGAACGAAGCGGTGGCCGATTCCATCGCGCCCAGATGGTGAATATCGCGAATCGCCAAGTTCCGTTGGTCACGCGTCGTGGAGCGTTGCAGGGGAACGTTGAAAACGACGCAATCATGATTCACGAAATTCAGCATTGGATTAATGAAGGCCTTGTGAGTTTGACGGATATGGAGACTCCTCGTCCGTCGATGCTTCGGCTTCCAGCGCACGAGCGAAGGGCGATTCTTGAACAAGAAAAACGTCGCCGAGTCATCAAGGACGAAGTTCTTGCATATCTTCGTGAAGGAAGAATTCGTGACGTGAATGCGACATTGCAGGGGAAGCTTTACGAACATCTCTTTGAAGGGAAGTCTTCAGAAAGTGGCGCGGATCGCCTTCTCGTATCTCAGATTTCGTTAGCGCTCGCTGCGTGTATCCCGTTTATTGAAAAATATCCTCGTTTGAAAGATCGCATGGTGTACGCCTTGATTGACGTACCGTTGGAATCCATGAGCATGCATATCAATGCAATTCGTGGATTGTATGAACGCATGGACAGTTTGTTGGAAGACGAAACGCAACTTTTGGATGTTGACATTTTGAACGTTCGGGTTGTTCCTCAAAAATATGCAGAGGACCTGCAAACATTTTTCACGCTTCACGAGGACGTGTATGCCAAGTGTGGGCAAATGTACGACGTGCTTCGTGGAACGAATGAATCGTCTACTGGAGAAGACGACACGAGCGAAGATGACGCGCCGAAAAAAATTCATGAGTTGCGCCAGGCGTTTCGCCGCGGTGCTGCATCTGCTCGCCGTGCGTATGGCAGACTGCGTCCAGAAGGTCGTTTCATTCCTTACGTTTCAAATATTGAGTGTCGCGACATAGAAACCCTTGACGAATATTCTGAGGAGAACAACGTGATACGTAATGTGCTCGACGTGGTTGGAGAGTTTTCTTCACGAGATATCGATGTGCTTTGTGAATATTACGGCACCCGTGGTTTCGAAGACGATCGGCGTCGCATTGCAACGAGTTTTCTGGATGCAGTGAAAGCGGTGCTCCAAAATCGGTATGGTTTTGAGCCGAATGTTTCTCTTGTCGCGAGTGCTCGTGGAATACAGATGTCTGTCGGGTATGTTCGTCATGGAAAAAATGGAGATTCGTTTGTTCATGCGTTTGTGAATATCCCGCAATCGCAAGATGCTACGTCAAGTTCTCCAATGCCTACACCGCCAACGGAATCGATGCTTTCTTGCGGAACGGAATTTTTTGACGAATCGATTCTTGATGAATATACAGAACATATTCCGTATCCATGTCCAAAACAATTTCGAAAGGAGTATCAGGAGCTGCGTGAAGCTCGCGACGCCTATTCAGAACTTCGTGATGTTGTGCGGCATGCACGGACAGTGGGGAAGCCTGGTGCCGCACGAACAAAACGGCTGCAATTTCATCAGAAGCGGTTGCATGAGACTCGTCGAGCGTTTGAGCGAGCAAAGGAGGGCCTTTATATTGATAACGCCCACATTCCGGTGGTGTACGATTGGGATATTCCGGAGCTGGCCTGGCCAAAAGAAATCAGTATCCCTGTTCAGGAAGCCCAAGAAAAACTGAGTATTGTTCTCTTCGGCGCCGCTCAGCGCATTCCTCAGGACAGTATTGATGGGTGGGTTGACGAGGGGGAAGTCGACGAAGATTCTTGGGAACGTCATGCGGCAATTCAACAGGAACTCTTGGGGTCGATTGGGTCCACATTCGGTTCTGGAAAAATTCGTAACATCGCATTCCAACGAGTGGAATTCCGAAAGGATTCTTTCGCTGTTGTTCTTGAGGCCCAAATTCAGGAACGCCACGGAGGATGGTTGTATGGCAGAATAACAATTGTTTTGCACCGACGTCGCCGGGTTGCGGCACCAGCTGATTCGCGGTAATCTCCATCGCTCCTGCCGAATCTATGCTCAACCACATTGTTGTGAAAGGTGCGCGTCAGCACAACCTCAAGAACATCACGGTTTCGTTGCCGCGGAATCAGATGATTTGTATTACCGGGCTTTCGGGAAGCGGAAAGTCGAGTTTGGCGTTTGATACGATTTTTGCAGAGGGCCAGCGCCGATACGTAGAATCCTTGTCGGCCTACGCTCGGCAATTCTTGGGACAGATGCAAAAGCCGGATGTTGACGAGATTGAAGGATTGTCGCCAGCAATTTCGATTGACCAAAAAGCACATTCTCGAAACCCTCGGTCAACGATTGCGACGATCACCGAGATTTACGATTATCTTCGTGTCTTGTACGCTCGCATTGGCGTCCCGTTTTGTCCGAACTGTCATAAAAAGATCGAGAAGCTTACCGTGGACGAAATGAGCGATATCGTGATTCGCGATGTCGAGGGGATTGCAAAGTTGAAGTCGGGCGATGAAGTATTGATTCTTGCACCGATCATTCGCGGACGAAAGGGTGAATACTACCAGCTTCTGTACGACCTCTACAACAGTGGATTTGCAAAGGTGCGTGTGGACGGGAAGCTTCATCGGCTCAGCGAAAAGATTGAGCTGTCGCGTTACAAACAACACACTATTGAAGTCGTCATCGACACGTTGCCTGCGAGCACACTGCTTTCGCCAAAGAAGGACGACCGTCAGCGTTTGAGTGAGGCGCTCGAGAAGGCACTTTCACAAGGATCGGATCTTGCGATTGCGGTTCTGCCAAACAAAGAAGAACGGCTGTTGTCGTCCAAGTTTAGTTGTGTCGAGTGTGGTTTTTCATTTCCCGACATCGAGCCTCGTTTGTTTTCTTTCAATAGTCCGTATGGCGCCTGTGCGGCGTGTTCAGGTTTGGGAACTGTTGATCTGTTCTCGTCGGAGATTTGTGAAACGTGTCATGGCGCACGACTACGCAAGGAAGCGCTTTCTGTTTTCATCGGAGCGAAATCGATTGTCGATGTTACCGCAATGTCAATCGACGCTGCCGTGACGTTCTTCCTTGAACTCGGACTTTCCGATCGTGAACGAACCATTGCGAGCGCCGTCTTGAAGGAAATTGAATCGCGATTATCGTTCATGCTCGATGTGGGTTTGCATTACCTCACACTCAATCGAACCGCGGGAACGCTTTCTGGTGGTGAAGCACAGCGTATTCGTTTGGCATCGCAGATTGGATCGAGCCTCGTCGGAGCGCTGTACGTGCTCGACGAGCCCACGATTGGTTTGCACCAGCGCGACAATGAGCGGCTCATCGAAACCCTCGAGCATTTGCGCGACATCGGTAACACGGTGCTCGTTGTTGAACACGACGAAGACACCATTCGCCGATCGGATTACATGGTGGAGATTGGTCCCGGTGCAGGAAAGCACGGGGGATATGTGGTTGCCGAAGGAAAGACGCCGGAGGTATTCCAGAACAAGAAGTCTCGAACCGCGGCGTATCTTCGTGGTGATGCGAAGATCGAAACCCCCGAGGAACGGCGCGATAGTTCGGTCGGAGCGATTAAGGTTCGCGGCGCGACGGAGAACAACCTTAAGAATATCGATGTCGACTTTCCGTTGCGTCGATTCATTTGTGTTACTGGTGTGTCGGGATCCGGGAAATCAACACTTGCATACGACGTGATGTACAAAGCCATCGCGAAGAAATTGTACGGTGGCAAAGATGCTCCTGGAGCCGCGAAGTCCGTCCTCGGCGTTGAATACATCGACAAAGCGATTCTCATCGACCAAGGCGCCATCGGCCGTACGTCGCGAAGCAATCCGGCAACATACACCGGTGCATGGGCGCCAATTCGTGAGTTGTTTACGGCAACAGAAGAAGCACGATTCCGTGGCTACAAGCCAGGCCGCTTTAGCTTTAACGTTCCTGGTGGACGATGCGAGAACTGTGAAGGCCATGGCGAAATTGAAATTGAAATGCACTTCCTGCCAACGGTGTATGTGACGTGCGAAGTGTGTAAAGGAAAACGTTTCAATCGCGAAACGCTCGAGGTCGTTTATAAGGAAAAAAACATCAGCCAAGTGCTCGACATGACCATTGAGGAGGCCGAGATGTTCTTCAAGGACATTCCGGACATCGCCGATAAGCTAAAGGCCTTGAATGAGGTTGGTCTTTCATACATCACGCTTGGTCAGTCTGCGACAACACTCTCTGGCGGCGAGGCGCAACGCGTGAAGCTCGCATCGGAGTTATCGAAACGACAAACAGGAAAAACATTGTATCTCCTGGACGAACCAACAACCGGCTTGCACTTTGACGACGTGAAACAGTTGCTCGATGTTCTTCATCAGCTCGTCGATAAAGGAAACACGATGATCGTCATCGAACACAACCTCGACGTCATTAAAACCGCCGATTGGCTCATTGACATGGGCCCAGAAGGCGGCGACTTGGGCGGCACCGTCGTCGGCGTCGGTACCCCCGAAGACATCGCCCGTAAACCAAAAAGCCACACCGGAAAGTATTTGCGGAAGTATTTGAAATAGAGCTGGATTTGTTTCGCTCACTCATCAACGGGTCCTGTCGCCTCGGACCCCGTTACGGTGCTCAGCTCGCGCATGAATCTTTTGCGTAAGCATCGAATGCATGCGGCGCTCGTTGCGCCCCGTACGGGGACCTCCCTCGGCGCCACCCGTTGAATCGTTCGTTCCCTTACCCCCTCAGCCGTTCCTGCAGCTCCATCGCTTTGATGACGTTCAGTAAAAGATACGCCACGGTGAGTGGACCAACGCCGCCGGGGACGGGGGAGAGGAATCCGGCGTGGCCGATGACGGTTTCTGAGACGTCGCCGATGGTTTTGTCGCCAGATTTATTGGCGCCAACGTCGAGGACGACGGCGGATGGTTTGACCATGTCTGCGGTGACGAAGTTCGCGATGCCTACGGCAACGATGAGGATGTCGGCGGCTCGGGTAATTGCGGCAAGACCTTCGGTGTCTTTTGGAACAAATGTTGCCGTGACGCCGGCATCGCGAAGCAATTCGATGATTGGTTCGGCGAAAATGTGTGAGTTTCCAAGAATGACTGCAGTTTTTCCGCGAAGCGGAATGCGTGTTGCTTGAATGAGTCGCATGAGCGAAAGCGCGGTTGGTGGAACAAGGTTTGGCGTGCTTGCAAGAAGCAGCCGACGGTTCTCTGCGTGAAAGCCGTCCACGTCTTTGATTGGCATGATTGCACTGATGATGGCGTCGGTATCCTGCTCGCCAGGAAGCGGCAGCTGCACCAAAATTCCGTGAATGTCGTTGCGCTCGTTGAGTTCTTGAACTTTTGTGATCGCGTCTGCTGTGCTGATGTCTGCCGGGCATTCGTGGCGTTCAACGTAAATACCAACGTCTTTCGCTGCTTCCATTTTGAGGCGAACATACAATTGCGACGCAGGATTCTCACCAATCAAAATCACCGCAAGCCCCGGAGGAGCCTCCATAGCTTCCACGCGGAGCTTTGCTTTGTCGCGAATGGTTTTCGCGAGAATTTTTCCGTTGAGAATTTCGGTCATACACGATTCAGACTTCCGTCATTGCGAGGAGGGTAATCCCGACGCGGCAATCCAGGTTCACCGAGATTGCTTCCCCCTCCGTGGGACAAGTCGCTACGCTCGCAATGACTGAGGAGTTTTATGTTGTATACGTGAGGTTTGGATACAGCGGGAACCCCGACATCAGTTTTCGAACGTCGTCGGCGATACTCCTGAGCATAGCAGGATCGGCGTGATTGAGAATTGCGCGGTCAATCCATTCCGCGATGATTGGCATGTGCTCCACATTCAGGCCGCGAGTGGTAATTGCTGGCGTGCCCATACGAATGCCGGACGGATCCATTGGTCCACGAGGATCGTTCGGAATCATATTCTTGTTCACGGTGATTCCCGCAGCATCCAGTGCAGTTTCGGCTTGTGCGCCGGTAACGCCCTTGGTGCTGACGTCGATGAGGAGAAGATGATTATCTGTTCCGCCAAAGAGCAATGTGAATCCGCGCTTTGAAAGCTCGTCAGCCAATGTTTTCGCATTCGCACGAATGCGCTTTGCGTATTCCTGAAACTCTGGCTGCAATGCTTCGCCGAATGCGATTGCTTTTGCCGCAATTCCATTCTCATGTGGGCCGCCCTGCAAACCAGGAAACACGGATTTATTAATAGCCTTTGCATGAATCTCTTTGCACATGATCATTCCGCCACGTGGACCGCGAAGGGTTTTGTGTGTCGTGGTCGTCACGACATCGAAGAGTGGAACGGGATTGTTCATTTCTCCGGCGGCGATGAGGCCGGCGATGTGGGCAATGTCGGCCATCGTCAGCGCGCCAACTTCTGCGGCGATTTTCGCGATACGAGTGTAGTCGATTTCTCGAGTGTACGCAGAATAGCCGACGAGAATCATCTTTGGCTTGTGCTCGCGCGCGAGGCTTTCGATTTCTTCGTAGTCGATAGTGCCATCGGCGGTCGTTTTATACCGAAGGAAGTTGTAGCGCTTTGCAGCATCAGTAACCGGATGGCCATGGGTAAGGTGTCCGCCGTGCGAAAGATCCATACCAAGCACCGTGTCGCCTGGCTGAAGAAGCGCGGCGTAGACAGCGTTGTTTGCCGGTGCACCAGAGTGTGGCTGCACGTTGACGTGCTCAGCGCCGAATAATTTCTTTGCGCGTTCAATGGCGATGGACTCAATCACGTCGATATGCAAGCATCCGCCGTAGTAGCGCTTGCCTGGCAATCCTTCTGCGTATTTGTTTGTCGCAACGCTTCCCAGTGCGGCGAGCACGGCTTCAGAAACGAAGTTCTCAGATGGAATCATTTCTAATCCGTGGCGCTGACGTTCAAGCTCATTTTGCATGGCCTGAGCAATTTCCGTGTCGTGCGAGAATGTCATCATAGATGTGCGTAGGATAGACGTTTTGCGTGTTTCTGTGAAGAATTCCGTTTTGTCGGATATTTATGCTACTCTAGCTGCTATATGGAACCCGAAGTATCCACGAACGATATTCTCAGAGCAATCCAGGCACTCGAAGGCCGATTCGATGGTCTTGAAGGCCGATTCGACGGTCTCGATAAAAAAATCGACGATGTACGGGACGAAGTTGTTGAGTTAATCCAGGATCTCTCGACGTCAACCGATGAGCGATTCAGCGAACTCCACGTAAAGATTGACGGCGTAGAGCAACGGCTTGATGCAAAGATCGAGCGGACTCGAGCAGAGATGCCGTCGAAAGAGTATATCGATCGAAAGTTCGCTGATTACGATCGAGAATCCTCAGAGCGTGCAGAGCGCATGTTCGTTCGTCGATAATTATGACCCTTGCCGATAAATTCCGTGAACGGTTCGCGGTACAGTTCAAAGAGCACGAACCGTTGGGGAAACACTTGAACATTCGCATCGGTGGGCCAGCAAAGTGGTTTGTGGAGGCACGAAGCACGCAAGATCTTATTGATGCCGTAAACATGGCGCAAGATTTTGCGGTGGAGTATTTCATTCTCGGTGGTGGATCAAACACATTGGTGTCCGACGATGGATTCCCGGGTTTGGTGATTAAAGCGGCGAATCGTGGGATGCGTATTGAGGGCGATCGTGTGTTTGCAGAAGCTGGCGTGATTTCTTCTGCTGCGGCTCGGGCAAGTGCGGAGGCTGGACTGCGCGGATTCGAGTGGGCCGTTTCGCTTCCAGGAACCATTGGTGGCGCGGTACGGGGGAACGCGGGATGTTTTGGTGGGGAAATGCGCGAGTCTATTGAATCCGTTCGCGTGCTTCGTCGCGGAACGGTGTTGGTGTTGTCGAATGACGATTTGCATTTTGCGTATCGACACAGCTTGCTTAAAGAGCCAGGAAACGACGACGTGGTGCTCGATGCTGTGCTGAAGCTTGAGGTCGGCGATCGCGGCGTGGCGCTCGGGCAGATTGAGAAGAATCTTGCTGGCCGCAAGGCAACGCAGCCGCTTGGCGCGTCGTCCGCAGGATGCATGTTTAAAAACTTTGAGTGGACCGATCACGCACAAATCGCGCAGCTCCAGAAGGCGTACGATGTTCCCCAGGAATTCATCGATCGCAAACGTATTCCTGCGGGATGGATTGTTGAGAAGCTCGGATTGAAGGGAACTGCCGTCGGCGATGCGGAAGTGTCGTTGCAACACGGAAACTTTTTACTCAACAAAGGCCACGCAACCGCAGAGGATATTCTTCGTCTCGTCACGCGCGTGAAAAAGCACGTTGCTGCAGAAGTTGGGGTGAATTTAGAAGAAGAAGTAATGCACGTCGGATTCTAAGAGGATAACGTCGTTGATCATTTTTCCAAACGCGGTATAACTATAGTGTGTTCTTACTCATCATGCCTTTTTATGCGTATCACCGAAATCCAAGCAACGAACATCGATCTTACGGATGCTCTTCGGAACTATGTCACAGAAAAGGTTGAGAGCGTCTCTCGTTTTGCAAAACGTTTTGAGCCATGCGACGTCGCCATCGAAGTAGGAAAAACAAGCGAGCATCACAATAAAGGCGATGTCTTTTTTGCGGAGATCAACGTGGCGGTGCTTGGCGACGTTGTTCGTGCGCATTCGGAGCGCGACGATTTGTATGCAGCGATTGATGAGGCGAAAGACGACGTGAAACGTCAGCTTATTGATAAGAAGGAAAAGATGATGGATGCACGCATTGAAGGAACGAGCGACGATGTATTCACAAGTGAGGAAGAGGAAGACGGAGACGAGGACGGCCTTGCGGTTGAAGATGAAATTGAAGCATAGGTATGCAGCTCGATTCGTATTGTCACGTCCACTGTATTGGCGCAGGAGGGATTGGCATCAGTGGCGTGATGAAGTTTTTGTTGGCAAAAGGTATTTCGGTTTCGGGAAGCGATGCAAAACAGTCGATGACTACCGATGGACTCGTTCATCTTGGAATTTCTGTATCAATCGGGCACGACGCAGCGAACATTCCACCAAATACCGATTTGATCGTATACACCGAAGCGGCAACGGAAGAGAATGTGGAGCGTGCGGCGGCAAAGGCGAGGAATATTCCGCAGATGGGACATTTCGATTTTCTTGGTGAACTCTCAAAAGACTACCGCACAATCTGTATCACCGGAACGAACGGGAAATCGACGACAACAGCGATGACGGGAAAGATTTTCATCGACGCCGGGCTTGACCCAACGGTGTTCGTTGGATCGATCGTGCCAGGATGGAAGTATGGGAATGTCGCGGTCGGCGCGAGTGATATCTTGATCATCGAAGGTGATGAGTATAAGCGAAAGATGTTGAAGCTTCACCCAGAGACGACGCTGATCACAAATATCGAGCTTGACCATACGGATATTTATAAAGATCTTGCGGACGTTGAAGCGGCGTTTCATCGCCTTGGCGAACAAACGTCGAAGACGGTATTTCAGAATTGGTTCGAGCAAGATCGCCACATCTATTGCGGAGAAGGAACCGCATCGCTGCGATTTTTCGGCATGGAGCTTGGCACGCCTGCATTCTTTCACATTGGTCCACTGAAAAAGCGTTTGCGCACGTTTCATGATGGAACACAGTCGCTCACGCTGACCGCAAGAACGAGAAAGATTTTTAGCACAGAAAAAGTTCTCGGCGAACTCGCGATACATATTCCTGGTGAATTCAACATGATGAATGCGCTTGGCGCGATGGAAATCGGATTGCATTATGGAATTGCGCTCGAGGGTATTGTGAAGTCGCTGGAGTCGTTCTCTGGAATCTGGCGCCGATTTGAACGCGTTGGATCGTTCAACGGCGCGCAGATTATTTCGGACTACGGCCATCATCCGTCCGCGATCAAAGGAACGCTTGACGGTGCTCGAGAATTTTTTCCGGCGAACCGAATCGTGTTGCTTTTCGAACCGCATCAGCATAATCGCACCAAAGAACTCTTTGCCGATTTTGCAGGATCCTTTGGTGACGCAGACGTTTTGATCCTTTCCGAAATTTACGGTGTGCTCGGCCGTACAGAAGAGCGAGACGAATCGGTGTCCAGTAAAACGTTGCTTGATGCAGTGCTGAAATCAGCACATCCACCGAAAGAAGGTTTTTACGTGAAGGATGTAATCGATGCCGAGGCAAAACTCCGAGAAATGATTCAACCAAATGACGTGGTGATTGTGATGGGCGCTGGAGATGTTGATACAGTGGCGAGAAATTTGGTCCGGTAAAATGCACCACGCCGCCTTCACCCTTCCGGGGAGGCGGCGTGCGTTCGCGTCAGTTGGCGTTGGGGTGTGGCACGCGTGGTCCGCCGGAGCGCGGTCCGAAGTGGCTGCAGAGTGCGCTGTGTTCTTGTGCGGTCAGCTCGCGACGGCCAAAGTCGGAAGGCGGCATGATGCCAACGGCGAATGCGAGCATTTCCGCCGTCGCTGCCGACGTCTGACTGACACTGCTTGTTTCAGCAATCGTTTTCCAGAGTGCGTCGCTGCGCTTGAGGATCACGCTCCGGACGGCCTTCTCGTCCTCGAGGAAGGGGAGGTCCGATGGGAACGCGTGCCCCGCCGCAATACAACTGATGTATGCGCTCAGCGCTTCGGCTTTTTCGATTCCGTACAGTGATCGGATGTACAGCAGTAAGGTATGTCGTGCTCCTGCGGCATAGCTGTTACGCATGCCGCGATGACTGTTCACCACGGCCACGAGTTTGCTGAGGAACGCGAGGCGATCCTTTTCCACGCGGTATTTGTGCCCGCTGATGACGACGAGAAGCAGGAATTCCCCAACGGCAACGATGCTGAGGCCGATGAGCATGACTGGAAAAATCGTAGACACTGTGCCCTCCGTGGCGCACAAATATTGCTCAATTTTTGACTTTTCGTCAACAGTTTTACTTAAGAAGAATATGACGTCATTGATATAGTTGTTCGGAATTTTGTGAAATAAATAAGCAACGCCGCCTTCACCCTTCCGGGGAGGCGGCGTGCGTTCGTGATCGGTGCCAGAGGAACTTTCAGTGCCGGAGGAACTTCGGGTCGATTCCACGGACCTTTGCAGGATCCATGTTCCCCCGTGCCTTCGAGAAGAAGACGATGATGACCACTCCTCCATTGACGGTGCCGCGAATAATCAATCTTCCGCTGCCGTCAGGCTGAATGTTCTCCACCATCTTGATCACGATCGGCACGGGCTCGCGAGCCACGTATTCCCGTGAGCCCTGTTTGAGATTCATTTCCCCGAACCACTTCGTCGTCACGACGATGGTTTGGTTGGGTCCGGGGCCGATCTCCTCGATGGGCCCCTTGCCCGTGACGATCGGGACCGGAGATTTTCCATCGTATTGACTGACTTCAATGTCACAGCCGAGGAAGAGACGACGAAGCATTTCGAGAAGAGTGTCCAAGAGTGCCCCCATTGAATGGCGCGCTAAGGTTAGCAAAGTTTTGACTTTTCGTCAACATTGTTTCCTTGTGAAAATTGCGAAGATCAGGCATAATTTGGCCATCTATGGCCTTCTCCCTTTCCACGATTTTCGGTGATCCTAACGCAAAAATAGTGAAGAATCTCAGGAAAGATGCAGAGAAAATCGCCGCCTTTGAAGATGGCCTCAAAACGCTTTCTGCCGACGAGTTACAGGCGAAAACACAAGCGTTCCGCGAGCGGCTCGCAAACGGTGAATCGCTCGATTCCATGGCGCATGAGGCGTTTGCTGTTGTTCGTGAAGCGAGCAAGCGTGTGCTGGGGCAGCGTCATTTTGATGTACAGATGATGGGCGGACTCACGTTGCATCGCGGTTCGATCGCAGAAATGCGCACGGGTGAAGGAAAGACACTCACCGCAACCGCGCCAACGTATTTGAACGCGCTCACCGGAAAGGGCGTGCACTTGGTAACAGTGAACGACTACTTGGCAAAGCGCGACTCTGTATGGATGGGCCGCGTGTTTGCATCGCTTGGGTTAACCGTTGGATGCATTCAGCACGAAAGTGGCTACGTGTACGACGCAGACTTTAAGGTCGAAGCTCCAGCAGAAGGTGCTGAGACGGTTGCGGGATTCCACGTTGCATCGGATTCGCTTCGTCCAGTGTCGCGATCGGAAGCGTACGCTGCAGACATTACATATGGAACAAACAACGAGTTTGGTTTTGATTACTTGCGCGACAACATGGCGAGCCGTGCTGAGGATGTGGTGCAACGCGGATTACACTACGCGATTGTTGACGAGGTGGACTCCATTCTCATCGACGAAGCCCGCACGCCGCTGATTATTTCTGCTGCGGCACAGGAATCGGCAGACTTGTATTATCGTTTCGCCGACGTCATCAAACATTGTGTTGAGGGTGAAGATTTCAACATTGACGAAAAGATGCGCGTCTCCACGTTTACCGAAAATGGTTTGCAGAAGTTGGAGCGTTTGCTGAACGTGAAAAATTTGTACGAGGAAGGCCTTGCCATGGTGCATCATGCGGAACAAGCGTTGAAGGCGCATTCGTTGTTTAAGATTGATCGCGATTACGTGGTTCGTGGCGGCGACGTGGTGATCGTCGACGAATTCACTGGCCGCATCATGGAGGGTCGCCGGTATTCGGAAGGTCTGCATCAAGCAATCGAAGCAAAAGAAGGCGTGAAAATTCAGCGTGAAAGTAAGACGCTCGCAACGATTACGTTCCAAAACTATTTCCGCATGTACGAAAAGCTTTCCGGCATGACCGGAACGGCTTCCACAGAGGCGGAGGAGTTTTCGAAGATTTACAAGCTCGACGTCGTCACCATTCCAACGAACCACGAAGCAAAACGTAAAGATTTGCCGGACCGTATTTACAAAAATGAAATGGGGAAGTGGATGGCGGTGGTTGAGGAGGTGAAGCGCCTAAATGAAATCGGACAACCAGTTCTCATCGGAACCGTTTCCATTGAGAAGAATGAGGCGCTTTCGAAGTTTTTAACTGCTGCGGGAATTGTTCACAACACGTTGAACGCAAAGAATCACGAGCGTGAAGGTGAAATTATCGCGCAGGCTGGTCGGAAGGGTGCCGTCACTCTCGCAACGAACATGGCTGGTCGTGGCGTGGACATTTTGCTTGGTGGAAACCCGGTGGATGCGGCAATGGCAGAGGATGTGAAGAAACTTGGCGGGTTGCACGTGATCGGCACCGAGCGCCACGAATCGCGCCGCATCGACAATCAGCTTCGCGGACGCGCTGGCCGTCAGGGTGATCCGGGCAGCACGCAATTCTTTGTGTCACTCGACGACGATTTGATGCGTATCTTCGGGAGTGATCGCGTGAAGGGGATGATGGACAAACTTGGCATTGACGACTCCACGCCAATCGAAAGCAAGATGGTGACGCGTGCGCTCGAAAAGTCTCAGCAACGCGTGGAAGGACATCACTTTGATACCCGCAAGCACGTGTTGGAATACGACGACGTGCTGAACAAGCATCGCACCGCCGTGTACAACGAGCGTAAAGAAGTGATGAAGAGCGAAGCAAAGGCGCATGAGCTCGTCCATTCCATTATTGAAAAGGAAATTGAGCGTGTGGTGTTTTTCCATACGAGCAAAGCAGAGGCCGACGTGCCAAAAGATTTCGTTGAGGATGAGGCGACGGGCAAGCCGGATTGGGATCCGCAGGAAATTGTGGAGAGCTTGAGCGCAATCGTGAAGCTCGAAGACGCAGAGTCTTCCGCGATTCGTGAAGAGCTTTCGGTGCTTTCCATTGATAAAGAAAAGCTCGCACATCAGCGTAGCCACGTCATTGAAATTGTGAACGGCGCGATTCGCCGCGCATACGACGGTGCCGTAGAAAAATTCGGCGATGCAAAACATCTCATGGCGCTTGAACGCAATATTTTGCTGCGCGCCAACGACACACTTTGGATGCAGCATCTTGATGACATGACGTACCTGCGCCGCACTATCGGCCTTCAAGGCTACGCTCAACGTGATCCGCTGGTGGAATACAAACGCGAGTCTTACCGCCTCTACAACACGATGCGCTCCGAACTCGGCCGCGAAGTGGCGTACAACCTCTTCAAGATTATTGATCAACAGCTCGCTGCAAAAGCCGTCTTCGAAGCTGCTCCTCAGCTCATGCGCAACGCCGTTCAATTCCTCTCCCAACAATCCTCCGGCGGAACAACAGTGATTGATGTGCCTGCAGAAAAGAAGGAATCGAATCCTGCCACTATTCCTTCAGACTCCGTCATCCCCGCGCAGGCGGGGATCCAGAGCGTCACATCAAAGGACCCTCGTCCAAACGAGCCATGTCATTGTGGAAGTGGAAAGAAGTTCAAGAAGTGTCATGGGAAATAAATTCCGTATGAAGAAAATATCCCAAATCCTACTGTGCGCGGGATATTTTCTTCTCGGTCTGTGGGCGTACATCATCTTTGACGGCGCAACCGGCGCAACAACGCAGGGAGGTATTTTTAGTATAGCTTTCGCCGCATCACTCATTTGGTTTGGAGTAATCTTCCTATCGGTCATTGCAGTATTTGTGCTTTGGCGGAAGAAGTCAGATTGGTACATTCCTATCGCGGTAGCGATCTGTGCGTTATTTCTCGGTGTCCTTATCGGAATATTGCAAGACCTTTTATTCATTACTCCGGCGGAATACGGCGAACGTGGTTGGGCCTGGGCTGCGGGAAAATATGGAGCGTGGAGAGTACTCAAATAATATGACGAATGTAATTCCGTCAGTCGGTGTTCTGATTATTCGGAATGGAAATGTCCTGCTTGTCCGGCATGGGGAGGCTGCGGGGCATATGAATGGGGCGTATGGTATTCCTGCGGGCAGGCTGGACGAGGGGGAGACGCTTGTTGATGCTGCGATTCGGGAGTTGCGTGAAGAGACGGGATTGGTTGTTGATGCTGCGGATTTGGTGTTGATGCCAAAAGAGTGGCGCGCGCTGATTCAACGAAAAGATGGTGCGAAGGAATTCTCTGTGCGAGTTTTCATGTGCTCACATTACGAGGGAGAAATTCAGGCATCCCCCGAGGGAACTCCAGAATGGATCGCGATCAAGGAGATTGATGCGTTACCACTGCTTCCGAACATGAAAGAGATAATTTTGGAAGGCGTGAGCCAAATTCGATCAATGGGGAAGTTTGAATAATCGTGCTACGCTGTCTTATATGAACAAGCTTTCTCCAGTGTGGAAGGGATTCGTGTACGGGGTGCTGACGATGGCGGTTGCGGTGGTGATTACCGTAGTGTCCATGCGATTCGCTGGGGTAAGCGACGACGTGGTGCTGCCGATTGGTACCGAAGCTCCGGGTGTGGAGTCGTGGCAAACGGTGACGATTGGGGGAATTGTGAGTTTCGAAATTCCAGCGGCGTGTACGCTCGATCCTGGTGCGGGGAACGCGTATCTCATTTGCCCAACCGCCGAGAATCCTCAGTCAACGCCAGAAATGAATTTCTCGTCCGATGGTATCACCGTCAATGTGCATCGTTGGGAAAATCTCGAATCTCCATACTGGGACCACATCGTCGCCAGCATGAAGGTAGTTCAGCCAATGACGCGAGATATTACGATCAATGTTGAGAAATAGCTGAGGATAAAAGACTGCCAACCGGGCAGTCTTTTGGTAGGATGGCGGCATATGATTGCCCCAGGAATTTACGAGCATTTCAAGGGCGGGAAATATGAGGTTATTGGAGTCGCGAAGCACTCTGAGTCAATGGAAGAATTCGTCGTTTATAAGCATCTCGACGGTGAACCGAGTTTGTGGATTCGTCCGCGTGCGATGTTCGAGGAGCGAGTTGAGGTGAACGGAGAATCGATCCCACGATTTCGTATCATCGAAAGTTTATGACGAAAACATTGTTGTTTGGAAAGCTTGTCCGAGATCGGGTGCCTGAGATCATTATCGGTCGTGGCGAAGCGGCCACGTGGCATATTGCTGACCAGGAGGAATACGATCGGTTGCTTCGGGAAAAGCTATCGGAAGAGGTTGCGGAGACGCTCGCGAATCCGTCGCTTACTGAGTTTTCGGATGTCCTCGAAGTTATCGATGCGATGGCGCAGGCGAAGGGGCTCACATTCGATGATGTTCTCAAGGCAAAACAGGAGCGCGCCGAAAAACGTGGAGGATTCACAAAACGGATGATTCTCGATACGGCAGATGAGATGAAGCCGTGAGCGTGGTACGATATTGACGCTTGAATCTCGGGATACGTCACCCTGAACGAAGTGAAGGGTCTCTCGCAGGTTATCCGGATCACCTACGGAGATTCCTCGCCTACGCTCGGAATGACCGAATGGGATTTGGAATTTATACTTCTTTGAACTCGAATTATGCCAAAGTTGCAGGACGTCCACAGCCGTTTAATGAAAAAGAAGAAGGAGAAGCGGGAAATGGTGCGGTCGTTCCAGGATGAGTTGCGGAACAACGCGCATTACATGGAGATTTTGGAGAAGATTGAAACATTGAAGGCGGAAAAGAAGAGTATTGAGAACGAGGCTCGCGGACGTGACGCAGACACCGGAAAGATCGAGGAGCTGAAGGTGGATATCCAATCTGATACAATTTTGTTAGCAGACATCGCGCTGAACATGTATGTGCAGCAACAGCCAGTGGAGATTGTTGACGACATGAACGTAAAGTGGGCGCCGGTATTTAAGGTGAGCTTTAAAAAGGAATAATGTATGACCCTTGCAAAACGCATCAGCATCGTGCGGACGCTGACGATTATTCAGATGGCGGTTCCGTTGCTCTTCTTGGCGATTGGCGGCTTGTTTGGTGTGTTTTTCTTGATGTCCGAAGGTAGCTCCATGCCGATGTTGCCGATTATTTTCGGCATTGTGCTGTTTTGTGTCGCCGTTGCGGTTACTGTTGGTTTGCCTTGGATTGTGCTCAACGCCATTGCGGTGAGGAAGGAAGGTTGGGCGACGGCCGCATTTGTGTCGTTGATTGTACAAATCGTTTGCGGCGGTGGCGCACTTTCGTTATTGCCAATCATTTCGCTTGTTTTGCTTCTGGATAAGGAAGCGAGCGCGTACATTGGGATGAAGTAGAGAATCGATAAGGGCTTTCTCATTTTAGGCTAGTTTCGGTGCGCAAGGAGCAAAGTTCGCGAGACGTACTTCTTGGTACGTTGAGCGAATTTGCGACGATGCAAGCCGAAAATAGACAAAATGGGGGAGTCCTTTTGTGTTACAATGGCAAATATGCAAGGCGCACAAGGGGGTAACGCGGCGGGATTGCTTTGGGAGCTGGGCGGTGATGTTTTGCGTTTTCCCGCGTGGTGGTACGGAAGGGGATTGGTTCGCGCTGCAACATATGCGGCAGAGTTTGTGCAGGGGTATGCTCGAAGCCTTGGGGTGATGACATGGGCGAAGAATATTTTTGTGCCAATGTTTGGCCGGTACGACTGGCAAAGCAGAATCATTAGCGTGTTCATGCGATTGGTGAATGTGGTGGGTCGCGGATTCGTCACCATCGTTGTTGCATGTATCATATTCGGCATCTTTGCGTTGTACGTCGCCCTCCCCGGAATCGCCGTTGCGTTCATTCTTTTCCACGCAACATCAATTTTCGCGCTATGAGCCTTGATCTTTCTCTTATTCAAGAAAGCGAGGCGCAGACTTCCGGTATTCCCGGCGTGCTGATTGACGGAACGTTTTGGTATTGGGACGGCGTGATGGACGCCGACGCGATTGCGTACCGAAAGCGCATGCACGGCATCGCGAAGACGCTTCGATGGATCGGGGTTGGTGTTGCACTTGTTTCGTTTATCGCATTTGCGATCGGAATCGTCACCGCTCACGCAACCGATGCACTCGATTCCGACTTTTGGCTTACCCCGCACGGCGATCTTTTTGCATTCTGGTTCGGCGTCCTTTCGTTCTGTTATGCGTGGTACAAAACGCGGGTGATTGCCGATGCGACGGTTGCGATTTCCAAATCGCGTAATGGTGCACCGGAAAAATCGTCTATCCCATCGCTCGGCGCGGCAAGTCGTAAACACGGAATCTTTAGCGCGATGGCCCCAGATACCGTGGTGCTTTTTGAGGAGGCGTATGAATTAGCAAAGAAGTCCAATCATGCCGATGTCACTGCGATGCACATTTTTGCAGCGTCCACGGCAGATCGGGATGTTCGTGTGCTCTTCGCTCGGCTCGGCATCAGCCTTGCATCCGTTATCGATCCGCTTCGTCGAAAGATGACGGCGTTGCCAACAGGGGAGACGTCGTTCGGAGCTGCAGCGATCGGTATTGTGCGCGACGCGTTCTTTAGCGCCGCGACACTCGGATCGGAGCACGTGTCTGGTCTTGAATGCTTTGCTGCCGCGTACGATGCAGACCCGTTTTTGCAGGAAGTGATGTTTGCGGTTGGTGCAGATCGCGACGCGACGATGAACACCATTGCGTGGTTGCGCATTCAGGACGCGCTGCATCGTCGATATCAAGATTTCCGCAAAGCGGCAGGATTCAAACCAACGGGAAACATGGACCGCGCATACACAGCCGTGGCAACACCGTTCTTGAACAATGTCACCGACGATCTGACGAAGAATGCGGTGTATGGCCGGTCAGAGTTCTGTGTGGACCGCGACATAGAAATGAAGGCACTGCTCCGATCGATTGAAGGTGGAAATCAGAGCGTGGTGCTCGTCGGCAGTCCGGGTGTTGGAAAGGGTGCAGTCATTGAAGGGCTCGCGCAGTTGATGGTTGAGGAGCGTGTTCCAGATATTTTGAAAGACAAGCGATTGCTTCGCATGAACGTTGCGCACATCGTCAGTGCTGAGGGCGGAAATGGCGCGGAGGAACGGTTTTTATACGCGCTGTCCGAAGTTGCGGCGAGCGGAAACATTGTGCTCGTCATCGAGAACATCCACGAGCTCGTTGGTGTTGGTGGATCGATCGACCTTTCGTCTATTCTTGCTGGCGAATTGGAGAAGGGCTACACGTTCGTGATTGCGACCGCGACGCCGGGTGGATATACCGAGAAGCTGGAGCGATCGAGCCTCGGTCCGAAGCTGCAGCGGATCGCTATTGACGAACCAGATCGGAATCTTGCAATTCGTATTCTCGAATCCCACATCGGTGGAATTGAAAATCAGAACACCGTCGTGTTTACGTATCACGCCGTTGCGGCATGCGTTGATCTTGCTGCGCGATATTTGCACGACATCGTGCTGCCAACGTCGGCGCTTTCCGTGGCTCGTGAAGCTGCGCTCGACGTTGGGAAACGTCCGCGAACGCAAGGCTTGGTTTGGGTAACGCGGGAAGACATTGCAGCGCGAGTCTCGGAACAATCGAAGGTTCCGGTCACGTCTATCTCGCAAGACGAAAGTCAGAAGTTGTTGCAACTCGAATCACGATTGCACGAACGCGTCATTGGTCAGGAAGCTGCGATTACATCAGTATCGTCGGCGCTTCGTCGCGCACGAACAGAGCTCCGATCGGGGAGCCGGCCGATTGCGAACTTTTTGTTCCTTGGTCCAACGGGTGTGGGAAAGACGGAACTCGCGAAAACGACATCGGAAGTGTATTTCGGTAGCGAAAACGCGATGGTGCGCTTTGATATGTCGGAATATCAAGATCAAGCATCTGTCGCGCGGTTGATTGGCGGCAATGGTCAGGCGGGATTGCTCACCGAGGCGATTCGTAAAACACCGTTCACGCTGTTGCTCCTTGATGAACTTGAAAAGGCTCACTCAGATATTTTGAACTTGTTCTTGCAGGTGATGGACGACGGACGACTCACCGACGGCCTCGGCCGCACGATTGATTTCACGAATGTTATTCTCATCGCCACATCAAACGCCGGCACGCAGTTCATTCAAGACGAAGTGCAAAAGGGAACCGATCTCGCAGCGATCAAATCGGAGTTGACGGAGAACCAGCTTCGCCAAGTGTATCGCCCGGAATTCTTGAACCGTTTCGACGACGTGATCGTGTTCTCGCCTCTCACACAAGACGACGTTGCAGCAATCACGTATTTGATGATTGCGAAGATTGAGGAGCGGCTGAAAGCGAAAGGTTTAAACTTTCAGATCGACGACGACGCGGTGCACGAACTGGCGCAACAAGGCTACGATCCAAAGTTTGGCGCGCGTCCACTCCGCCGTGTGCTGCAGGACAAGGTAGAAAACCTCATCGCCGAGCGTATTTTGCAGGGCGACGTGGGCCGTCGTGATACCGTGGTGTATCACAAAGGCGGAACGATTTCTGTGGAAAAAGCTGCGGCGCTGTAAGAGAAAGGTCGCGAGTATTAGCCAAATATTTGCGGTTTTTTCGTTTTCATGTATACTGTCCGTTCCCTTTCACTATAGGAGGATAAGGGATGCACGCTGGTTCGCATGTGGTTCCTGGTATTTCGGGTTCTTTCTTGGAGGTCGACGCTCCGCCGGGGTTCGTTCCTCGCCCGCAGATCGGTCGGCTCCGCTGGCTCATGCTCGCGTTTGAGAAGACCTACGTTGTGAGCGGCACTGGCCGGTTCGTGGCTTTCCGTCTGGATATCGACGCCGGCCTCGCTCCGCGACCGATCGTTGGGGTGACGATGCTGAACGTGTACGAGAGCGCTCTCTCCATCGGGCTCATCGCCATCGTGGGGGATCGCGAGGTTCCGTCGCCAGCGTTCGTGGCTCGAGCAAAGGCGCTTTCCGTGGCGCGGTGCCACACGTGCGGCGTGGGCGAATACCTCAGTGCCCCTGACGTTCACGATCCGTGCTGGGTGTGCTTGGCCCGCCGAGAGCAGGCCGAAGTTCGTGCGGTGTACGGATCCGTTGGAGACGTCCGATGCCGGCGGTAGTCGTTCTCAATTTCCCCCTGGACGTTCCGGCCGGGAACATCTTCGACTTGTGGGACGACGTGCAGGCTCTCGTGGAGCGGATCCACGCTCAAGACGGCGTTGAATGGAGCCATGTCGTGACGCTCGCCGCCGGAACTCGATCGTTCACGGTGGTGCTCGATCCCATCGACGGGTTCAACGATGAGCCGGAAGCGCATCGCACGATAACGTACTACCGCACGCCTCGCGTTGCGGATCGCGTTCTCTGTGTGAGTTGCATGCGTGGCACGCTCAGCGCCGAGGTGATCACTATCGAAGATCTGGCGTTCGAGGCGGACGACGTTCCGGACGAGTTCCTTCACGGGTGACCAACGGTGACGCAGGACGGTGCGCTGTGGTTCGGGGAACGCCCGAAACGCAGCGCACTTTGCGTTTAAAAACGACCAACGCCGCCTGCCAGGTCGTACTGGAAGGCGGCGTCGTGGGTTGTTGTCGTAATCGTCTATGGATGTTCGTAGGAGTCTTCGTGGCTGTGGCGGACCACCACCTTGCGTGCGGCGGCGAGCGCGAGCCGATTGCCGTTGAACGCGAGCGTCGTCGGGTCCATGTCCCAGAAGCTCAGGGCCTTCCGTTGCGTCGCTTCGGTGTTTGGGAAGAAGCTGTCCACGTCTTCGCGTCGCATATGAACGAGGAACGCGATCACCGTCACGCCTGGGCCAGGTTCGAACCACTGGCCCAGGTAGTAGGCCTTCTTTCCCTTGATGCGGATGCAGGCTTCGCCGAGCGTCTCGTGGATGATGGTCTCCTCGGCGGTTTCGCCGTAGTCCACGTATCCGCCGGGGAAGCACCAGCCACCAACGGCCGGTGGAATACCGCGCTTCACGATGTACGTGTCGCCGAACTCGTCCAGCAGGATGGCGTACGCGACGGGCGGCGACTGGATCCACCGCGGGTGCGGCGTGTCTGGGTTGCTGCAGGTGAACTGATTCCAGTCGTCCTTCCCCTCCTGCCAGCCGCGGAGCGGGTGCTCGCACTTGTCGCACCGAAGCGGGACGAAACGGGGGTGGATGGTGGCGCGGCGGTCGCGGTCGGTGAGGATGGGACGGGTCGTGTGATGGGTCACGGGGTTCTCCTTGGGGCTTGAAGATGTTAGACTATTCAGTGACTTTTTGCAATCTATGGTGCCAATCCTTTACGAAGACAATCACGTTATTGCTGTGCAAAAACCGCACGGAATGTTAGTGCAGGCAGACGACACCGGGGATGCTACGCTCATGAATGAAGTGCGGTATTTTTTGAAACAGCGCGACGACAAGCCGGGGAATGTCTTTCTCGGCCTGATTCATCGCCTCGACCGGCCGGTTGGTGGTGTCGTGATTTTTGGAAAAACGAGTAAAGGATCAGCGCGGCTTTCTGAACAGTTCCGAACGCACACCGTTGAAAAGACCTACTGGGCGGTTGTTGAGGCATCGAATCGCGCGGTCGGAGATTCAGGAATCGTGAAACAGTGGCTCGTCAAAGATGAAACGAATAACACCACGAAGGCGTTCGATCACGAAGTTTTAGGATCGCAGTACGCAGAAACCGCATGGAAGGTGATCAAGAAGCTCGATGGTGATCGCATGCTCATCGAAGTGAAACCAAAGACCGGTCGTTCACACCAAATTCGTGTGGCGATGCAGTCGATCGGATCACCGATCGTGGGCGACATGAAATACGGTGCGAAGGCAGCGATTCAACTTTCAAACGGATCAACAGCGCTCGCACTCATGGCACGATCGCTCAGTTTCGATCAGCCAGTGACGAAAGAGCGGATTACTGTGGTCGCGGAACCGGATCCAATAGTTTTTAGTGAAGTACAATACGTCAGTCATCCTGAGCAGCGCGAAGGATCTGAGCCCCGATCCCTACGGAGATTCTTCGCTAGCGCTCAGAATGACGGAAGTCAGTCTTTGTGAATCGTATGCCAAAAAAAGTTCTTCTCGGCATGTCTGGCGGCGTCGACAGCAGTGTGTCGGCGGTATTGTTGTTGGAGCAAGGCTACGAGGTGATTGGTGGGTTCATGAAGAACTGGAGCACGAACGACGACGGCGAGGAGTGCGAGTGGCGACGTGAGCGGCGAGATGCCATGCGTGTTGCCGGGCAACTCGGTTTGAAATTCTACACGTTTGATTTCGAGGAGCAGTATCGATCGAAAGTGTACGAGTACATGATTGATGAGTATAAGGCTGGTCGCACGCCGAATCCGGATGTGCTCTGCAACAAGTACATGAAGTTCGATCTCTTTTTAAAAGAAGCCGATCGCCTCGGTTGCGATTTCATTGCGACCGGTCATTACGCACGGAGAATCGATGACACAGAAGGCACCGCGCATCTTCTCGTTGGTCTCGATGAAAACAAAGATCAAACGTATTTTTTGTGCCAGCTGAATCAAGATCAACTGAAGCGATCGCTTTTCCCGATCGGCGATTTGCAGAAATCTCGCGTTCGGGAAGTCGCTCGCGAACACAAACTTCCGGTTGCGGAGAAAAAGGATAGCCAAGGCATTTGTTTCGTCGGCCAAGTAGATATGCAACAGTTTCTTGAGGCGCGCATTCCGTCGCACGATGGAAACATTGTAACGACCGACGGAAAAATTCTCGGTCAGCACCGCGGATTCGAGTTTTACACCATCGGTCAGCGCGGTGGCCTCGGCATTGGTGGTGGCACGCCGTTGTACGTCGTTGATCGGCGGCCAGAAACGAACGAAGTTGTTGTTGCCGTTGGCGCAGATGATCCGGCGCTGTTCCGATCCGATTTGATCGCAACACATCTTAGTGAAACGATTCCTGGAGCTCTCGAACGCATTGTTCGCAAACACATCACGGCACGGATTCGATATCGTCAGCCGCTCGCCGAGTGTGTTGTGCAATATCGTCAAAAGCAAGACCTGACCCCTTCTGTTTCTGTACATTTTAACGTTCCTCAGCGCGCCGTCGCCCCCGGTCAATTCATCGCGTTTTACGACGGGGAGGAGCTGATTGGGAGCGGGGTGATTTCATGCTAAACTTTTTTGGGGGTGAATCATGGTCTTTCAGCCGTGTATGTTGGAACAGAATGCTCCGCGGGTGACGACGATGTCGTTGATGGCCGATGGCCACGCGATTCTCGTGACGTGGACGTTGCGGGCCTGGGCGTTGGTGGACGCGGTCACGCATGGTGGCATCGAATTCTGGGACAACGGACTTGAGCGGCGCGAGGACCGGGTGACGCTCCGGATTCCTGTGACGCATTCCGGTTCGATGGAGTGGAGGAACACGCTCATCGCGCTCGCTGCACTTCGGCAAGCGGTCGAAGCGTTGCATTCCGTGGATCTCTCGGAGTTGCGCGGCGATGGTGGTGTGCAGCTCGCGTGGATCGATGCGCTCCTTCTCCGCTTTCGCGCAACCGACATCGCGCTCGTGGCATCGCCGGTGTTCGCCGCGTTCATTCGTTGCGGATCCCCGGAGATGTTTCGGCGGGTCTCAAGCGCTATGCTTCGCGCGGAGCGAACGGTGAAGGGCGGCAATCACATCCCGCTTACCCACGGTGCGTCGTGCCACAACGGCACGCTGCACCTGTTGGTTGGCGACGACTGCGCGTGTGTTGGTGTGTCGAGCATGGATATCCCGCAAACGGACGCCAGCGGCTGGGTGGCGCATGGCCACAACTTGGACACCGCACATCGGATGCTTCTCGTGCTCGTCGCTCTTGCAGCGCTGGAGGACGAATGCCGCGCAGCATCCGGCAACTAACGACGAACGGCCCGGCTCCCACGTGTTGGGAGGCCGGGCCGTTGCGCGTTCTGTCAGCGGATGAAACTCGGATCGATGAAGACCGGAGCGCCGCCGTCCATGTACGAGACGTTCCGTTCCTGACCGGGTGTCCAGTCGAACGGACGGGGCAGGGGGCGGGAGACGAGCACGAGAGGCCTTGGCGGAACCAGAGTTCTGCTTGGAATCCTCATGTTCGTCACCGTGGCCCATCCGCCGTACGAGTCGTCGCGGTACACGGTTGCCACCACCAGAACATCGCGTTCCATGATGCGAATCTCTGGAACAACGGCAACGAACCCGTGCGCCAGGATGCGCTGCATGACCGGTCGGGCGGTGGCTCGGCGGTCGTCCGCGATGGCGCCGAGGTGGTCCGTTGTGATGGAGCGCATCATGACCGCCACACCACGGGCGTTTTCACGCGTGATGCAGTTCACGAGGATGTTCTGCATGTCGCGCAGCACCTTCTCGTCCCCATTGTTCCGGCCGCGCTGCCTCATGCCGGCGCGAACGGCGATGGTGGCCAGGAAGAAGGCGGTTGCCGTCTCCAGGGCGAGATACTCATCGGGCCGGCCCTGCTCTGGCGTGTGGCCGAGGAATTGTTCGATGACTCGTTGAGCGAGAATCGTCCGTTCGCCGTTGGCCGATCTGGAGAGTTGGATGATCGTCGTTCCCGACGGTTTGAGGCCGACGAACTCCTGAGCGACGAGGACGGGCGGTGGAGGGTTGGGCTGACGGAAGGTGTGGGCATAGCCCCTTCCTTCGCGTTTGGCCTGAAGGTTGCGAAGATTTGCGGAACGCAGGCGGCCCATGGCAGCCTCCGGGTGAATGGTGTTTTGAGTTCCTTTGCTTGGCGCAGCCAGCAGAGGAAGTACCTAATATTAGCAGAAAATTTGAAAAAGAGCAAACAAGGCAGTAGTGAGCGGGGAGTAGGCAGTAGGGGGAAGTGAGGGTACAATCTGACCAAACTGAATTCAGCTACTCCCAACTGCCAACTTCCTACTGCCTGCCTATGCCTGTCCCACAGAAAAACATCCGTAATTTCTGCATTATTGCCCATATCGACCACGGAAAGTCCACGCTTTCGGACCGACTTTTGGAGGTGACTGGCACCATCGACAAACGGGTCATGAAGGATCAGGTGCTCGATTCCATGGACATTGAGCGCGAGCGTGGCATTACCATCAAACTCGCTCCGGCGCGGATGGTGTGGAATAAAGACAATATCGACTACACGTTGAACCTCATCGACACTCCGGGCCATATCGACTTTAACTACGAGGTGAGCCGATCACTCGCATCGGTGAACGGTGCGGTGCTGTTGGTTGACGCCACACAGGGCGTGCAGGCGCAAACTATCGCGAACCTCTATCTTGCCGTTGAAGAAAATCTTGAGATCATTCCGGTCTTGAACAAAATCGATCTTCCGGCGGCTGACGTGCCAACGCGCAAAGCCGAGCTGGTGAAGCTTTTGGGCTGCGATCCGGATTCGATTTTGGAAGTGTCAGGAAAAACTGGCGCAGGTGTTCGCGAATTGCTCGACGCGGTGATCGACCGCGTGCCGTCGCCAGAAGGTTCCGAAACAAAACCACCGCGTGCCGTGATTTTCGATTCGGCGTACGACGATTACAAAGGTGTTGTGGCATACGTTCGCGTGATGGACGGAATATTCCGCAAACGCGACAAGCTGAAGCTGCTCGCAACGGATGCCGACGGCGAAGTGCTGGAGCTTGGCGCGCTTACACCAAAGTTTTCGCCGCTGGATGAGCTCGAAACTGGTCAGATCGGCTACATCGTCACCGGCCTGAAGGATATTCGTGCGTGTCGTGTTGGAGACACGATGACCGTTGCTCCAGTGACAACCCCGGTGGAAGCATTGTCGGGGTACCGAGAAGTTCGTCCAATGGTGTTCGCGGGAATTTTTCCTGCACAGGGCGACGAATATGGTGCGCTTCGTGACGCGATGGACCGGTTGAAACTCAACGACGCTGCGCTCGTGTTCGAACCTGAACATTCGCCAGCCCTTGGCTACGGATTCCGATGTGGATTCCTTGGCATGCTTCACCTGGAGATTTTGAAGGAGCGATTGAGCCGCGAATTCACCATCGATCTCGTTGTCACACTTCCAAGCGTGGCGTATCACGTCTATCGTTCCAACGCGAAGAATGGGGAATTCGAAATTGTGAAAAGCGCACTGGATTTGCCGGATCCAAGTTTCATCGACCATATCGACGAACCATGGGCAAAGGTGGACATTATTACGCCGGTCGACTCGATCGGCAACGTCATGTCGCTCGCGCAAGATCGTCGTGGCATTTACATCAACACGGACTATCTTTCTGAAGGTCGTGCATTGATTCACTATGAACTTCCGCTCTCCGCGATCATCGTGGATTTTAACGACAAGTTGAAGGGTGCGTCGAGCGGCTATGCGTCGATGAGCTACGATGTGTTTGTGTATCGCGAAGCTGATGTGTGTCGCTTGGATATTTCTGTTGCCGACGACAACGTGGATGCATTTGCGATGATTGTCTATAGAAACGAAGCAGAGCGCGTTGGCCGTCGCGTGTTGGAAATTTTGAAAGACAGCATTCCTCGTCAGCAGTTCGTCATCAAACTCCAGGCGATGATTGGTGGAAAAGTGGTTGCTGGCGAACGAATCTCCGCGATGCGAAAAGACGTGACCGCAGGATTGTATGGTGGCGACGCAACACGCAAGCTGAAGCTCTTGGAGAAGCAGAAGAAGGGAAAGAAGAAGATGCTTGCGATGGGTGTTGGATCCGTCGATATTCCCAGCGAGGCGTATATGAAGGTGTTGAAGCGGTAATCTGAACTGAACCTTTGAAGGGGTGAGGGCGGGAGGCGTGTGGCCGGGAGTACGGGGTACTGCGACAAAAAGTCGTGCCTTCGAATTTTGGGGTTTTTAAACTGTGCAACAAGAAATGATCTGAGCCTGAAATCGAGATAAAGTGAAACCGATTTCGAAAATGTACGATCGATGACTGTAGGTAGCACTATTGCCAGCCTCGCAGATCGTCAAAATCGACCAACGATTTCATAACGCAACCCGGTTGCGTTTGGAAAACGCCCTGTTTGGAATCGAATACCCCCACACTCTCCTCGCCCAACTCAGGCTCGTCGAGCGTCGTCGATGACGGTATTCGCCGTCTCCCATTCCCAACCCATTCGAAGGTTTAGATTTAGTTCCATCCAGTATTCATCCCCACCTCCTCATGACGCATTCACGGATCGTTGTTACGCTGTGGCCATGAAATTCAATACAAAACAGGCAAAGAAATTCTGGGCGGTTGTTGCATTGTTGGTGATGGTATCGATGTTGGCATCGATGAGTCGCTTGGGATATTAGTGTGGCAACGATTGCATGGAACATTGCGCAGCGGAGCGAGGACAACCTTGTTTCGCAACTTTTAGTGAATCGAGGAGTCGCAGTAGAACACCGTGAGCATTTTTTGGCACCAAGCTGGGAACGCGACACGCACTCACCGTTCGATTTTACGCAAATGAAAAAAGCCGTTGCGGCGATGTTTGGTGCGCTGGAGCGTGGCGATGCCATGGTGATTCATGGCGATTACGATGCGGACGGTGTTTCGGGATCCGCGCTGTTGTTTGAGGCGTTGCGGTACATAACGTCAAAACTCGGTTTTGACTTTACCGTCGAAGTGTTTCTTCCAGACCGCGAGAAGGATGGATACGGCGTTGCGATGCACACGATTGATCGCTTCATTGAAAAGAAAAAGAAACTCCTCGTCACGGTGGACTGCGGTATTGCGAATGGACTCGAGCTCGACCGCGCGTTTGAAGCGGGAATCGAAGTCGTGGTTTGTGATCACCACCAAATGGGGACGCATTTTCCTTGGCACGCCATGGTGCTGCATCCGTTGGCGCCGGGGGAGACGTATGCAAACAAAACATTGTGTGGGACCGGCGTTGCGTTCAAATTTGCGTCGGCGCTCATTCATGAGGCTCGGAATCGAGGAGCGGACATTCCTGAAGGGTACGAGAAATGGTTTCTCGACCTTGTTGCCGTAGCAACGGTGACCGACGTGATGCCTATTCTGGGCGAAAATCGCGTGCTTGAAACATTCGGGTTGCAAGTTTTAAACAAGACGCGCCGACCCGGGCTTCGCGCAATACTCACGATGTCTGGCACCGATCTGGGCGCCATCGACACGACCGCGATCGGATTCCGCATCGGCCCTCGATTGAACGCCGCTGGCCGATTGTCGAGTGCAAAACTTGCATTCGACACGCTTACTGCGCAAACGGTAGAGGCTGCCGAGGTTGCTGCAACAAAACTTGAGGCGCTCAATAAAGAGCGGCAATCGATTTTTAAAGATTCGTATAAAGAGGCGGAACAGATCGCGAGGAGCATGATCGACGACCAGTGCAATGTGTTGGTTGTTGCGAGCGATTCGTGGTTGCCGGGAATCGTCGGCCTCATCGCCGGGCGTCTCGTCAACGATTTTGCGATGCCGGCATTTGCGTTAACGAAAGTTGGGGATCATTACGTTGGGAGCGGTCGTACCGCCGGTGGATTACATCTCGTGGAGGCGATGAATGCATGTGGCGATCTTTTCATCAAAAAAGGTGGGCACCCCCAAGCGTGCGGACTTTCCGTGCGAACGATGGACGATGTTCACGAATTCCGAAAGCAGATGAATACGTTTGCGCGATTGAAGTTTGGAGCTGATGGGCCATCGGTGACGCTTCCGATTGATGCGATTGTGGCGCCGTCGACGTTTACGATTGAGAGTATCGGCGAACTGAATGCCTGCGCGCCGTTTGGCGAAGGGAATCGTCCGCCGGTATTTGCTGCGCTCAAATTGACGGTGATGATTGCGGAAACGATGGGATCAACGGGAACGCATCTTCGGCTCACTGTTCTCGACGACGCTGGAAAGGTGTGCAAGATGGTTGGTTTTGGTATGGGTGATAAGGCGAAGGAGCTTGTCCGTGGGCGGCAGGTTGATATTGCCTACGAGCCAGGCGTCAACGAATGGAACGGACGGAAGGATGTACAATGCAGAATTGTAGATATCCGATTATGAAAAAAGTGAGAATGTATGCGGACGGGGGAAGTCGAGGAAACCCGGGGCCTGCCGCTGGTGCTGCGGTGCTCTTTGCGCTATCGGACAGCGGCGAGCAGGGCGAGCGCATTGCTGACGCGGAAAAGTACATCGGCATCAATACGAACAATCAAGCCGAATACACGGGTATCATTATTGGTTTGCAAAAGGCGCTCGATCTTGGGTATGAGGAAGTGGATGTTCGCCTCGACTCCGAGCTCGCGGTAAAGCAGATCAATGGCATTTACCGTGTGAAGAACCCCGATATCGCAAAGCGGTTTCTTGAGGTGCATAATCTTCGCACAAAGTTCAAGAAGGTAACATTCTCCCATGTGTTCCGCGAACAAAACGCCGCCGCCGATGCATTGGTAAACGAAACGTTGGATGCGGTAAGGGACAAAGTCGGACTTTGACCTATGCACACGACACCACTTTCGGGAGGATCCTTTTATCACGTCTATAATCGAGGAACCGAGCATCGCGATGTTTTTCTTTGTGATGAAGATCGAAGGCGATTTCTTCGAGGATGTATTGTATTTAACAACGACGAGGTTGTTCACAAGAAGCCTGAACTGATTCGTGACGGAAGTCATCCGTTGCAAGCGAGGAATCCACTTGTTTCGATTATTACGTATGCGCTGATGGGTAATCATATCCATCTTTTGTTGCAACAGCACTGTGACGATGGCATAGCGAGATTTATGCACCGTCTCGGTACGGGCTACACAAAATATTTTAATCGAAAATATCAGCGGACAGGTGTCCTTTTCGAGTCGGGATACAAATCAGTTCTTATAGAAGACGATGAGCAGTTTCTTCATGTAGGCCGATACATTCATTTGAATCCCATCGATCTTCTCCCTATATCGGAGAGAAATATGCTGAAACTCTTGGCCTATCCTTGGTCGAGCTTGCGTCATTACGTCGGAGAGGTTAGCGATCCTGTTGTACATGGATCTCTCTTGACGTCGATGATAGGGCCCGAACAGTATTTCGATTTCGTTCGAGATTGGATTCCACAGAGAAGGTCAAAGTCCGACTTTGACCATGACAATTCTCTCTATCTTGAATAAAGGCGCATTTTTTAGGGTCAAAGTCCGACTTTGACCGGGGTGCTATACTTGTCTTATATGTTTGGAACAAAAAAAGAGGAAGTTTCGCAGGCATTGCTTGGTGTGGATCTGGGCACCACGGGTGTGAAAGTGGTGGAGCTTGCGCCTGACGCTGGCAGAATTCGTTTGGTGACATACGGATATGCGGATATCCCCTTTGGTGGTGACGCTTCTGCGCTTTCCATTGATGAACCAAAGAAGCTCGCCGAAGTGTTGCGTGGGATTATGAAGGCAAGCGGCATGAAGGCGACGAAAGCTGTTGCATCGTTGCCGGCACAGAGCGTGTTTCACGCTATTATTAGTATTCCCGCGCCAAAGTCGGCGAAGGACGACATCCGGCCATTGGTGGAGGCGCAGGCAGGAAAGTTGCTCCCATTGCC